>JAQBVM010000002.1 GCA_027623095.1 Verrucomicrobiota bacterium
CGTTCGGATTTTTCGCCGCAGGGTTGAGCAGGGCTCCAGAGACTGTCGCCCCACCGTTATGAAAAGTGCCCGATCAACCGATCAGGATGCTGAAAAACCAATCTCATCGATCTTTCCCAAGATAGAACGATCCTCATTCGGAGCGCCCATTCGCCCTTCCGCGTGAACCGTCCTGTGGACAAGTGTCACGCGCCGCCGTATAGTCGGCCCAATTTAGCAATTCGGTACTCCGGTGAATCCACACCGTGTGTATTCCGATTTTGGAAGGCAAATCCGGTTGGCAGGAACCGGACCAGCAAAATGTCAACCAGGCAGATAACGTTTTAAGACTTATGAGAAATCCTATTGCAAAAGCCATGTGCCTTTTAGCCACCGGTCTCGGGCTGGTTTTGGAACTGGTCGCACAGCCGGCACCACAACCGCAACCCACACCGCCCCCGCCCGCAGCTCCCCCCGCCACGACGCCGCAGCCCCCGGCGCCGAAACCGCAATTCCCACCGTTCACCGAGGTTCTTAAGGATTATTCGGAGGTCATCTCGACGATCGACAACGCCCGAAGTCTGCTCTCGCTTTGGACTCGCACGAACGACAATCAAGTCATCGCGGCCCTGCCGCCGGGAGTCGAGCAAAAGAAATTCTTCATCGCTTTGACGGTCGCGAGCGGCGAGCGATACGCAGGGCTTCAGGCCGGCGAAGCGTATGTCTATTGGCGGCGCCAGGGCGATCGCATGCTTCTGATCGAGGAAAACGTCGGAACACGATCCACCGGCGACAACGAATCCAAAGCGTCCGTCAGCCGCTTGTTCACGGACCGTCTCATCGCGGATTTGCCGATTCTCAGCTTGAAACCACAATGGGGACCGATGATTGATCTGGACGCGCTGCTGGTCGGCCAAGCCGAACAGTTCTTTGGCCCGACATTGAGGACGGCGAAGAAGCCCCTGGCTCGAATCGTCACCGCGAAAGCCTTTCCTGGAAACATAGAGCTCGCCTTCGAGATCCCGATGGTGAACGGGACATTCAAGACGCTTCACTACTCGATCAGCGAAATCCCGATCAATCCGCGATTCAAGACACGAAAGCCGGACGAGCGGGTCGGCTTCTTCACGACAAGTTTTCTCGACTTGGGCCAGTACAAAGAAGACGACAGCCGTGCCCGGTATATCAATCGCTGGCACCTCGAAAAAGCGGATGCCTCACTGAAGGTCAGTCCGGTGAAAGACCCGATCATTTTCTATATTGAGCACACCACTCCGATCCGCTATCGGCGCTGGGTGCGGGAAGGAATCCTTCTTTGGAACAAGGCGTTTGAGAATGTCGGTTTGGCAAACGCCATTGAGGTCTATTACCAAGACGCGGCGACAAAGGCGCACATGGAGAAAGATCCCGAGGATGTTCGATACAACTTCGTCCGATGGTTGAACAACAACATCGGCACCGCAATCGGCCCGAGCCGCGTCAACCCGCTGACAGGAGAAATCCTGGATGCGGACATCATTCTGACAGACGGTTGGATACGGCACTATTGGCGGCAGTTCAACGAAGTATTGCCCGAATTGGCTATGGAAGGCTTCGCTCCGGAGACGCTCGCCTGGTTGAAGACTTATCCGCAATGGGATCCCCGAGTGCGCCTTGCGCCGGCCGCGTCGCGGGACAGTCTCGTCGCCGAGATTCTCAAGAAAGGACCGCAGGCCTACGGTGGTCATTCTCTCGCGGCGACGGATCCCGCTTTCATCGGAGTCAACGAATTCGACGGTTTAATTGGACGAACGAGCCAGGTGAATGGATTTTGCCGAGCGGCGGATTTCAAAGCTCTCGATATGGCCATGATGCGTTTTTCTATGGATCTTTTGAGCACTGAATTTGGGGCGGACGCTGACGAAACCGGGAAAGGCGATGCAAAGGATGACAAAGATAAGAAGAAGGAACCTGAGAAGAAAGAAGAGATGCTGGACGGCGTGCCGGAATGGTTTGTGGGCCCGCTGATTGCCGAATTGGTCGCTCATGAAGTCGGGCACACGCTGGGCCTCCGCCACAATTTCAAGGCCTCAAGCATTTACTCTCTCGAGAAGATCAATAGCGATGAGGTCAAAGGGAAAAAGGCGCTCGCCGGTTCTGTCATGGATTATCTACCAGTGAACATGTTCCGAATCAAAAAGGACGACCCACAGGGTGACTATGCCATGACCAATATCGGGCCTTACGACATGTGGGCGATCGAATACGGCTACACGCTAAGTGATAAACCGGAGGACATGAAGAAGATCCTATCGAGGGTGTCCGAACCCGAGTTGCAGTATGCCACTGATGAGGACACGTACGGGCCGGATCCATTTGCCCGGCGCTACGATTTCGCGGCCGATCCGCTCGCGTACGCAAACCGGCAAATGGAACTTGCGAAGTTCCATCGCGGGCGGATTCTGGACAAGTTTGTGAAAGACGGACAAAGCTGGTCGCGCGCGCGTTACGGCTACGAAATGACACTCGCCGTGCAAACCCGCGCCGTCAGCATGATGGCGAACTGGGTGGGGGGCGCGTTTGTGAACCGCGACAAAAAGGGCGATCCCAACGGCAGAATACCGCTCCAAGTTGTTCCCGCCAAAGATCAGCGCGAAGCCTTTCAGTTCGTTTGCGCCAACACATTCCAGGACGACGCTTACGGTCTGACACCGGAGCTTCTCCAACACTTCACTACGGACAAATGGCTGGACGAATTCTCGCAGGCAATGCAGGACTCAACGTGGCCGGTCCATGATCGAATCATGGGAATCCAAGCCTCGGTCCTGACCATGCTCATGAATCCCACGACTCTGGGCCGGGTTTACGATAATGAGTTTCTGGCGCCCGCCGACCTGGACATGGTGACTCTTCCAGAGATCTTCGACAGTATTCACAAGGCGGTTTGGAACGAAGTTCTTAACCCAGGGGAACGAGATTTCACGTCCCGCAAACCGATGATCTCCAGTCTCAAACGGAACCTTCAGCGGGAGCATCTGGACCGGCTGATCCATCTGAGTGTTCCCAATACGTGGCGAAGCGCGTCGCATAAGCCTGTCTCGAATCTGGCTCTCAATCAGCTTCGCCGTCTAAAATTGCAGGTTGGAACCGTGCTGGAAGAACAGAAAGGAAAACTCGACTCCTATAGTGAAGCGCACTTGGCGGAAGCAAAGCTCCGGATCGAAAAGGCGCTCGACGTGAGTTACGTCTATAATACCGCGCCGTCTTCGAGCTCTGGAACCGTCATTATTATCCAGGGGTCCGAAAGCCCTTCCAGCGAACCGTAACCGTTGAGATCGAATCGGGATCGCTGCGGCTTGAGACAAGCCGCGGTCCGATTGCACGGTGCAACTCCGCCAGCAACTCGGAGATGCACCGGCTCCGAACCCGCAACGTGGGGATGCGGTTCACGACGTTCCAGGGCTGCATCCGAATGGGGACAGACATGGAAAGAGACCGTTCTTCCGTAATCTCGGTGGGGCGACACTCTGTGGAGCCCTGACTTTGTTTGAGCGCATGAGGAAGGTCAGCTCCACAGAGTGTCGCCCCACCCAAAATGGGTTCATGGCTCCGATTCGTGCCTGTCCTCATTTGGAATATGCGCCCCTGCATTCATTCTGCGCTTCTTTTTTTCTGGAATAGAAACCCGATTTGATTATCCTACACCCACCAAGTCCCTTTTATGAGAATTAGAAGATTCATCCCGCTCGCTCTATCTGTGGCAGGACTGCTGGTGTTTTCGAACAGCGTTCAAGCGCAAGATTCAAAATTGGCCGGTCTAGCCGTTGGCACAAAGGCTCCGGACTTCACATTGAAAGACCAAGCCGGCAAAGAGCACACGCTCAGCTCCCTCCTTAACCGGGGGAAGGTCGCATTGGTGTTTTATCGATCCGCGGATTGGTGACCATTCTGCCGAACGCAGTTAGTTGAACTGCAATCAAATTTGAAAGGGATTGAGGCGGATGGGACTACTTTGGTCGGGATTAGCTATGACTCCACTGAAACCCTCAAACGCGCCGCAGCAAAGCATCAAATCACCTACCCTCTCCTTTCCGATACCGGGAGCAAGACAATCGACGGCTACGGAATTCGGAACAAAGAAGCCGCCGGAGGCCGCATCGACGGTGTACCCTATCCGATGACCTTCGTGCTTGATCAAAAGGGAATGATCCGAGCCAAACTCGGGCATGATGGTTACCGGGAGAGGCACCCAAGCGCAGAACTGATCAAGGCTCTCAAAGAGATTCATTAATTCCATATGCGATTGCCGCGACCCGGTGAACCTCGCCGGCAGTTCGTAAAGCGATTCTTGCTGCTGGCAGCCTACTCAAGGGTGTTGACAGCCGATTGGAACGGGACGCTTCTTGCTGAAATTAAACCGCCCAAACGCCCGACATTCGGGATGATGCGTCTGCGGCTAAGTGATTTCCCTGCGCTGCAAAATGATTTTGGCTCAGTTCGAATCGGCACAAGCGCGCTGACCGCAAACAATCCGTTGGGCCTTCTGTATCCGATTCTGATCAACCGCGCGACCCAAGGCCAATTCTACGCGCTCCTTTCAGAGTGCACGCACGCGGGCTGTGCTGTCCGGCCTTATAGCAAAGAATCCGGCGCCTGCGTCTGCCCGTGTCACGGGTCCAGATACGCGATCGACGGACGCAGAACCGCGGGACCGGCTTTCTTTCCGCTTCTCCAGTATCCGATCCAATTCGACGGTATCAACACTCTGTCCATCGAACTGCCCGATCTGCCTCATGAAATTGAAGGATCCTTGGTGAGAACCCTCCCCGGCGCGGAGTTCAGACTCCAACTAAGATTTCTGGCGTTTGCCCATCTCGAATATGAAGTCGTGTTCAGAGCGTCGAAGACCGATGATTGGCGGAACGTTCAATTCTCTTTGACCCCGGAAGCGCCGCTGAATCGCTCCTTTGTCAGCGGCGCTGACGATTATCTCAACCTCTACGTCGAACCGGCGGCGGGGCTTGGATTCTTCGCCGTCACGATCCGCATCCTTCCGGTGTGATGCGACAATCTCTACACGACTTAAAGGTAAACACGCGCGGACGCGGATTTTACGAATTGACCGGCGAAATCCAGTCGCTTGTTTCCGAATCGGGAATCCAATCGGGTCTCGCCACCGTCCATGTCCTTCACACATCCGCATCCTTGCTGATTCAAGAGAACGCGGATCCGGAGGTTCGGCGCGACTTGGAGCGCTTCTTTTCACGGCTGGTTCCAGACGGAGACAGATTATTTCGCCATACAGCGGAGGGCGAAGATGATATGCCCGCCCATGTCCGGACCGCTTTGACAACCGTCAACTTGAGCATTCCGATCGCCGCTGACCGGCTGGTCTTGGGAACGTGGCAGGGGATTTTCCTCTGGGAGCACCGAACGCATCCGCACACACGCCGAGTCGCTATCCATCTGCTGGGCGAATAATCTGGCCAAAGCGTCGCCAGACTGCCAGTTTTGCGGCTCCAATCTATGTATGCGCGGACCCGACACAACCTCACATTCCACCTAACTATTGCAGGTTTCTGGATCGCCCTGGCAATCTCGGTGTCCAGCAAAGCCGAAGCCGCTTCCCACGAGTTCGGATTTTCCGGGAAAGAAATTTTCCCGGTCGATTACCTGATTTCGCATCTGCGATCCGCTGATCTGGATGGAGACGGCCTTGAGGACTTGATGGTCGTGAACAATTTGAGGTCCAAGATCACGTTGCTTTTCAATCAAACTGGCAACACGAATTCCGTCGATTTGCCCGAACTCCGGCAAAAGCGCGAAATCAATGAATTGCCCTCCGACTCACGTTTCAAGATCGAGTCCATTGCATCCGAGAAACGAATTTCTTCGATTGTTGTAGCGGATTTGAATGGAGACGGGTTGCCCGACTTTGCTTATTACGGCGAACCCAAGGAATTGGTTGTTCAATATAACGAAGGCAACCGGGTCTGGAGTTCGCCAAAGCAATGGCCTCTGACCGACGGGCTTCTCAATCCGAATGCCCTTACAACGGGGGACCTGAACGGAGATCACCGGACCGATCTATTCCTCCTCGCGGAGAATCATATCTACTGGCTGAGGCAAGAACAGGATCATTCCCTGGCCGAGCCGTCGAGAATTCCTTACTCAGGAACAATTCAAGCGGCCCAGATCCTCGATGTTCAGGGAGACGGACTGGATGATCTGCTACTTGTGAATTGGGACAGCCCCAATCCATTTCGATTCCGCCTTCAAGCGCCGAACGGACATTTGGGACCGGAGATTCATTTTCCCCTGCCGCCGATTCGCTCGTACTGGGCGGAGGATTTAGACGGCGACCGCAGGGCCGAAGTCATCACGATCGCGCAGAAATCAGGGCGGGCGCAAATATCCCATTTCAAAGAGGCGGAGTCCGGTTCGGAGTTGGGTGGGTGGAAACACGAACGATTCGACCTGTTCGCTCTAAATCGAACCACAAAGACCGAACGAGGGATTGTCTTCGCGGATATTAACCGCGACGGGCTCACCGACCTGCTCGTGGCGGAACCTGAGAACGGCCAGCTTTCCGCGTACCTGCAGTTGCCGAACGGTTCACTGGATTCACCGCAAACCTTCCCCACTCTGAGCGGCGTGAGCGAACTGAGGGTCGCCGATTGGGACCTTGACGGGCATCCGGACATCTTCCTGCTCAGCCTGGATGAACGGCAGATCGGAGTAACCCGATACGAATCGACAGGGCGAATCCCATTTCCAAAACTCCTGTCTGTTGCGGGCCACCCCCTTCGCATGGACGTGGGAATCATTCACCCAGGAGAACCGCCGGTAGTCACCGTCGTCGCGGATGAGGAGGGAAAGCGCTCTCTGCAAATTCTTCGGTTCAACGGTGAGAATCGAAAACAAGCGTTAAGCGATCGATTTAGATCGAATCCCAAGTCCGTGTTGATATCGGACCTGAACCAAGACGGACGGAACGACCTGGTTATTCTCATTCCTTACGAAAAGGTAAAGGTTCTCATGCAGGTATCCGACGGAACGTTTGAAGAACAAGATATTGCCCCTCCCGGAGGAAATACCGACCTGCCGTGGATCAGCCAAGCCGACGTGAATGGAGACGGCAAGAATGAACTGCTTCTGGCGCAACGGAATTTCATTCGCGCAGTTACGGTTGAATCGTCTGCCACCGGAGAACAACAAAACAAATGGGGGTTCACAGTCGTGGACCAGATCAATGGAGTCGCGGGCAACTCCCAAATACAGGCGGGCGCGACGCTCGCAGTCGCCGGAAACAAAACCGGCTCTCTTTTTCTGTTGGACACAGAACGAAAGTTATTAACGATTTGCACTCGGGACAGCTCCGGGGTCTGGCAAGTGACGCGGAATCTTCCATTGCCGGTGAGCGACTTCACAAGTCTCCAGGCAATCGGATTCGGAGGCCGCGAACAGAACAGTCTCGCGCTGATCGGTGTGAACGCGATTGGCCGCATCACCTTTCAAGGAGGCCGCTGGGACTTCTCCGAGCTGGATGGTTACGAATCCCCTATCAAGAACGCGTATCTCCACGATGTGATTTCGGGAGACCTGAACAACGATGGACGCAAGGATCTTGTTTTCCTCGAAACGGGCAAGAACTACCTGGATATCGTGACCTACGAATCACCGCACAAACTTGTTCCCTCAAACCGGTGGCAAGTCTTTGAGGAACGAACTTTTCGAAACCGCGGAATTGCTTCAGCCGAACCTCGGGAGGCTTTGATCGCAGACTTCAATAACGACAAAAAGAACGATTTGGTAGTGCTCGTTCACGACCGGATTATCCTCTATCCGCAAGAGTGAACAGTAACGCGGAAAAGCAATCCCTACGGCGGAGGCGGCGGTGCCGGAGCAAAAAGCTTCCACGTCAGGCCCTGAGACGTGGTCCCTCCGCTGTAAACGATAAAGTGAAAGTACTTGGAGATCGTTTCGAAGGGCGGCAACAAGCTAAGATCGATCCAGTCCGATATTGATTTCGAACCGCTTCGCCCGCCCGAGCCGAGAGCGAACATCTGCTCGATTCGCGCCATGTCGTTCTTGAGCGTCTCCAAAGTCACCCGGAGATTCTCACGCTGGTTTTCATAGCCAAAAAATCCGCCTGCCATTCCGTCCACCCGTTGCGCGGCTTCTCCAAGACCGTTCGTTTCGCGAAGTCGTTTGCCTCCGGAATTCTCGCCGCGAATGAATTCTTCCAGCATCGCGACGTCCGTCGAGAGGACGAGATAGCCACTAGCCGCGGCGAAGCTGAAGGAGCGCCGAACCGGTGTCGCTCCACTCACAGATGGCATTGAGGGGAGTGGAATCGAATACACTTTGCGGCCTAGAAACTCTCTTTCGTCTGTTTTGGAATCGCTGGCGGGGATGGGCAGGAGAGAAGATGCAGCCTTGACCGCTCGCGCGAGCTCCTCCGGATTTGGAGACCCAACCAGAAAAAGCGCAGGCCCGGCGTTCAACTCCTCCAGGGTTGCAGAGCGCGGCGCTTTTTCGTACACGATAAAATCGTCGCCAAGATTTCCCAGAAAATTCCTGCGAAGATCGAAATTGGGGTCTTTGTCTTTTCCCGCGGTCGCCATACCCATTTGAACTAAGGCGCCAAACTCGGGTGAAACGCTCGTGAGCATCGACTCAAACGTGTCCCATGCCTTCCGTCCGTCGAGTCGCCACCGGCTGAACTTGAGCGCATTCGCCGGCACAAAAGGCGGCGGCGACGAATCTTTAGCCTCAGCCACCAAAGCTTTGAAGATACCCTCCCGTCCGCTACGTGGCACACCAAGGAACAATTCCGCTAAGAATCCATCCTCGGCGCTGTTCAATCGGAAGGCGATCGATTTCAACCCGTCCAGTCCCGTCGCCGCAAGAATCTTGTCCAGACGGGGAGCAAGCGGATTGTTTGCCGCCGCGCCGCCCCCTGACAAACTTGCCTGGCTCGCCAGTTTCTCGTAAACGGGCGCAAAATTAATCCACCCGAATCCGGAGGCCGCACGAAACGGCTCCGAACGCGCGATCTGAAACTCGGGCTGCTCCGCGAGAGGCGTGATCAAACCACCAGACTGACGAATCAAGATCCTCTCCATGGCTTTCGTCGAATTCGCAATCAACAGAAGTGTTTCCGATTGTCCAATTGTGATCTCAAACTCGTCACCCGCCGCAGCGCCTCCGTTTTTCGACAACTCCCTTGATCCGGACTCCTGAAAGGCCTGTCCAAGCAGACCACTAACGTCCCGGCCGCGCACGATGAGAGTGCTGAATTCCACGTCGCGAATTCGTTCCCTCTTGAGCTGCCTTCCGGATTCCACCCATTTTTGTTTAAGCTGGCCCAAAAGCATGCGAAGCCTCTCGCTCGCGTCTTGGGTGTCGATCAGCAGCAGCACACCGGGTTGGGAGTTCTCACCCGCGATGCCCTGCGTCACCGCAAATGTCACTTGCCCTCGGAGAAGCCCACTGTATTCCGAAAGCGCAACACCCAGTTCTTTTTCGAGCGGATCAGTCACACTCTCGGAGAACCGCTCCATCAGCTTGTCCCTTGCCGGTTTGAACGCGATATCCCGCCAAAGGCGGCCTATCGAGGACCGGTCAAAAGCCGACACGGCGGTTGCCCAATCGGGAATTGAAACAACGAAGAGAGTATCTGATGGCAGAAGTTGCTCGGGTCTCGGCACAGCCGCGTTGGCCAATCCGACAAAGGCCATCACAGCGGTGGCCACCGCAAAGATCTTTCTCATAAGTCTCAATTTTTACCCGGATTCACCCTTGAAATTCGCCCAGGCGGTTCAAGGTACCGGTAAGGACTGCTCGGGTTATCGTTGTCATAAGCAAAGGAATCGCGATGCTTCAGGAAGTATTTGACCGATTCAATAGGAATCGCGAACCCCAAACCTTCACCAAAAGTCATTTTCATATTCGTAACGCCGATCACCTCGCCTTTCAGATTGAACAACGGTCCACCACTGTTTCCAGGGTTGATCTGAGTCGTCGTCTGCAAATAGAGCTCTCCCTGCAACTGCCGTGTCTTCGTGCTTAGGATCCCTTCGGTCACAGTCCTCTCAAGACCGAGAGGACTTCCAATTGCGAATACGTGTTCACCTACCGACATGGCATCCGAATCCCCCAGGGGAACCGGTGAAAATGCCGGCGCATTCTCATCCTCGATCTTCAAGAGAGCCAGATCCCCAAATTTGTTCATGGCGACGATTTTCACATCCTTGTAGTTCGCCCGTTCAATTTGCCCGGTCCTTTGATGGTAAACTTCCACCGATATCTGAGTCTCGCTTTCTACCACATGGAAATTCGTAATCAGGAATCCCTGCTCACTAATAAAGAAGCCTGAGCCGAGCCCTCCCGGTGTCCGAATCTGCACGACACTCTCGCCAAGGGATCGAACTAGATCGCGAACGCTCCGTTCCGGCCGGGGGACATCGGTGGACTGAAACAGCAGGTTCTCCTTCTGGCCCGATGCCGTCTCGATTGACGCTGCCCCCACAGATCCCGCAAATCCTTTTTCACCTCCTACAATTCGCAAGATCTGATCACGCGGAACAACCAGGACGGTGTAGCCGATATCGATGACGATCTGATCGGGCTTTTCCGCAAGGACCGAACCTTGAATAGCGGCGTTGTCTTTCAGTTCAACCACCGCCCCGTTTCCGGGGAGAGCGGCGCACATGCAAGCCGACAGCAAAATCAAAGACCATCGAGTCATTGCCGGACCATACAATTGCTGCCGGCCAATGACAAGGTTACTTCGGAACAACCCAGATGTTGCGATAAAACACAGGATTCCCGTGACCTTGAAGCTGAAGTGCGCCACCGCTTGCATCCTCCTTCTTACCCCCGCCAGTCGGGCCTTTCAAGGCCAGGTGATCGTGGATAGTGACTCCATTATGTTTGATCGTCGCCACAGAGTTCTGGGTCTTTTTTCCGGACGCATCGAAAGCAGCCGGAGAAAATTCAATATCGTAGGTTTGCCATGTGAGAGGGGGGTAGCACATATTGACCAACGGTTTTGCCTGGCTATAGATCCCGCCACATTCATTGTTCTCTCCGGTGAGACCGAACGAATCCAGAACTTGAACTTCATACCGGTCCTGAAGATAAACACCGCTGTTTCCCCGTCCCTGCCCGCGCCCGAGCGGTTTGAACGGAAGCAGGAACTCAAAATGCGCGGAGAACGCGTTGAAACTCTGTTTGGTCTTGCACCCGGCCGCAATAAGGCCGCGTTCATCCAAATGGCCCCCTTCCCATGCATCCACATTTTTTCCGTCGAATAAAATGACTGCTCCCGGCGGAGGTTCTGCTCCCAGTGTCGGGCTCCGCCTTTCCGTTTTCTCCATTGTATAAGGACCTCCAGAATCGTTCGTGATCATTATTTTGCCTGCCGCCAACTCCGCCCGATACCCATTCTCTCCCGTGAACACGATTTTATTTCCCTGCCGCCGCCCCGAATTTACCTGGCGATACTCCCCATTCCAACCGTCGCCCGGGAGACCGCCCTGGTAGGTCACGATGCGGAATTCATCCTTTCCCAATGCGATAACTTGCGCGCCACCCCAGTCGTTTACGTATTCGCCCTGGTCCACAAAATCCTGTCCCGCCGTGGCAGGATCCAGGTAGGTGGCCGGTTCCGGTTTACTCTCTGCGGCGGAAATCGTCGTTGCCAATGTGAATGTTATCAGTGCGAGCCATTGCATACTTACTCTCTCCATTTGTTTCGTTGCGGTTAACTACTTCTCATTCGTGTCGATGCGATTCAGCGTCAGCCACATCTGATCCCTCAGCGGCGTGCCATCAGCCGAATCGATGTTGTATTTGATTTCCAATTGCATCACCGGGCTCAGGCCTGGGATCTCCAGAAACAACGTGGATCCATCCTCCAATAACCGGGCCGATTTCACCAAAAGCTCATCCCGCCCTTCCGAATCCGGATTTGCAACAGACCAGTCTTTCGACCCGTATTGCCGCGCATATCGGTAGTTCCACTGATGCACCGCGTAACTGTCCGAATCCTCAACAGTTGCACGGTCGAGCGGTTGCGTGAACGTAACTGCCAAGCCGTTCCGGTAGGCATGCCAGCGGATCGGCAAGAACACAGGTTTCCCAGTTAACCGCACTCGCTGCAAAGATCCGTCTCGGATCGCGCTAGTCTGCCATCCGGTGCTGCCGGCGACATAAAGGCGGCCGTCAATTGGATGAAAAACGCCTCTCTGGGGTCCTGAGAGAAAACGCACAGGCAAAGGAACCACCGCACCCTGAGCGACGCCGTCCGCGCGATCCCGCAGGACAAGCATTAGACCACACCGCCCCCACAACAGATGCAGCATGTTTCCTCCAAGCGATCCCCAGAAATGAGGCGGCACCCACACTTGACTCCCGCTCGAGTTATCGACTCGGTGCGGAATCCAGCATAACGGCGAATCGTAACCAAGTGGCCGCGCTTCGGTTATCTTCGGTCCTCCATATCCATAGAACTCGCCGTCACGAATCTCACAGATCTCCGAAGACGGAGTCCACTCACCTTGCTGCGGCGCGACCGTAATCATCGTTCCATTAGGACTGACTCCCATGCCGTTCGGATTTCGAAAACCGGAAGCGAGTGTTTGCAGCCGCAATCCGTCTGACGAAACTCGGTGCACACCGGACGGATCAACGAAATAGAAATTGCCTGAATCGTCCTTCTCAAGCCCGGTTACATAGCTGTGACCGCTCTTGGAATCGATTAGATTGCAGAAGTTCTCATAGAAATCGGCCTCGCCATCACTGTTGAAATCGTGAAGCCGAGTAATCTGATCTCTGCCAAGAACGAACACTTCACCATCACGCACTTGAAGCCCCAACGGCTGAAACAGACCCGTCGCAAACCGTTTCCACCGCAAATCACCTAGCTCATCGTCAATCCCTGTGACACGCCACACATCCCCGTGGATAGTGCAAACGTAAGCTTCGCCGGCAGGACCAAAACCGATGCCGGAGAGGAACATCAGCGCGTTCCAGGGATTCTCGTACGGCACGGCGAGTGTATCGACCGCGAATGGAGCACCATCACTGCCGCGCCTTCCCACCGTTCTCGAATCCGGAAGCCAGCGGGGAGGCCCCGGTTGAATGAGTTCCGTAAGACTCTCCAATTCCCCGAACTCATCCACAATTCCGCTGAACTTAGAGACCTGTGTCTCTTCTCCACTCCAAATGAACATCTTGCACCGCAGAGACTGGGCTGCCGCTGGGATTCGGACGCGCAGGGCTTTGGTGTCATTCGATATCTCAATCCCTTCCCCCAATACCGCAATCGCGAGCGCGTTATGGCCACCTTTGGAAACGATGGCACGAGCCATTCCCGGAAAGCTAAAAATCGAGACGCTCTCTCCGTCTTGAGGAATTGTAAATGAAATGTCCTCGGGCCGCGGTCCAATCTCAATCGTCCGCGTGAAGACATGCAACCCATCCCGAACCTCCAGCCACGGTGCATCGAGAACGCGCACACTATCCAACGCATACTCGAGAACAACCCGCTCACCATGAACGCGCAATCCCGAGTACCGGATACGCTCCGAGTTCCACCGAATGCCGGAAGGAATAGAGAACGTGATTTTACCCTTAATTCGTGGAGGATTAATCAGTCCAAATCGCGCGGGAGCAAATTCGAGGAATCCCCCGCTCCACCCCGAATAAAACGCGCATTGTAACGTGTCAAAGCAGACTGTTCCCTCGTAATTGGCGCCGATCCGGATCGAGAGTCCTTTAATGATCTGCCGGCCGGGAACCGAAAGATTCGAGGCCAAGAACGGTCCCACGTCCGTCCGGTTCCATCGGTTATCCACCCAGTCTCCTTCTGTCTGCAAACTCGGGTCGCTCTCCGGGGAGTTGCGTTCCGCGAAAGGCAGTGGTTGCGCCCTCAAAACTTCGGAAACACTCACACCTGCAAAAAGTATCAGAAACGAAAACAGACACCTTCGAATGGTTGATCGCAGACGCGCGAGACCGGACGCGGGCGCAGGTGAAACTGGAGTCATAGAAGCATTGGCTTCCACGAGTGAACTGAGCTGAAGGGATTCAAGTCAAGTCCGAATCAAAAAACCTCGTTTTGTGCGGAAGAACAGCTCAACGCCCCAACCATCTGGAATTTGGCACGCGCTACACGCGTACGTAAAAAAGCCGGGCTTTCACCCGGCTTCTCCACAATGAGAACAAATTCTAAACCAAACCAAATACTGCTCCGATTTTTGTCACTTTCAGCGGCGCCGCAGACTCACGCCTTTCATCACACACAGATGAACTACTGCACTTTTGCATCTCAGCGACGCCACAACCATACTCTATTTCTTTTCCCCTGCTAGTCACCAGTACTGGTGACAAACGCAACCGCATGTCCCCAGCCATTCACACCTAAAACAGGGGTTTCGTGCGCTCAACCGCTCTTTCCATGTTTACCAACTGTGTCTGGAAAATCGTCGCAGAAATCAAATAACTCTTCTTATAGTGTTACGGATGGCCAGCCTAGCGCCGCAAGAATTTCGCCACCGCTTCCGTGCGTGTTCGGACCTGAAGTTTTTCGTAAATGCGGCGAATGTAAGTGTGCACCGTCTCGTAGCTTATGCCGAGTTTGTCGGCGATTTCTTTGTAAAGAAACCCCTGGCTTAGACAATCAAGCACTTCCTGCTCGCGTTGGGACAGATTCTCGGCCGGTTGCGGCGAAGCCCCGGCCTTTTGGAACGACTGCACCACTTTCCGGGCAATGTGCGCCGTCATCGGAGAGCCCCCTTGTTGCACCTCCCGAATTGCATCTAACAGTTCAGCCCGCGGAGTGCGCTTCAGCATATAACCGGAAGCGCCTGCCGCGAGCGCGTTGAAGATATTCTCCGTATCCTCGTAAACTGTCAGCATGACCACCTGCGTTTGAGGGAGAGCCTGTTTCAATCTCCGAACACATTCCACGCCGTTCATTCCTGGAAGATTAATATCCATCAGTACGACATCCGGTTTTGCCGTTGGGAGTCCCTCCAACGCGGACTCCGCGCTCTCGTATTGATTCACGCAATGGAATCCCTCGGCGCGCGCGATCACCCGCGCCAAAGTTTGGCGCAACTGATCATTGTCCTCCACTATGGAGACACCGATGCTCATCGCTACAAATATTCTACCGAGGCTTCCCGCTTTCGAATCCGGATTCCGATCCGATAGGCACTGTTAGTCGAACGAGGGTTCCACCGCTCGCGACGGGCTCGAACGCAAAGCTTCCGCCAACATCCTCCATTCGTTTGCGCATATTGCGCAATCCGTTTCGTGAACGTGCGGCATCCTCGTCCAAGCCAGGCAACGCCTTCCCATCGTCCTGAATACCGAGCGTGAAACAACGCGGCTGGACGCTGAGTTGAACCCTTACAGAATTGGCGTGCGCGTGCCGCACCACATTCGTGACCGCCTCCTTTGACGCAAGGAACACATTGTGCCGAACCTCCGGAGAAATCGTAACCTCCGGGAGATGGGACGGAGTCTCAAGCCTGAAGCGAATCCCTGCCACTTCCAAGTATTCCTGCACGTATTTGCACACGTAGTTGATCAACCCGTCAAGCGTATCGTTTGACGGGTTCACTGTCCAAACGATCTCGTCGAGCACCTTTGTTGTGTCGCGCGCCGTTTGGGAAATCTGGCGGGCATGGGCCTCGACTTCCTCGGGCAAATCCTTATCGCTCTCGACGAGCTCACCCAAAAGGGCCACCTGAGTCAGGCTCGCGCCAAGCTGGTCGTGAATATCGCGCGCAATCCTCGCCCGTTCTCTTTCAATCGCCTCCTTTTGTCTCAGTTTCTCAACCTGGCGCTGTAGTCTCTGTGTCGAAACAAAATGGACAGTGCCTACCGTTACACCCAAGCAAAACAATGAACCCGCACTTAGAAACCACCAAGCGCGCCAGAACGGAGGCACAATGGTGATCCCCAAAGACGTGCCTCCCTCATTCCATACACCATCCTCGTTGCTTGCCGTTACCTGAAATCGGTAGTCGCCTGCCGGCAGTTTGCTATAGCGCGCGATTCGTGTCGAACCGGCCTCCGTCCACGCGGCCTCGTGTCCCTCCAACCGATACTTGAACCGCGCTCGATCCGGAGCTGAGAGGTTGAGGCTCGTATAATGAATCTCGATGCGCTCCCGACTGGCCGGAACAACCAGCGCTTCCGGCCATTTCGCGCGAAGACCGTTTGCATTCTGAGATTGCCCGTCGATGAGCACGGATTCGATCACGACGGGAGGCGGCTGACCGTTCGACCCCAGCGCCTTCGGGTCCACGGTGACTAGTCCCTTGATTGTCGGAAACCAGAGTCTCCCATCCGGAGCAAGACATGCTCCGGGTTGAAATCCAATACATTCAGAAGCCGGCATTCCGTCCAACCGCGTATAGACTCTGCACGGAGTAAAAGCCGTTAATCCTTTCGCGAAATCATTTAACACGCTTTTCTCAATCCGCATGAGTCCCGCGTTTGAGCCGCTCCAGAAGTAGCCATCGAGATCTTCCACGAGATAGAGAACAATATTGCTGGCCAATCCTTGACGTGTCGTGAAACGGGTCCACGCTCCATTCTGAAAACGCCCAAGTCCGCTTCCGATCGTGCCGACCCATAGCACGTTCTCTTTGTCCACATACAACGATGAAACTTCCTCGCTCGGAAGACCGTCCGTCACGTGGTACTCGGTCATTTTTCCAGATCCAATTCGGATAAGGCCGGCACCCGACGTGCCTATCCAAACGTTTCCGTCAGCATCATCAGCGATCGCGCGCACAGGAGCCTTTGGAAAGCCATTCTCGAAAGCAATCACCTGCCATTCCTCGCCGTTCCAACGAGCCAATCCGGCTTGCGTTCCCACCCACAACATACCGGACCGATCCTGATGAATCGCCTGGATCTTGGGATCGATGCCTTTGGGAAGCGTGACCCGGCGGAACCGTTCGTCCTGAAACTGAAAGAGACCCGCGCCCCAAGTACCGGCCCACACCTGCTGGCGTCGATCCACAAACACGGATCTCACGGCAGAGCTGAGCAAACCTTCGCGCGGCCCAAACCACTTGAGTTCACCATCTTTCCAACGGGCAGCGCCTCTTGCATCGCTGCCGATTCTGTTGACGCCCATCCATATGGCTCCCTGGGCATCCGCATCCACGGATTGGATGACTAAATCTTGTGATTGAGATAGAGATTCGAATTCCTCGCGTTTCACACGATTGAGCCCACCTCCGTCTGTCCCCACCCAAAGATTCCCTTCACGATCCACATGCAGCGAGAGAATATAATCATACGATAGTCCCTGGGATTTCGAGATATGGGTCGCCATTCCGTCCGAATTGTACCAGTAAACGCCGCCCCCCTGAGTTCCCACCAAAAGATTTCCCTGGCGATCTTCGCACGCAGCGCTAACTACAGTGTTGCCCCAGGGATACAAACCAAAATCCAACTCCATTGAATCGGCGCTCCATTTCTGAACACGGCCGTCTGCCAATAGCCAATAGCCGCCGCTTTCGCTCGCCAAGAGATAATCCAATTTATCAAACGCGTGTGTCTGTGTCAGAGGGAGAGCCGAGGACTCAAGATCCGCATCCGGGTCCAGAGTGAACAAGCCGTCACTGGTCCCGATCCGAAGCAGCCCGGATCGATCCGACACAATCGATCGAGCACTGCCAACCTTCACTTCTCGGGCATTCCAAATTCGAACCACTCCGTCGGAAAAGCGCGCGAGCCGCCCGTCAGCACTCAGAAGCCAAACGGCTCCTGCCGAGTCCTCGCAGACAGCCGCAACGCGTCGATCGCGCTCATTCCGGCCGAAATCCGGACGAAGCACCGCCCCCTCTTGAACCAATACAATTCCGGAGCTTTCGGTTCCGATCCAAAGATTTCGCCTTCGGTCCTCGAATAACGTGACAATCGGACTGCTGCTCAATCCCGGAGTTGTGCTTTCGTCATAAACTGTGAACCGAATGCCATCGAAGCGCGCCAAACCGTAGAGTGTGCCCAGCCAAAGGTAACCATCCTCACTCTGAATCATCGAGATCACCGAGTTCTGAGGAAGCCCATCGTCGCTCTCCCAAACATCAATTCGGAACCGCGCGCCGCCCCCCAAGGAAGCGCTGTTTGCAGCCATGATCTCGGTAAGAAAGCTTAGAATAAACAGCGCCCCAGTAATCGATCTCGAACAATCAATGCGCATGTTTCGATTGTTCATCACATACGGTGCTTGTAAAGGCGATTGAGGCGCTTGAGAAAAAGCCATGCCTCACCCGAACGGACCCAGAGAACCAGAGGCATCGCCACATTTAGGCTCGACGCGCAGGACCAATCGCGATCTAATCGAGTTGTCACCATTCACCCAACGGAAAACAGGATGAAATGAAAGATCACACTGTACCCCCTCGGAGGAAGCCTTTTTTGGCCTCTGGATTCACCCTCATCGAACTTCTAGTCGTTATTGCGATTATCGCGATTCTCGCGGGAATGCTCCTCCCGGCTCTGAGCAAAGCGAAAAGCAAGGCAAAGAGCATCAATTGCGTCTCCAACTTGAAACAGTGGGGCTTGGTTTGGGCGTTTTATACAGATGAACATGGCGGAAAATTCAGCGACGGCGACACCGTCGGCTGGGCTCGCGGTGAGTGGATCAGAGCTCTGGCAAAGGCCTATCAAGAGAAACCGTATCTTCTATTGTGTCCGGACGCCAAGCACCGGCGCGGCACTGGAAGCGCCACCACTGAAACCCGAAAACCACTCGAAGCAACGTCGGGAGTGGAAACATTTGGCGGACCTCATACCGTGTACGATTTCCCTACGTTCGCGGAGGATCAATCACCCACCCGCCTTCTGAGCAGCTACGGTGGGAACAATTGGGTTTACAACGCGAAGAACGATATTCAAGGCAGGCGGATGGAGGATCATTGGCGTTCATTTGATGTAACCGACAGTCCCACGGAAATCCCGCTGTTCCTGGATGCAATGTGGCGAGGTGGAGGCCCTGATCAACGAAATAGCACCAAAGACGCGGCACCTATTTACAACGGTGAATGGAGTGGCGCGGGCGCGGAATCAAAGCATTTTGCGTTCATGCGCCATGGACGCGGCATTAACATTGCGTTCTTCGATCAGTCCGTAAGAACAACACGTTCACCCAGGGACATTTGGAGGCTCAAGTGGCATCGAAGCTATCAGCGAGACGGGCAGGAACGCACGTTCCGATTTCCGAAATGGATGCCCTAAGCGCCGGTTTTAACGGACCAATTCAACCGCTTTCAACGGAAGCCAGCATCTTCGCGAGTCAGCCAGCTCGACTTGGAACCAGTTCCCACGATCCTCGACGACGGTGAATTCGGTCCCGGCGTGCAACGGATCCGTAAAGCTCGGCTCGTAGGTGTCGCTGTCCCCTTTTCTCGCTGTCACTTCGGCATCAATCACCACACCGGGTCGAGTCCTGTTCCGGTAACCGCTTTCGATCAAAAGCGATGCCAGGAGGAGAGCGGAAACCAAACCTGAGATGCCGATGAACCACTTCAGACCCGCCTTTGAAACGAACAATCTTACCCCAGCACCGAGCCAAACCAAGCTGAACACAATTCCGAACATCCTGGCCCGAACTTGCGTCGGGAGATCATAATGCCAGAAGAAGAGTGTTTTCAACACTCTGGTCTGTTGGGGTTCTTCAAACTTGTCTTTCCGCCGTTCCCGCGCGTATTGCAGATTCTGCTGCAAGTTGGGATCGTTTGGAACGTATTGTTCGGCCCGCCTGTAATTCAGAATTGCCCGGCCAATATCGTTCATTCTGAAATAGGCGTTCCCGATGTTGTAAAACAGTTTGCCGTTGCGAACTCCTCCGTCTCGAACAATGCGCTCGAAGCGAAGGGCGGATTTGCCATAAAGTTCCGTTGCGCGTTCGGAATCGGAGGCGCTTGCCTCGTTAGCTTGTCGAAAGAAGTCCTTTCCCTGCGAGAACAAATCGTTCCGCTCTGATTTGCTGAGCTCGCCACGGCTCGCCACGGCACCCAACAAGAATACCGTTGCGATCACGACAAAGGATATTACAGACGAACATGTGCGCCGGGCAGAGCTCAGACGGCGCATCTCCGAATGAGGACAAACCCACCCGTCGCAGTTCGACCGGGGCGGAGGCGCCGACTCTCGCTTCTCTTGGTGGGGCGACACTCTGTGAAGCCCTAATTTCTCCTTGTTGGACGCGTGTCTTGCAATTCGGTGCTGTGGAAACGCCGCATTGCCTGGATGTCTCGATGTTTCCACTGTGCCTTCTCGTTCGTCTTTCGCGACAAAGTTGAGCAGGGCTCCACAGAGTGTCGCCCCACCGGACTGCAGGAAGCCGAAACTCGACTCTGACTCGTTGCAGCGTTGATCCTTGATAGCTCTACTGGAATCATCAGCCTTCGTGCTCCTCTCCTCAATCCGACGAAGAAGCAGCCGTTCAGGTGTGTCCTCATTCAGAGATGCGCCCAAGCCCGGACGGCCTAGTGAGAGGAGCTCCCCATTTAACATCGCATTCTTCTGCCACGCGGAAGAGTCCCTCATTTCAGCACCTGCTCCAGCTTCTTTACTAATGAAATGCATTGCCCGGCTACAGCGCCGGGATCCCCCCCCGCATTGCCGCCGGCAAACCGATTCGCTTCACACATCTTCATCAATTCCTTCAATTCCTCCAAATCGGACGGATCCACCCCTTTTTTAATCATCAATTGATCCACGTCCTTGTAGGTCAGCGCACCATGACTCATCCGCAGCTTTCCACCCAGGTACCGTCGAAGGCAATCCAAGACGGCATCTGAAGAAGATTCCAATCCAATTCGCTGAATCGCGGCCAGTTCGCGGCTAACCTCCGTGAAGACCAGCCGCGATCGAAGCGCCAGAGGATCCGAATTGCGCCTCCGAACGAAAACGACACCGGCCAAGAGAATCGCGTAAACCAGCGGCGGCCCGCCAATCACAGAAACCCATGCCGGTGACCGCAGCCAATTCTCCGGCCCGAACTCTTGATTCACGATCGCATCCAAATCTTCGTAGTTATGTGCGATGCCTCGAGTCCACGCCTCGACCGCGCTGGCAGCGGGATTTGAGGCGCTCAAACCTTCGGCGTCGCTCGCCGTCACGACCTTGGTCTCCCGAACGGAAATGGAAATCGGCTCGCTTCGCGCCACCTTATAGGTCGCGCTGTCCGTGTCGAAATAGGGCAGTTCAATTGAGGGAATCGCCTGAATATCGCTTCGCCGCGCCCGAACGGTCTGTGTGAATACTTTCCTCACGCCATCAAACTTGCCAGCTTCCATCTCGGCGGGAATCTTGAAATCACGCGCGAGGCTGAGTTGTTCTTGCAGCGGAGGAAGACTGATATGATCCAAATACTCAGGGCCGCTGAGCGCGATAGTGAGAGTAATAGGGTCTCCGACGTTCACATCCGTGGGAACCGCCGTTGTTTCCACACGGTAATTACCTACGTACCCGGAAAAATTGGCAGGACGCCCTTCATTGGGAAGATCCGCCACCTCTAATGCAAGCGCATTGGAAGGTATCACTTGCTTCCTGTAAACCTCCTGATTTCGAGACCCAAAAACATCCGAGAAAAAACCAGGCGAACGGTTCTGCCGAACACCTGCCAAAACTTCAAACGCAACCGTGGCCGGATCAAGGGGTATGACGCCAGTTTTGTTCGGAATGAGAATCTTCTCGAAACCAACTGTCGTGTAGTCTTTGCCATCCAAACGGCCCTGACTCTTCACCGCGATTACTTCCTCAGTTCCCAAGCCAATTCGAACATATTCAATACCCGGATTCTGGATGAATCTGGGACTGGCGGATGACACAGAATTGTTGTTTAACACCGGGAGGTTGAATCGAGCATTCCGCACATTCTGACCGACATACCAAACCATTCTGAGCTGAACGGGCTCACCGACAAAAACCTTTCGTTTCGACAATTCGAGAACAAGCTTGAAGTTCTCAATATCCATCGGCTTCTGGACGTTAATGGCAACCGGATTCGTGCGGACGGTTTCCCCTTCAACCGTCAGCGAAATTGACGGGATAACTAGGCGGCCAATTCGCTTCGGAGTGAGTTGGAAATCCATTAAATAGGACTTCTGGATATCCTGGGTCATTCGTCCGTTGATAATCGTCACCGAACTGCTGTTGTTTTGACGGCCTCCGGCTGGCTGCACCGTGAAATCGGTCAAACCGGAAAGATCCGCCTGACCCGGTTGATCGGAACCGGAGATCTGAATCTGCATTTGAAAAGTCTCCCCCAGAAAAACATCTGTGGCACCCACGGCAGTTTGCGCCACAATGGCGGCCGCCGTTCCCGGAAAAACAAAGTGAATCCCGACAATTATCATTAATGCCGGCCACACTATGATTTTTGGAGCGATGAATCTCATCTCACCAATCCTTATCCACCGCCCGATAACCAACCGGCTGCCTAGGCTGCCGCCGTTCCCGGTTTTCCTTTTCCTCGTCGAGAATGCTGCGCGCTTCTTCCCTGGCTTGCGCCTGCTGGTGATCCTTTTCCTTCGCTTTTGATTGATCCTCCTGCGGCTGCTGCTGTTGTTGTTGCTGCTGTTGTTCCTTCGGTTGGTTCTCCTTCGATTCCTCTTGCTGACTGTTCTCTTGCGATTGCTGCTCCTGCTGACTTTGTTCGTGTTGGTTCTCGCTCAGCTTCGCCAACGCTTCTTTCAGCTCTTCTGCCGCTTTTTCCTGGTATGGTTTGGCCGAAATAACGTTGTTTTCGTTCAGTTTCCCCAGGGAAGACACCTGGTCGGACACAGCGGTATCGACGTGTTTTCGGGCTTCCGAAATGGGAGAACTAGGACCGGGTTGCGGAACCGGCATCGGCGGCTGCTGCGGCGCCCCCCCTTGGTTTTGCTGCTGCATCTGCTGGCGCATTTGCTCTTCGATCTTTCCCATTTCCCCCGAGAGTTCGGAAGTCTCATTTCTCACCGATTCCTGGCTGGTCGCAAGTTCGCCTGTTTGATCCCGGACAGCTTGGCTGTCGCCTTGTTGTTTCCGCGCGTCCTGAAGCTGCTGGTTTTGTTCGACGGCTTGTTCTTGTTTCGCGATGAGCTCTCGCAGCTTTTTCGCTATATCATCCATCGCGTTCTGTTGGTTCTGTTGCTCCTCCTTCTTCTTCTTCTGCTCATCGAGAATCGATTTCATAACGAGGCGCACGACTTCGATATTCTCCGCTGCTTCTTTGAATTTAGGATCCAGTTGCAACGCTTCCTGATAGTGCCGAATGCTCTTTTCGCAAGCCTCCAGCGACTTTTTCAAATCGTTGTCTCTCTGCCGCTCCGCCTCGCGGAACGAGCAATTTCCGAGGTTAAACTTGCTCAGGGATCCCAAACGCGATTTTTTGCTTTTCAACGCGGCCTTCTCGAAAGCATCCGAAGCGGCGGCGAAATCGCCTTTTTGATACAAAGCACCGCCCCTGTTGAAGTAAATCGTGGCCGATTCGGGAGCTTCAACCGACGCTTCCTCATACCGGGTTAACGCCTCATCAAACGAACCAGCCCTGTACGCCGCGTTGCCCCGCTCCACGAGCGAGCGCGTGGATTCCCCGATCACCGAAAACGGCAAGAACAACGAGCCGACAAGGGATATCGCATGCCAAATTCGGAACATCACCGAACTCGTGCTTGATATTTTGAAAATCGACAACATTTCAAACTAGATTTCAGACTCCGCGTTTTCTCTCTGGAATAACCATCTCGAGGCAGAGCAGACCGAAGGCCAGCGCAAGAAAGATCTGAAACTTTTCCTCGTACCGCTTGATGGTCTTCGACTCCAATTCCCGTTTTTCGGCGGAAGCGATGAACTGTTGATACACGTCCCCGAGGTCGATCGTTCCGGTCGCCACATTTAAGTATTTGCCGCCGGGCGTGGCATTCACCATCTTTCGCAGCGTGTCCGCGTCAAGCTTCGTCCAGATTTCCTGCCCGTTGTACTTCATGAACGTGGGCTGTCCGTTCTCGCCTGTAATCGGAATTCGTTTTCCTTCATTTTCATCTCCCAGACCAAGAGCGATGATACGAATTCCCCGCTCTCCGGCCTGCTTGGCCGCCTCCAGCGGAAAACTATCGTGATCCTCTCCATCCGTGATCAAAATGACGTCTTTAAACTCTTTCTCCTGGTCATCGAACACCTCGTTCATGGTCTTTCGCAACGCATCGCCAATCATTGTTCCACCGCGGGCAATGCTGTCGATTGAGATTCCGTCCAGCATCATTCGAAAGAAACCGTAATCAAGTGTAAGCGGACATTTCACGGCAGATGTGCCTGCGAATGCCACCAAGGCCACGCGATCTCCCTCCAACCGCTCAATACAATCCTTGATGGCGAGTTTTGCGCGATCCAATCGATTCGGAGCCAGATCCTCGGCAAGCATGCTTTTCGAGACATCCAAAACAAATACCACATCCCGGCCTTGCCGTTGAATCGTTTTCGGCTTCGGATTCCACGCCGGCCTTGCCAACCCAATAATCACAAACACAGCCGCAAGAATGATGAGCGCCGCCTTCCAGGCACGCTTGGTCGAACTCACCGAAACAGCAATCTTACTGAGCAACCCCGCTTCAACGAACTGTTCCAAAGCCTTTTTCCGCTTCCAAGCGCCGTAATAAAATAGCGCCGCAAGCAACGGGGCAACCCACAAGAGCAACAGCATCTCGATACTATGCAAACGAACGCCACTCATGGAATTTTGCGAAAAAATGTACTTCCGAGCAAAGTCTCCAAACCGATCAATAGTAGCGCAACCGCAGCCAGAATGAAAAACCGCTCCTCGTAATCCATATACCGAACCGATTCGATCTCGCTACGTTCCAGTTCGTCAATCTCCCGGTAAATTGCCTCCAACGATTCGGCGTCCGTGGCAAGACGGTACAATCCTCCTGTCGCCTGCGCCACGGCTTTTAACGTCGCTTCATCCACACTGTTTCCCATTCCGAACTTGAACGTTCCGAACACCCCGCCTTGGGAGGTAATCGCCTCATCCCCGCCCACGCCAATCGTATAGATCTTGATTCCCCATTCGGATGCCAGCTTGGCCGCCTCAAGCGGCGCCCGCTTTCCCCCATTGTTGGCGCCATCCGTCAGCACAATCATCACCTTGCTCTTGATTTCGTAATCGTCATTCTCGCCCCCCAATTGGCTCGCCAGGACTTCCTCCGCAGTCTTCAAACGGGCGGCGGCAAGCGCGATCGCGTCTCCGATTGCAGTACCGTCTTCGCTGCGCTCGTCCTGCTGCACCAGCCGCACGGTTTCCAAAAAGCGCGGCAGAGCGCCATGCGCCAATGTCAGCGGAGCCACAGTGTCCGGATACCGCGCGAAGGTGATCATTCCGATCAGGTCATTTGGACGCCCCTTGAGCGTCTTGCCGTTCCCGAGCACAAACTGAGAAAATGCGCGCTTCACCACTTCCAGCCGGTTGAGAGTATCTCCCTCATACTTCATTTCGGCAGCCATGCTGCCCGACCGGTCCACCACCATTTCAATAGCGATCCCTTTGTTGAGATCGTGGACTTGTTGAAGTCCCTTCTGCGGGCGGGCGATCGCAACCGCCAAGAGCGTCAGGGTTAGCAATCGAATGCCCAGAGGAACAGCTCCGAGCCGCTGCCGCACTGACATCCCGGCCTTGGCGGCATTGCTCGTGGACGAGAACCGAATGGAGGCCGCGCGGGAAATCCGGCGTGCGCGCCACAACAAGATCACTGGAAGAGCCAGTAAGATCAGCAGTGCCCAGGGCGATTCAAGAATCATGATCAACTTAAGCGGCCGCCGCTTGTTCTGGGTTCTTGGGCTGCGCACCGGTGCCATTCAATGCGGTTTCTTCGCCACCCGAAAGATCCCGGGTTTCAAGTATGAAATTCTTGCAACTGTCGAACGTCTTTTGGATATCGTCGTTTTCCGGGCGGTGCTCGGCGAACTTAACCAAATCACAATGCCGGAGAAACTCTTTTAAAAGCTCCTTTTGTGGCGGAGTAAGCAAGCGCGTCACCGCCAATGTGCCGAGAAACTCCTCCGTCGTCTGTTCCGGGGCTTGAAGTCCGAAACGGTTTTCGACATAACGCCGGAGGATATCCGAGATTCTACGGTAAAACTCTTTGATCTCGCCCTTCTCGGGCAGATTCTCCGCCACCAAAGCCTCAATTTGGCCAAACGCCAAATCATGAGCCGGAATGGACGACTCGATAGATTCCTCCAATTTCTTCCTCCGGACCCAGAAAACAGTCCCAGCCGCAAACAGAATCAGAACCACTCCAACGAGAGCCAGCCATGCGCGAGAAACCGGTTCGCGAGGCAACTCCTCGGGAGAGGCGATCTCGTGAATCTTAATCTCGGCTGCCGCTTCCGGAAGCAATGATTTCACATGCAACGTGATAACCTCCGTTTCCAGCTCGTGCTCCTTCTCCTCCGCTTCTCCTCTCTTCGAAAAAAGAAACTTCATGACCGGAATCGTGTAATCTCCGGAAAGGAACGGTTCCAACACGTAGGATCGTGTCTGGCGCGTTCGCCCGCCTTCGATTAATTCCGGCTGGGTCGTGTCGTAGTCCACGATTCCGAATTGTTCCAGTTTTTCACCAAACCGAGGCATTCGCACGTCATAGTCTTCGTCCGCTGTTACCTCCATTCGCAATCGAATCCGATCCGCAATGGTTGGCTCTTTCTTATCCACGGTGAGAATCACCTGAACGGGTCCACGCTCGAACTTCCGTTCAATGCCTGGCTGCGTCTCAACCGCCGCTCCAGATTCCTTCGATCCGCATCCAGCCCCAATCATAATGGTAGCGATGCAGATGCCAATCATCGCCAAAACCTCAGCGCTTCCACACATCGATGGAACAGAAGCCAAATTCCCGCGAATCCGGCGCCCTGACGACAGCGCTGCTAGTGTTAAGAACTCGCGCGTCATTCTCTACTCGGTTTGGCTCTCCCTTTTTTCCTGAGCGAAAGCGCTCTGATGAATCACGACCCGATATTGGTCCTTGAGGTCGGACAGGAGCTTCTGCTGGATCTCCCGTTCCTTTCGCGACCTCAAGGCGCTATATACTTCGTTGCGTACCTCTTCAAAAGGCCGCGCGTGTTCGGCTTCTTTCTCCCGCACTAGAATCAAATGTAAACCTTGATCGGAGGAAATAGGGGTCGCGGCAACTTTTCCTGCCTCCGTTTCAAACACCGCCTTTTGCGCATCTCCAGAATTTCCGATTCCCGGGACGGCGGCCCCCTTGTTAACCCAACCTTCGATCTTCCCTTGATTCTTTGCGGTGCCCGCGTCCATAGAAATCTCCACCGCCAGCTCACCAAAATCTTTTCCATTCTTCAGATTCTCCAAAGCTTCCTTTGCCATCTCTTCGTCTTTCAACAGGATGTGACTGATCTGAGCTCTTTCCGGTTGAACAAAACTTTCTTTGTTCGCCTCATAGTAGGTTGTTAGATCGCCAGATGTTATCTTGATCGAGTCCGCCAACTCGTTCGCAAGAACGCGCTGAGCGAGCAGGCTTCGCTCGGTGTCCAGAAGCAGTTGACGCGTTCCCGGATCTTCCGCCAGTTTGGACTCCCGCGCTTTCCTGTATAGAATCTCCTCCATCACGTATTGGTTGAGGAACTGCATGCGCTGGGTCGAGGATGACAACTGACTCAAGAGAGTCTCTTTCTGTTTCTTGCGCTCCTCGTCTGGCAGATACGCCGCGTATTGACTGAGCTGCTGTTCGATGGCCGCCTCAATTCGACGATCAAGCTCGGCTTTGCTGATTTTCTGCGCCCCAATTTCGGCAACAATTTCTTCACCCGTGGCCGAAGCCGATAGATTCAGCCCGACACGATCGGAGAGCTCGTATCGCAGGGCCGCGAATTTCCCCATCGCTTCAAGGCACTCTTGTGTCCGCCTTCCAATCTCAGGCTCCAACTCTTTATCGCGATAGAAACTCTCGGACCGATAGAAACTATTCAAGGCTTGAGCATAATCTCTTGCCTCCTGATGGAGCTTGCCGATCCGATAATAGACCTTGGCAGTCTCCGCGTCATCCGGAGCGGCCAGTCTAAGATACTCTCTCCATGCGTCCGCTGCTGTAGTCTGCAAATTCTGCTTCTCCAACTTCAAGGCCAACTGTTTTTGCGCCTCCGAGGAAAGCGATCCAGGCGTCTTGGCCTGTTCCGGTGAAGTCCGGTTTTTGACCGCAAAAAACATATTTCCGAGAACCGCCGCCAAGATGCAGATTAATAGGAACCGATTCGTTCCAGACGTTTTGACTGGAGCGGGCTTGCGCTCCGGCAGCGAAAAATCAAGTTTGTCACTCATTTCATTTCCTTAACCGAAAAGGTGTTCTTTTTTTTATCTCACTTCTGAGCCCGCCGTTCCCGCGTGCGAAAGAATTTCACAAGATCGCGGACATAGTCCCGACCCGTGAAAACTTCGATCTGATCCACGTCCATTGATCGAAAGAGCTCCTTAAGCCGCCCTTGTTGACCCGCACCCAGCTTCTCGTACTGTTTCCGAACCGCGGCGCTGCCAGTATCGATCACAATGAGTTCCCCGGTTTCCGCGTCCTCCAGTTCCACGAGACCAACGTTTGGAAGTTTCACTTCCCGAGGGTCCGTGATCGAGACAGCGATAAGATCGTGACGCCGGCTCAAAACGCGCAGTTGCTTATCGAAATCCGTGCCCTGAAAGTCCGAGACCAGGAAGACGACGCAACGCTTTGTTGTGACATGTCCAAGGTAATCAATAGCGTCGCTGATGTTTGTCTTGGCCTGGCGCGGCTTAAAATTCAGAAGTTCCTCGATCAAACGCAAAACGTGTGACGTTCCTTTGGCCGGAGGCACAAACATCTCGATACAGTCGGTGAATACTAGCAACCCGACCTTGTCGTTGTTCTTAATCGCGGAGAAAGCAAGCAGCGCGCACAGTTCCGCCGCGACTTCGTTTTTCATTTGGTGGGTGCTCCCAAAAGCTCCGGAAGCGGAAAGATCCACAAGAAAGATCACCGACAGCTCGCGTTCCTCGACAAAACGCTTTACAAATGGATGCCCCATCCGGGCCGTCACATTCCAATCGATCGTCCGCACCTCATCGCCGGGCTGGTATTCCCGAACCTCCTGAAACTCCATGCCCTGCCCCTTGAAAACACTCTGATATTCACCCGCCAAGACATCGTTCACCGCCTTGCTAGTGTAAATCTGCAGGTATCGAATTTTCTTAGCAAGGTCCCGAGGAATCATGGCACATCGACTGTTTTGAGAATCTGTTCGATCAGATCCTCCGATGTCTTCTCCTCCGCCTCGGCTTCATACGTCGGGATCACACGGTGCCGCATCACATCCATGGCAACCGATTTGACATCTTGAGGCGTCACATACCCACGGCCTTCGATCAAGGCATTCGCCTTCGACGCCATCGCCAAGAAAATCGTCGCCCGCGGCGATGCGCCATAACGAATCAGCGGCCCGATATCCAGTTTGTAATCCGCGGGATTCCGCGTTGCTTCGACAAGATCAACAATGTAGAGCTCGATCTTCTCATCCATGAAAATCTCATCCGCCAACTGGCGCATTCGAACAATGTCCTTGGGCGTGATTACAGGTTCGACCTCTTTGGACGGGTTGGATCGGGCCATCCGTTTCAGGATTTGATGTTCCTCAGCCTTGTTCGGATAAGTCACCTTTAGTTTCAACATGAACCGATCAACTTGCGCTTCCGGCAGCGGGTACGTTCCCTCCTGTTCAACGGGATTCTGGGTCGCCAGTACGAGAAATGGGTCGTCTAAACGAAAACTCTCATCTCCGATGGTAACCTGGCGTTCCTGCATCGCTTCCAGCAAGGCGCTCTGAACTTTCGCTGGCGCACGATTTATTTCATCCGCGAGAACGACATGCGCAAACACAGGTCCTTTCCTGATGCTGAAATCGCCTGATTTGGGATTATAGATCAGTGTTCCTACGACATCGGCCGGTAACAGGTCGGGAGTAAACTGAATACGTTTGAATGTCGCTTGAATCATCCGGGCAAGCGTGGTCACCGAGAGGGTCTTGGCCAATCCTGGAACCCCTTCAATCAAAACATGATTATTGCAGAGCAACGCCATCAGAAGCCGGTCGATAAGCGCGTCCTGCCCCACTATCACTTTGTGCGCCTCAGTTCGTATCCGGTTGATTAAGACGCTCTCTTTTTCAACCCTATCCCCAATCTGTTTTACATCCACTGCCATGAGTTTTTATTGTGTTGTTTTCCTGGAATCCCAAGCCCGACTCGCAATTGGTGGACTGCTTCAGGAACTTTAGTATTCATCGCAACTAAGCCGCAATACCCGAAATGTGGCATTCCCGCGACGAACCTGAGTTTCAGTTCTTGTTGGGCGGTTTGGAATCCGCTCAACATTTTTCTTGTCTATATGACAACCGAATAATTGAGGCGTTGAAAAAAATCCACACTTTTTCTGAGGAACGACTTCTCCGCATCGCGCCGCACAAATGCCGAGCAATGCTCGGCGCTCCGGTTCACCAGCCGCATTCATAGTATCCTGTTGCGAACCAGGATATTACCCTCCCAAAAAGAAGATGGACCCGCTTGCGAGAATCTTGGGAACTGTTGGGTTACCCAATCGATGAGGCGTGCTCAGAAGCGCCCATGGACTGGATCCAAACGAGTTGTTCGCTACTTGTTGAGCAACTTGGCGACCTCAGCTCTCAAAGCGGGACCTCTCAAATCCTTGGCGACAATCTTTCCTTCGCCATCCAAAAGAAAAGTCGCCGGAATGGATCGAATCCCATACCGTTCAGCCAGCATATTCTGCCAGCCTTTTCCATCGTAGAATTGCCTCCAAGTTACCTTGCGCCGCTCCATAAACGTTTTGAGGGCCTGTTCGTCGCTGTCGAGACTTATTCCTAAGATTTCAAAACCTTTCGGATGAAACTCTTCGTAGGTCGCCAGCACAATGGGCAATTCGGAGACGCACGGCCCGCACCAAGTCGCCCAGAAATCCACTAATACAACTTTCCCCTTGTAATCGGCCACCGAAAGCGACGCTCCATCCAATCCGATCTCTTTGAAATCGGGAAATTTCGCTCCCACAACCATGCTTTGTTGAATTTTCTTGGCGGCTTCCTCCTTTTCAATTCCGGCGATCATTTGATCAACACTCTTCGCCTGCGTCGTATCTGGAAAATCTGTTTTCAACTGCTTAATCATGGCCAGCCCGGCTTTGGTATCATTGAACACTTGGAGATATAGAGAAGCCTTCGCCAAGAGGATCTGGGCGACCTCGTCCGTCTTCTTTCCTTTGTGCTCCTCCAGCAACAGATCAAATTCCTTAATCTGTTCTGCCAACGCCTCTTCAGACGTTTTTCCCTGCTGCAAGCTCTCCCTGATCTTAGTGATTAGCTCTTGAAGTTGCGTCTCAGGATTGCCCTTCTCCGCGGCGGTAACAAATCCACAAGAAAGAAGAACTGAAAGCACCGCAGAAAAGATGAATGATTTTGTTCTCATCAGATAATTAGGAGGCCATCGTTCGATTCCAAACGCAAGGATATTCGGCACCCGACTAAACCCAGACAACGAATGAATGCCCAATGCCAACAAAAGGAGAGCAAAGTGTTCCAAAGGACGGAATCTAATCGAGCGTACCAATCGTGGCGGCTACCAATCGCGTGAACGACCCCGAATCGATTCGTTCTCGAATGCAAACCAGAAAAAGCCATATGATTCCGACTTCGTCCGCCATTCCTGGCGGTGGATCTTGTTCAATGGAAGCGATTCTAGGAGAGTATTTTATACCCGCTTACCCCCCCTTCTCAGCTTGGTCACAAGGTCAAATCGCGGATCTCGAGAACTCACTCGATCAGAAATCGTCCGAAGATCCACTTGCCATCTATGTGCATGTCCCGTTCTGTGTAAGCAAATGCGATTTCTGCAATAACCTCTCTTATGTAGGAGCCCGAGAAAACGTCATGCACAGCTACGTGGACGCAGTCGAAAAGGAAGCCGCGTTGTATGGGAGACGGCGCGCGATTCGGGACCGGACGATTTCAAGTGTTTATTTTGGCGGAGGCACTCCAACAGCCCTTTCCGTTGATCAAGCCGATCGGTTAATACGGGGGATCCAATTCTGGATTCCATCGAGAAACGTCAGAGAGGTCACCTTCGAATGCGCACCCCGATCGGTACGGGCGCATTTTCTGGAATCGCTCCGTAAGAATGGCGTGACGCGCATGAGCATGGGAGTGCAAAGCTTCAACAACATTCTACTCAAACTCAACGGTCGAATTCATTACGCCGACGACATTCTGAGAGCTTTTCGAACAATCCGAGATATCGGCTTTGATTCCGTCAATTTGGATCTCATGGCTGGCTTGCTGGGTGAAACGGAAGCGGACTGGCAGGATACGGTTCGACGGACAATCGAAATCGCACCGGACAGCGTAACCATTTATCAGATGGAAATTCCGCGGAACACACAGTTGTATCGGGACTACGCCGAAGACCGGCTTCCAACGGAATTGGTTTCATGGGATGTCAAACACGCCCGGGTTGAATACGCGTTCTCCGAATTCGAGAAATCTGGGTACACCATCACAAGCGCTTACACGGTGGTGAAAGATTCGAGATTACACCGATCCATTTACGAAGATCATGTCTGGAGCGGACGCGACCTGCTCGGATTGGGTGTCTCGTCTTTTAGCTATCTGGGAGGAGTTCATTCGCAAAATGATGTTACGCTGGAATCGTATGAGTCGGAACTGCAGCAAGAGAAACTTCCTTTGAAACGCGCCTACAAACTGAATCAGATCGATCAGTTCGTCAGGGAATTCGTTCTGCGTTTAAAATCTGGCCGCATTTTGTTTGAAAGTATTCGGAAAACTCACATGGATCCTCTGGATCATTTCGCGGAGCCGCTCAGAGCCCTAGAGAACGAAGGTTTTCTGAAAATCTCAGATTCCAATGTTTCTCTAACTCGGGAAGGTCTGGTTCGAATCGACCGTTTGCTTCCGCGGTTCTTCGCACCCGAATTTCGAAGCCTCTGGAATAGTTGAACCGCCCATTCACAACCCACATTCGATCTGCTCAACAAAGATTTGCTACTCGAAACGAAGTGCCTGAATCGGATCGAGCCGCGACGCCTTGTAGGCGGGGACCAGTCCCGCGAGCATCCCCACGAGAACACTGAATAGGAATGCTGTCGCCATGGCCCCTGCCGTAATCACGGGAAGATTGCCTGTCGGGCTCAGGAACATCAGAAGCTGAACAACGCCGTACGAGACCACCAAGCCAGCCAAACCTCCCAGCATTGCGACAACTGAACTTTCGACGAGGATTTGAATAAAAACGGCGACGGTTGTGGCCCCGACCGATTTGCGAATTCCGATTTCGCGGACCCGCTCAGTGATGCTTGCCAGCATGATGTTCATTATCCCAATCCCTCCCACAATGAGACTGATTGCGGAGATCAATCCGCCGCTCAAGCGGGCGCTTCGAATCGTTTCATTAATATTCTCGACCGAATCCTCTTGTGTCTGGAATGTGAAATCCTCGATTCCATTGTGCGTTATCATTAAAACATTGCGCGCCTGCTGCAGTGCTTTCTCCAGCAGATCCAGGTTCGCAACCTTGATGTCGAGATCGGACAACCGAGGATCGGGCACTTGACCCGAGCCTGAAGCGGAACGGAACTTCACCCACATCGTGTTCAAAGGAATATAGACAGTCCGATTCTTGCGAGAGAATGCCCAACTGCTGCGACTCCCCCGATTCCATCCGCGGCTTCGAGCAACTCCGTTCGTCTGTATTTCTTTGGGTTGATTCTTGGCGAGTTCCCGTTCCCGGCGGTCACTCTCACTTTCATAGCGCGCAAACATTCCCACGATTGTAAACGGAAGCCCGTTGATGTTGATCACTTCCCCGATCGGCACAATCTCGCGTCCAATCTCGTCAGGATCCCCAAACAAACGGTCCCGAATCCCGGTTCCAATGACACACACACTATTCGCAAGGTCTTCATCCAGATCCGTAAAAAAACGTCCATGTTCCACTGTATGCAGGTTCATCTCTAATACAGCGGGCCAGGCCCCGACAAACTCCTCCGGTCTGGTTCGTTTCCCACCTCGGGTGATCAAAACGCGGTCGAGCCCCATCTCTGGAGAGACGACGCGAATGAGGGGAGCGCTCCTGCGGAGCGCGTACACATCCCGGATCGTTTTCCCCACCGCTTGATCCGCCAAGTGCGCTTGCGCCGGAGGCACGTCCTGATCGCGTACAAGCACCTTATCCAAACCTCCCAACGCGATTAACGCCTCCTTCATTCCGTTCTCCATGCCCTTGATAAGAGCCGACATGGCGATCAGACTGGAGACGCCCAGAATGATCCCAAGCATCGTCAGCACGGACCGAAACTTATGAGCCCATACCTCTCTCAACCCAACGGCGATAGCATTTCCAAAATTCATTCCGCTTTGTTTGAGGAAGCCGACCGGGAGAAAGATTCGAATTCGATTGGCAGAACCCTATTCCCTGAAATTCCTAGTTTCCTCGACAGGTCTCAGCCCAATGCGGCATACACACGATGCACATCATCGTGGTCGTCAAGAGCGTTGAGAAAATTGCCAACCTCTTTTCGAGCCGCCTCATTAATTTCGGGAAAACTCTTCGCAAGGTATCGCATTTCAGACGCGACCACGTTCCAACCCGTGCTCTTGAGCGCCTTCGAAACCAGATCCAGTTCCTTGATCTCTGTAACAAAGCGCGCTCCAATTGATCCTTCCGGAACCTCGTCAGGCTCCAGCGGTTCCACCTCTTGGGCTCCCGCCTCAATCGCATCGGTCTCGCGGTCCCGACTCGAGTCGCTATGTGTCGCCTCGACAACACCCACGTGATTGAAAAAGAACGAAACGCTTCCTGGCGCGCCGAGCGAACCCGCCTTGAACAGATTGCGAATCTCCGGAGCGGTCCGGTTCCGATTGTCGGTCAGACACTCAACCACGACAGGAATCTTATGGGGGCCAAACCCTTCGTAAGTCACGAGCTCGAACACGATCTTTTCATCCGTCAACCCCGCTCCCTTCTTCACCGCCCGCTCAATCGTCTCCCGTGTCACCGAGCTCTTACGAGCCTTTTCCAGGGCTGCAAACAGGCGGGCATTTGAGTCGGGATCCGGGCCCCCCATTCGTGCGGCGACCATAATCTCGCGAACCAATTTGACGACCATTTGCCCGCGCTTCTGCGCGTTCGCTTCGCGTCCGGCTTGTTTCCATTGGGCACCCATATTTGGCGCGTATCTTGGAAGGACCACCGGTTCGGATCAATGCAAATCCGACACTCACGATGTATCGCTGAAGAGTGAACCGCCTGGAGTGGCTAATACCACTTCCTCATGCGCACCTCAGTCCCCGCCTCTCCTCCGACCAAATCCTTGAACGACTCCAAGTTTGCAAAGGTGGAGTCCTGGTTCCGATAATGATACGGATAAACGATCCTTGGCCGAAATTCCCGGACCGCGCTGGCGGCATCCGTGATATTCATCGTAAACGGGATATTCATGCACAGAAACGCGACATCGATATCCTTCAGGGCGCGCATTTCAGCAACGTCTTCAGTGTCGCCGCTCATATAGATTCGTTTCCCTCCAATATTCAGCACATATCCATTCCCGCTTCCCTTCGAATGACGGCTATTATACGCGGGAACCGCCTCAACCTTTATTCCGATCACGTCAATACTCTCTCCATTCGCGAGGGTAGTCGAGCTGCTCTTAAGACTCGCCGGCATGCTGTTAACTACGGACTGCGGCGCGATGAGGACAGCATCCGCGCTCTTGATCGAACTTAACGTGGAAGCATCGTAATGATCGCCGTGGCTGTGGCTTACGAGAATCAGATCGGCGGGCGGGATTCCCCGATACAGCCCCGATCCACCCACGGGATCGTTGTAGATCCATTTCCCGTTCCATCTCATCACAAAACTGGCGTGATTGATCGGATGGAATACAATATCCCCGGAGTCCGTCGCCAAATGGTCTCCAGTGAACACGTCGGAACCATCCAAAGGTATTAAGCGATAAAACCGAGAATGGAAGAGTGTCGCGGACGCATCGGTATGCTGATCCGCACCCACACTGGCCTGGGTGATCCAAGCAGTCCATTCGGACAGGTCGGTCGAAGTCTCGATCCGATAATTCGCGCCGCGCGTTCCACTGAGTTTCAACCGGATTTCATTGTTCGAAACGGCCTCGATTCCCGTAAACTGCGGTGCCTCTTGGGCCGCCGCGGCTCGGATGAAGCCCAATACACAAACACACGCGAGAGCGCAATTCGGGGGACTGAAAAATGGAATCGTCATGATGTCGTCAGCTAAATCTATTCAATAAAAGGAGATGAACATTCGGTTTGTCCGGTTCCGCAGTTTTTCCACTGCGCGCGATCACAAGAATTTCGACAACCGGAAACGTATGGGATAAGACGGCCAAGCCGACGGTCGGGTTACGGATTCATCAGCAAGTCTTTGCCTGCGCCTTCAGCGGTCCTTGACGATGTATCGGAGTTCATACACGAAAGAACGCCTGGCAAATCAGTGTTTTCATTCAAAGCATTGTTTCCGAAGGGATTGGGGATTTCTGGGAGAATTCCATTGAAAGCCATTCGGGATTCATTAGCATCGCACTCCCTTCCGCCAATGGCGGGAATCAACGAACATTCATGAAAAGTTACGAAATTGCTGTTATTGGTGGCGACGGAACCGGACCCGAAGTGGTTCTGGAATCGATCAAAGTGCTTGATGCGGCCTCGAAGAAATTCGGCATCAGACTTAATTACACTCATTACGACCTGGGCGGGGATCGATATCTGCGCACGAAAGAGGCGCTGCCCGACAGTGTCGTCGAGGAGCTGCGCAAATTTCCGGCCATCCTCCTCGGTGCCATCGGTCATCCTGACGTGAAGCCCGGAATCCTCGAGAAGGGAATTCTTCTCCGGCTGCGTTTCGAATTGGAACAGTATATCAATCTCCGGCCAGTAAAGCTGTATGATGAACGGTTTTGCCCCCTTAAAGACAAGAAACCCGAGGACGTCGATTTTGTCGTTGTTCGCGAGAACAACGAAGGACTTTACACCGGATCGGGGGGGTTCGTTTTCAAAGGCACTCCGCACGAAATCGCAGTTCAGGAGAGTATTAATACGCGAAGGGGCGTCGAGCGCTGCTTGCGGTTCGCCTTCGAACTAACCCAAAAAAGGAACAAAGAAAACAAGCTGACGCTCAGCGGCAAGACAAACGTCCTGACCTTCGCATTCGACCTTTGGGAACGCGCGTTTCACGAAATTGGGAAGAAAGATTTCCCGGGGATTAAGCGAGACTATGCGCATGTGGATGCAACGACGATGTGGTTCGTGAAGAATCCGGAATGGTTCGACGTCATCGTTACCGATAACATGTTTGGCGACATCATCACAGACTTGGGAGCAATGGTTCAAGGCGGAATGGGAATCGCCGCGGGCGGCAACATCAATCCCGATGGAGCCAGCATGTTTGAACCGATCGGCGGGAGTGCGCCGAAATACACAGGACAAGGAGTTATCAATCCTCTGGCGGCGATCTGTGCCGGACAGATGATGCTCGATTTCCTCGGCGAAACCGAAGCCGCGAAGGCGATCGAAAACTCCGTCATCAAAGTAACACGCGAGAAAATCAAGAGCCTTGCGGCCGGAAAACTGGGATATTCCACATCGGAAGTGGGAGATCTGGTCGCTTCCGGGCTTTAGTCGAGAACTCGTTTTAGATATCAGCCGCCGCGTTGCAGCGGCGGCTTCTTCGTCTTTGGAATCATCCGCCCACTCGGAATCCGGAATCCACTTTCCAGGTGAACCGTGTTTATCGTCGTATTTCCGTGTCTTTCAGGTGTTCCGTGGTTTATTTTCCTTCAACTGCCAGTTTTACGCTCACTAACGAACAAATCATCCAGCAAATGTGAATGACAGAGGAACAATGGAAACGCGAGAATTTCATCCGGCTGATATCGCCGATCAACTCGAGCGACTGCCCGCCGAGGAAGCCAATGCATTGCTCCGAAAGCTGCCGAAAGATCAAGCGGCGGCGGCCCTGATTGAATTGGATCGCGAAGCTTGGCCGGAGTTTCTGAGGAACCTCAAGGCAACCGAGATTTCAGATTTGATAAAAGAGCTGCCGCACGATGCGTCCGCCGACTTGATTCAAAGCCTTCCCGCAGCCGATCGAAAGGCAGTCCTGTCAGAGCTCCCACTCGAGGAAGTCTCTGAGATTAGCGCCCTCATGAAGTATCCTTGCGACTCCGTGGGAGGCATTATGAGCGACGAATTCCTCGCTTTCCAGGAGGACCAAACCGTCGAGGAATGCCAGCAAGCATTACGCAATCTTGCTGATCAGGGCGCGGAGGAGGGGATCTCCTACCTTTATGTCACTAACAGGGAATCGCACCTAGTCGGCATTGTCTCTCTGCGCAATCTCGTCTTTGGACGGCCGAACCGAAAAATCGGGGAACTCATGAAACGCGACGTGACTCACGTCCGGGTGGATGATGATCAGGAGAGAATTGCCCAGTTGTTCGAACACTACCACTACCTCGCGCTTCCGGTTCTTGAACACTCCGGGAAACTCGTCGGAATTGTCGTCGCGAATCAAGTGATAGACGTCCTACAACATGAAGCCACCGAGGACATGCAGTTGATGGTCGGGTTATCCGGCGAAGAGCGTGCGTTGACCCCTTGGCAAAAATCGATGTCGAGGCGTTTGCCGTGGCTGTGCGTTAATTTGGCGACGGCATTCCTCGCGGCGGGGGTAGTGGGGCTTTTCGAAGAAACCATCGCCGCGTGGACAGCCCTGGCGGTCTTTCTACCGATCGTCGCCGGCCAAGGGGGAAACGCGGGCGCTCAAACGTTGACGGTCATTATTCGCGATTTGGCACTGGGAGAAATGTCCCCTGGAGACGGTAGAAAGGCATTGTACAAGGAACTTCTGCTCGCCGTTCTCAACGGTCTTGTGATTGGCATTATTGTGGGAGTATTGGGATATCTCTGGAAGGGAAGTGCCCTGCTAGGCGTAGTCGTCGGATCGGCGATGGTATTGAACATGATCGCCGCAGCCCTTTCCGGTGTGCTGGTGCCATATACGTTGAAAGCACTGAGGATTGATCCCGCTCTCGCTTCAAGCATACTGGTGACAACGGTCACCGATGTGGCGGGGTTCTTCTTTTTTCTCGGAATCGCAGCGATGGTTCTTCGGTGAACCGCGATAAGCGCGATCAATTACCCATCGTGCTGAATCTTGCTCTCGCCTTCGCCTTTTCTGGCGTTGGAGAATCATGTACAAAAGAAGAGGCGGCCTGAGGGAGGCCGCCTCTCGTCCCAAGGGGATAGGGACACAGCGTTGAAGAAGTTCGAATATAGTTTGTCTCCAGACTTTTGCAAGCCCAGAAATTCAGATTTTCGAAAAAACAAAAAAGAATTTTGGCAGTTTTCGCAATCCGACGATCAGTTTAAAACAAAGCTAAGAATCGCTTTGGTCCTCCACGCAGACCCTTCAGATGAAAGTGCTTGAAATGCAGCAAGATATCAACCGCCCATCGTCCTCGAGCAAATCCAAGTCAACCTATTCTCAGTCGCTGTGTTCAGTTTGAATCGTTCGGAGATTCGCAATCCTTCCACCCAGAATATTTCGCCGTCGGCGGTGACGCCCACAATAAGCGTATGACGCTGGCCACGCGGAATCTTGTTGTTCACAAACAAGTTCTGCAACTTGACCGAATTCTGCATTCCAATCGGTTGGAACCGATCCCCTGGTCTCCATCGGCGAAGAACGATGGATGACCCAACTCGGCTCGCGTCGAAGTGCTCAAATTGATGCTCCTTATCTCGATGAGGATAAACCCCAAAAGCTGCGGATTCGACCAGCCATTGAATCCGAGCGCCTCCAAAAACGACCGAGCCTGAAGGAACCGCAAGGTTTAGGACGGTTTCTTCAGTGCTGAATTCAACCACAGGATCCGGATCCAGCGTGTGCAATTCGCCGTCCTCCGTGCGAAACACAACCAAACCCGTGCAGACGGTTAGCTTCCCGCCCAAATTCAATCGAAGATACTCGATCATCTCAAACTCAGGCTTGATCCCCAACCTCAACAATTCCGAGCGGATTCGGCGACGCTGAAGCGCAACATGCAGCCGATCAAAAGCGAACCCGGTGGAATCCGCGACCAGCGATCTTGACGCCTGATCCAGACAATTTGAGTCTTCCCGCGCCAATTCCATGAATCGGTGGATCGTTTGGTCCAGACCCGGTTGGTAATGCTTGCGCAAGCGCGGTAACAATTCATGACGAATTCTGTTTCGCAAACAGTCGAGATGTTCATTCGTGGCGTCGTCGGAATAATCGATACGATTCCTCTTCGCCCAAATCTCCAACTCGCGCTTGGGGATTCCCAAAAGGGGTCGCAACAAACGCACGCTCGGATCGTACGGAGACGGTCGGCGCCAATCCATGCCCGCAATTCCATCCGTGCCAGCACCGCGAAAAAGCCGCAGAAAAAACAGCTCCGATTGATCGTTCGCATGATGAGCGAGCGCGACTGTTTGGCCGCCGTTCGCTGCTGCACATCGGGCGAGGAAAGCATGCCTCAGTTCTCTCGCCGCCATCTCAATCGAAATCCCCTGATCGCGGGCATGCGCTCGAACATCCCCTTTTTCGCAAAGAAAACGCAGGCCCAACCGCTCCGCTACAGCGTGAACAACCGTTTGATCCCCGTCACTCTTCTCACCGCGCAGTTGATGATTAAAATGAGCGACCGAAAGATTCCATCGGTATCGTTTAGAGAGTTGATGCAAAAGGTTCAGAAGCACCATCGAATCAAGCCCGCCGGAAACAGCTACAACCACAGACTGTCCGTCAGCCAGTAAACCGAAAGCTTGAATCGTCTTTCTAACCTCTTCGAGCAGACACTTCACGGATCTTCGTAAACCTCCCGAAGTTGACCGCATGCAAGAGCGCACCACGATTCCTGATACGGGTCCGGACCCGGCTCTCGTTGTACTATCGCAACAGCCTCATCAATTCTTTGAATGATTTCACGCCGCCACTCACCAACAGTGTGCGCCCCGGCCCACCTTCGGCTGACGATCGTTTCCTCGGCTGCGGCGACGCAGTCGCGCCCGAGATGGGATTCTTTCAAATGAGCATCAATATAACCGGCATCGTCGTGTTCACCGTGACCACCCAATCGAAGCAAATCTGCCACTACCAATTGCGGTCCTTCGCCCTCTCGCGCCCTTCGGATCGCATCACCCACAACCTTCAGGCAATCCGCAAGATCGGTCCCATCAGCCACAACACCCTCCACCCCGTATCCGATCGCCCTGTCCACAATGGATTGGCAAGCGAACTGCCGTGAACTCGGAGTCGAATAGGCGTACTGATTGTTGGCCACAATCAAAATGAGCGGCAGTTTTTCAACCGCAGCCTGATTAAGGGCCTCGTGAAACGCACCCGTCGATGTTGCACCCTCCCCTGTGCATGTCGCTCCAACCGTTCCGGACAGGCCTTTGAACCGGCGGCCAATTAGCATACCGTTTACCACGGGGATCATGGCGCCAAGATGGCTAATCATTGGAACGAGGCCCTCGCGGGGCCGTCCACGGTGAACATTCCCGTCGCGGGAACGCATCGGTCCGCGCGGCGAACCCAAATAATTTCGAACGGCATCCAGAATTGGTTCGCCAAAGGCAAGCCTGCCCGCCAGATCCCGAATTAACGGAGCGAAAACATCCCCCTTCCGGAGCGACACGCCAATAGAAACACTCAGCGCCTCTTGACCCCGCCCTGTAAAAACGCCCCCGTGAATCTTGCCGCCACGGTAGAGACTTGCGAATTTCTCATCCAAAATCCGCCCCAAAAGCATCCACCGAAACGCCACGACGAACTTTTCGCGGAATTCGGAAGTGACCGTGCCGGCTCCGTCAAACGACTTTGCCAGAGGCACCACAGACTCGATTGTCGGAACCATAAATCTAATTTATGCCCGTTTCGCTCCACCGCGCAATTGCATTGTTCTGTGCCCGGATTTGGACTGGCATTCAGAATTATTTCAAGATATTCTCATGTCGAGGGTTCTCGGAGAATCGGCCAAAAGCGAATCAATCAAGATTATTATGCCCGACTCAATCGATCTTAAGACCAAATCCGCCTGGTCTGCCAATATCTTAAGAAGCGAAAAAACCAAGTAAGAATTCATCTCGGATGCGCTCCACTCTTCAACTCGAACGTCCCTTCGTCTTGTTCTGTTTCAGTGCTGAGCCGGTTCAATGTTCTGCGTGATATGAAGATACTGATTGCCGAAGACGACCCGATCGGGCAAAAAATTGCCAGAGTTACAATCGAAAAGCTCGGCCACGAAGTTGTCACCGCAAACGATGGCCAGGAAGCTTGGAACCTTCTGCTTCAACACACGGTGCACGTAATCGTCAGTGATTGGATGATGCCCAATCTGGACGGACTCGACCTATGCACGCGAGTGCGCGCCCGTCCGGGAAGGCACTACGTTTACTTTATTCTGCTCACAGCCAGAACCGGGAAGGCGGATTACTTCAAGGCCATGGAAACCGGAGTGGATGATTTTCTGGCGAAGCCCCTTATACGAGAGGAACTGCTCATTCGGCTGCGTGTTGCCGAGCGAATTCTGAAGTTCATGGGCCAAGTGCGAGATTTAAAGCGCCTGCTCCCGATCTGCAGCTATTGCAAAAAAATCCGCGACGACAAAGATTACTGGCACGGTATTGAGAACTATATTCATGCGCAAACTGGAGCCGATTTCAGTCATGGAATTTGTCCGGACTGCCGGGATAAAGTAATGGGTTCTGAAATCTCTGGCGTGTCGAACGAGGCCGACGAAGACCGATGACAGAAGCCCCATCCACCTTCTGGTTCACCGCATGCTTCCAAACGCAACTTGTCCCCGAATCCGAAAGTCAAATACCGCGGCATTCGACCGCCTGAATCCGAAGGTTCCGCATGGCGATCTCGTCAGCATCTGATTTTGACAAGGCCCGATCGTCTCTCTAGCGTTTTCGAATGGAACCACTGCACGCCCCGTGGAGAATTGACTATATTCTCGCACCGAAACCGCCTCCATCAGAGGAATCGCTTTTCTCGAGAATTGCCCAATCCAATGATGACGAAGGCAACCACGTCGTTGTCCGCGAGCGAACCTGTTATGCGGTCCTGAACACATTTCCTTACAATGGCGGCCATCTGATGGTGATCCCGTACCGGCAAGCCTCGAACCTGGGAGATTTGACCGACGAAGAGCTTTGTGATTTGATGCGATTAACACGACGTTCTGTGACCGTTCTGAAAGAAGTCATGAATCCGGATGGATTTAATATCGGACTGAATCTCGGAAAAGCGGCAGGCGCCGGGATCGAAGAACATCTGCACTTTCATGTTGTTCCCCGCTGGAGCGGTGATACAAATTTCATGCCTGTAATCGCAAAAACGACCGTTTTGCCTCAAGCATTGTCGGAGTTGGCGACTCGATTGCGAGCCGTGTTTTCCAAGTGAGCGCCTCGAACCCTCCTTTTGCGAACTCGGCGTCAACCCCGGCGGTTTGCGCTATCCGGTCAACCCGGTGAACCAGACTCCCCCCAGCAACTAGACATTATGCCCTGCGAAACCCTTCATTTCGAAAACGCCAGACTTGCTCAACAACTATTTAATAACGATGCAAAGAATCTGGAAGCGTTGAAGGAGCACCTCGAAGTGAAGGCCACCTCCCGCGAGGGCTGGATCAAGTTGGAGGGGGCCGAGGATGCAATTTTTCGAGCAAAGCAATTGTTCCAGTTTCTAGAGAATTCTCTCAAAGCCGGTACACCCGTCAGGAATCGCGAGTTCGCCTACGCACTGGGCATCATGAAGAGTGACGGAGCCGAGGCTCTTCAATCGCTGCCGGGTGAACAGATTAAGACATCTCACAAAAAGGCGACCGTAGTTCCCAAGACAATTGGTCAAAAGAAATATATCGATGCGATCCGCAAACACGACATCACGTTCGGCGTGGGTCCGGCTGGAACCGGCAAAACATTTCTTGCGGTGGCGATGGCGGTCGCCGCGTTGAAGGATGAATCGGTTGCCCGGATCGTTCTGACACGCCCGGCTGTCGAAGCGGGCGAGGCTCTCGGTTTCCTTCCCGGCGATCTTCAAGAGAAAATCTCACCCTATCTTCGCCCCCTCCAGGATGCCCTCTACGATCTGCTGCCGAGCGATGAGATTCAACGAAACACGGAACGGGGCATCATCGAGATCGCGCCGCTTGCGTATATGCGGGGCCGCACTCTCAACAACGCGTTTATCATTCTGGACGAGGCGCAAAACTCGACCACGGAGCAGATGTTTATGTTCTTGACCCGCTTGGGGCAGAACTCGAAGGCCGTCATCACTGGAGATCCATCGCAAGTCGATCTGCCGCATCCCCGGAAATCCGGACTCCCAGAAGCCTGCCATGCCCTCGCCGGCATCGACGGTATCTCGATTATCGAGTTTCAAAAACGGGATGTGGTCCGCCACGCGCTCGTTCAGAAAATCATCGCGGCCTACGAGAACCATCGAGGCCCCAAGAATGAATGAACTCGTTTTTCGAAACCGGCAGAAGCATCGCCGGATTCGCCTTTCTTTATTAAAGTCGATCGCGAAAACGCTGCTTGCCCAATCACTCCAGGTTCCGAGCTTTCAACTCGGGGTCAGCCTTATTTCTGACGAAGAAATGACCCTCCTGAACGAGACATTTCTGAACCACGAAGGTTCCACGGACGTTGTCACATTTGACCACCGAGACGCGGAATCGCCCGAACTCTTGTACGGAGAGATCTGTATCAGCGTTCCGGACGCGGTGCTTCAGGCGCGCCAATATAAAACTTCTTGGCAATCCGAAATCGTCCGCTACCTGATTCACGGACTCTTGCATTTGAGAGGATATGACGACATCGACCCGGCTCACCGCAGAACGATGAAACGCCGCGAACGGACCTTATTGAATGCTATCGCCAAGCAATTCCCTATCGACGAGCTGGCACTTCGATGATCTCCGGCAAAACGGTTGTGTGCTGGCTGGAAGGAGAACATGAGTGACGAGCGAACCGCGGGAGTGATTCTAAGGGTCCGCCCGCTGACCGAAACGAGTCTCATCGCGAATTGGTTGACCCCTGATCTCGGGCGCATTTCCACGGTCGCTCGCGGGGCGCTCCGCCCAAAGTCCCCGTTTCGAGGGAAGCTGGATCTCTTCTTTTTCGCGGACTTCACGTTTAACCGGAGCCGCAGGAGCGATCTGCACGCTCTGCGCGAAATTGCCGTGCGCAACCATAATGCCGCCCTGCGCGAAGACATAACCCGCCTGCGCGAGGCCGCCTATGTTTCCCAACTCATCGAACAAAACACTGAAACTGAAACTCCGCTGCCAGCGCTCTTCGACCTATTCCAGTCCACGCTGCAAGAGATCGCAACCAATCCACCGAGAGTTCTTCGCCTAATTGCCTTTGAATCGCGATTCCTTGCCGATATGGGCTTGGCACCCAGCCTCGCGGACGCCAGCCTTACTTTAGGGTCCAAGAAAATCCTGGAACAGATAATGTTCGCAGACTGGGAACGCTTCGGACGGCTGCAATCCAGTCGTGCGCAGAATCTCGAATTGTCGCGATTCCTCCTGGCGCAACTCGTTTCTCATTTTGGCAATGCACCGAAAGCGCGGCCTGGTCTGATAGAGGCCCTTGGAAATTGACGAAAACTGCTTGGCAACCCGTTCGAACTCGGGTAACCAACAACACGATTCGTCGCAAGTTCGATTTACCAACACGAACGTTCGATTGCATATTCACGATCACAAGAACGCGGAATCTGACTCCATCGACTTGTATTGCTGGAAACGGAAAACCAAAACTCGTTCATAGGGATTATGTTGTCACGGCTCGTTCTGGTCATTTTTACGATTGCCGTCACGGCTTCGGCTCAACAGGGAGACAATCCGGGAGAAACACAAAGACTTCGAGTGCCGAGAGATCGCATTCCACCATCGCCTGCGTTGACACCCAGCCAAGCTCTAGGAACGTTTCTTGTTCCTGAAGGCTTCCGTCTGGAAATCGCGGCGGCCGAGCCTTTGATCGAATCCCCAGTCGCAATCGAATTTGATCCCGATGGAAGATTGTGGGTCCTCGAAATGCGCGGCTTCATGAGGACTCTTGACGGTCTCGGCGAGGATCAACCGTTCGGGCGCGTCTCGGTCCTGGAAGATGCTGACGGCGATGGCCGGATGGATCGCTCCACCGTCTTCATCGACGGTCTGGTAATGGCTCGTGCGTTTGCGCTGGTTCGGGATGGACTATTACTGGCAGAACCCCCGAACCTTTGGTTCTTGCGCGACACAAACGGTGATGGCCGTGCCGATGAAAAGAATCTCGTCGCCAACGATTACGCGACTCAAGCAGACCCGAAACTGGGAAATAGGGCGAACCCGGAGCATTCATCCAATAGTTTGCTCCGCACTCTCGATAATTGGATTTACAGCGCAAATCACGCGACTCGATTTCGAAACACCGCCGGACTCTGGCAAAGGGAACCCACTTTATCCCGAGGCCAATGGGGCCTCTCCCAAGACGACTTCGGACGGTTATTCTACAACTCGAACAGCGACCAACTCCGGGCGGATCTTGTTCCTTACTCTTATCTCAACCGCAACTCCAACTACCCGAATGTTTCCGGCGCCAATTATCGTGTCGCATCCGATCAAACGGTCTGGCCCGGCAGAGTGAATCCAGGAGTCAATCGAGGATACCAACCGGGCCAACTGCGCGAGGACGGTACTCTCAAGACGTTTACAGGCGCTTGCGGACCCGTCATTTACAGAGGAGATCAATTCCCGATTGAGTTTCGAGGAAACGCCTTCGTTTGCGAGCCAACAGGAAACCTCGTCAGGCGAAACGTTCTTTTTGAAACAAACAATGTCATTTCCGCAAGAAACCCGTACCAAAATGGAGAATTCCTGACATCCACGGACGAACGTTTTCGTCCCGTCAACCTCGGCAACGGGCCTGATGGAGCCCTTTACATAGTGGATATGTATCGCGGCGTCATTCAGCATCGAATCTACGTCACCAGCTACCTGAGAGGGCAAGCCGAAGAGAGAGGATTGGAATCGCCCATCGATCGAGGACGGATTTACAGAGTTGTATTCGATGCCAATGTTCAGCAGCAAATGCCCAATCTCGCGGAAGCGACCTCGCAGATATTGACAGCACATCTCTCCCACTCAAACGGTTGGTGGAGAGACACGGCTCAGAGAATGCTTGTGGAACGTGGCGACCGCTCGGTCGTCGAAACCCTGCGCCAGCTAGCGGTTTCAAATCCTTCCGCGTTGGGTCAACTCCACGCGCTTTGGACACTGGAGGGTCTCTCCTCGCTGACGCCCGAAGTGCTCGAAGCCTGCCGCAATTCCAACCATCCGCGAGTGCGGGCGGCTGCCATGCGGCTGTGCGAACGGTTCCTAAGCAGTCGCTGGCGTAACGAGGTCGTGGAACGGTTGCTTCAATCCGCCGGCGATCACGCGCCGGAAGCGCAGCTTCAATTGGCACTCACTCTTGGTGAGATTGACAACGCCGAAGCGAGGAAAGCCATGCAAACTATTTTGACCCAAAACCCGCGAAATAACTTGATTCGGGACGCCGTGCTAAGCGGATTAGCTGGAAAAGAGCTGGATTTCTTGAATCAGCTTCTTGCAGGTGATTTTTCGAAAGAACCTGCCAGTTGGACCGCTTCCATCCTAACAACGCTCTCCCAGTGCGTTTTCACCGGGAGGCAACCGCAACAAATCGGACGTCTCTTAGAACTTGCCACATTGCAAACCAACAACGCCGCCTGGAAACAGCTCGCGATCCTCGACGGCGCAGTCGTTTCACAACCACGCAGAAGAGGAAGAAGAACTTCGCCAAGCGGAACCCCGATTCCGTTCGAAATAAAACCAGCCGCACTAGAATCCTTGGGCGCCAGCAAGGATCCCGATGTGCTTGAGCGTTTGGAACAGATTTCCGCGCTCATCTCATGGCCGGGGAAAGACTCGAGCACGGCCGAGCCCGATATCAAACCGCTGACAGCAGATCAATTGGCTCGTTTTGAAATGGGCAAGGAACTTTACATGACGACGTGCGGCGCGTGTCATCAACCACACGGAAACGGCCAGGAAGGCTTGGCTCCGCCCCTGCGAGACTCTGAATGGGTGGTTGGCTCCGAGAAACGCCTCATTCTCGTGGCGCTCCATGGTGTTCGCGGCCCGATCACGGTAAAAGGCAAACAATTCGACATGGACATGCCCCCGCTGGCCATACTCGACGATGAACAAATCTCAACAATCCTGACCTATATTCGCCGCGAATGGGGCCATACCGCCGATCCGGTGGAACAATCCACCGTCGCCCGGATCCGCGGTGAAACAGAAGAGCGCCTGGACGCTTGGACGGAAACGGAGCTTCTGAAGATTCCATAGCATCGGGCACGAGAACGTTGAACTGCTCACTCGCGTCGTTCTGCGCGGCGATTGCCACGATTACGCTTTCGGTACTCCCTACAGCAATCCGGTCTCGCGAATAAATAGAGACGTTTTCGCTGTCGATTCGTGAACGACAGCCTGCCACCCACGGCGCAGCGCCGTCGCGATGTTTTCGGGACGGTCGTCAATGTAACAGAGCTCGCCCCCGGCATGACCCGTGATTGATTCGACCTTTTCGTATAACCTGGGATCCGGCTTCATGACCCCGTGCTCGTACGACAGCACATACCCGGAAAACTTCGCGAAGAACGGATAATTCTGGCGAACATGTCGGATTGCGAGGTCATTCGTATTGGAAAAGATAAATGTGGGAATCCCGAGTGCCCTTAGTTTATCATGCAATTCGATCATCGAATCAATAGGCGTAAATATATCCGCGAAGATTCCGCAAAACTCCGCGATGCTCCCGTCGAAGCCTGTAACACTCCGCACTTTTTCGAAAAACTGTTCGACTGTAATCCGGCCCGTTTCGAACTGAAAAAGTAACGGAGACTGATCGATCAAAGTCTGAAGCTCAGGCAAAGTAACGCGGCAGCGAGGCTCGAGCCGGGAGGCCGCCACCGAAAAATCAAAGTCAAGAAGAACCTTCCCCAGATCAAATATGACTGCTTTTGGAATCATCGAATTCTTGTAACAACAGACCAAACCGAGTCACAAGTGAGGAAACGATAAAAGCGTTGCGAATTCCACTTCTCGATGCTTGCATGTCATTCGAAGGGTTCCGTCGGAACCAGAAATGAAGAAGATATTGATCGCTGAAAACGATTTGGCAATGGAGATGACCTATTTGCGCGTGTTCGTAGTCAATGGCTTTGAGGTGGAACAGGTTAACGGCGAAATCAAAGCGGCGCACGCGGCATCCCAATTCAGGCCGGACATTGCGATCGTCAGCATGGAGTTTCCAGGATCCAAGAGCATCCGGATCATTGAGAACCTATCGAACGAAGCTCGTCGCAGGCCCTTTCCAATTCTCGCTTACGCGCGAAACAACGACCGCCATCTTGCAGAAACTGCTCTCACTGCAGGAGCCACAGAATGCATTTTCTTCGGAAAGCCCGGAACAACCGACCTGCATGCGAAAGTCGCGCAAATCCTGGGGCTGCCTTCAAGGAACATGCAGCCAAATGCGACGGCCGCACCGGCAAGCGTCCTGCCGGCCGAGCCTTCCAAAGTAAAACCGCCAACCCCGGCACCACCACCACCGGTCGAAGCATCCAAAGGTACGCCTCCTGCAGACGCTCCAAAACAGGCAGCTCAAAACCCTTCGCCGCCGCCGAATCGGACGAAGCCTTCTGTGAAACTTCCAATCGCGGATGGCAGCGCCGGAAACTTGATCCGGCTAAAGGCAAGAGCCCAGAACTTTCTTCGAACGGAAGACAAGTCGGTTAAACCCTTGATCGCTGAACTTTACGAAACGGCAGGAATCTTGACTCGGGAAAGCACAATCCCGCGCTCCCGGTCCGCATCAAGAATGCTCGCCGCCCTTTTTGCCCTTTTGAAAGACATGGCCGAAGATCCAGATGTCGTAAGCGCTTCGATTCGTCGAACTATACTTCAGGCTGCCGATTTCGTTGGAGCCACTTTCAACAGTCCTGCAAATCCCGACGAACAAGAGGAAAGGAATTTCAGAATACTCGCGGTGGACGACGAAGTGATCGCGCGCATGTTGGTCGCAAAAGCTTTGGAGTCTGTACATCTGGCACCAGAAACCGCGGAAAATCCGATGGCGGCTCTCGAGTTGGTGAAAACAACGCGATTTGATTTGTTCATTCTGGACATCCAAATGCCGCAAATGACCGGGTTCGAGCTTTGCCAGCAAATTCGCCGCCAACCGTTCAATTCTAAGACTCCAGTCATTTTCGTTACCTCCGTAAGCGACTTCAAGAGCCGCATCCGATTCGCCCAGAGCGGCGGCGACGATTTCATCGCGAAGCCCTTTGTGGGAACTGAACTAGCGACCAAAGCACTGTTGCACCTCATGGCTCGCTAAAGCGCTATCTCCTCTAAACAAAAATCCCGAATTAGCTCACATTCCCGTAATCATACTATCAGCCTTTATTCTAGCGAAGCTCCCTTCGCCCCTCTATGGCGCGGCTCAAAGTGAGTTCGTCCGCAAACTCCAAACCGCTGCCAACGGGAAGACCGTGCGCGATCCGCGTAACCTTCACACCGCGCTCGGAAAGCACCTTTGCCAGATACGAACTGGTCGCGTCGCCTTCGACATCGGATGGCAGCGCAATGATGATCTCCCGAATCGGTTCGTTCGTGAGACGCGCTTCCAATTCCACGACCCGCAGATCTTCGGGTCCGATGCCATTCAGTGGCGAAATCTTGCCTCCGAGCGCATGATACTTTCCTCGGTAAGTCGCGGATTTCTCGATCGTAATAATATCGACCGGACGCTCCACCAAGCACACCAAACTGGAATCCCGCCGGTCGTCGCCGCAAATCCTGCATGGCTGGACTTCCGTCAAACCGCCGCAGACCGTGCATGATCCAACTCGTTCACGGGCCGACACCATTGCGTCCGCAAGATTCCCCACCCATCCAGCTTCAGACTGGATTAGGTGAAGAGCGATGCGCTCGGCGGAGCGCGGCCCAATCCCAGGGAGCTTGGATAGTGCTGCGATCAACGCGGAAATTGGCTCGGGCAATGCTGCCATCACAATTCACATGCTGCTGATCCAAGAAAGTGTGTATGTCACATCAGACCGGGCATATTGAAGCCTGAAGTCACCTTGCCCATCTCGCTATTGGAAATCTCCTTCGCCTCAACCAGGGCGCTGTTGACAGCGGTGAGGATCATGTCCTCCAGCAACTGTGTATCCGCTGAATTCACGGCTTGCGGATCGATCTTGATCGAAGCCAAAGTGCCATCACATTTTGCGGTGATTTTTACAACGCCACCGCCACTGGTTGCCTCCACAGTCCGGCTGCCAAGCTGCGCTTGAGTTTCCTCCATTTGCCGCTGGATGCGAGCGGCCTGTTTCATTAGTTTTCCAATGCTAGACATAATACGAATTAGGAATTGACGGTTATCTGCGAAAACCTAGCTGCGAACCTCGACAATCGTTCCTTTGAAAATTTCGAGGGCTTCCCGTATCAACGGATCGTTCTTAAAATCGTCCGCGCTCGTCTGGGAAGCCTCCGGCTTATGGGAAGATCCGGAAGTGCCCGACGCCTCTTCGGAAGGTGGCATCGCGGATTTCTGAGGTTCGGCTTCGGGTTGATCGATATTTGGCCGGACCCATTGGCTCGGCGCGGGTGCCACAACAAACTTGACATGCACGTCCCCGCATCCGAGCTCACTCAGCTTTGTCTGGATCAGAGTTCGGTTCTTAGTGTTATCGACCAGGCTCGCATGATCGGCAAATTCCGGATCAAATCCGATCGTGAACGCATTCTTGGATAAACCGACGGGATGCGCTTCCTGTAAGTATGTTCTGGCAAAAGGGCTCACCCTCCCGACGGATTCCACAACTTTGCTCCAAAGATCGGCCAAATCTGTTGAAGGATGCGGCGCAACCGATTCGTGCATCTGATCCGATCGGGTAGCCTGAGCAGGGATTGAAAACGGCTTCGAACCCGGCGACTTAACCGGCGCCTTCACTGACGACCGCTCTGGAGGTCCGCTCGGTTGCTCGGTTTGCGGCGTCCGAATCGGAGTCGTTTCGCTCCGGAGCTGCCGCAGCTTTTTCAAAACCGCATCGATTGGAACCGCGTTCTTCGCTTGAATCGTCTTCAGCAACGCAACCTCGATCAGAATTTTCTTTGAAGCCGCATCTCGCAATCTGGTTTCACAGTCGGAAAGAACTTCCATCATCCGGGCAAGCGCATCTGGTTCGACCTGTGACGAATGTTCGGCAAGCGCCACCCCCTCCGTCTCCGAAGCCTCCAGCAAACTCAGATCTCCGCTTGAAACTCGGTACAAAAGCAGATTGCGAAAGTGGTTCAAAAGCTCTGAGAGCAGTCTTGCGAGGTCTTTTCCATGTTTAGCGAGATCGTTCAGTTCGCGCAATGCGGTCTGAACATCTCCAGCAATCATAGCATAAGCCAGCGAGAGAATTTGATCTCGCGACGTTAAGCCAAACATGGACAACACATCAGCCTCGACAATCTCGTTGCCACAGAAACTGATCAATTGATCCAGTGTCGATTCGGCGTCTCGCATCCCGCCGTCCGCGCCACGGGCGATCGCAAATAGAGCCGGCTCGTCGATTTTTACCTTCTCCAGTTTGGCGATATGCGCCAAATGTTTGACAATTAGGGCCGATGGAATCCGCCGAAGGTCAAACCGCTGGCACCGGGAAAGAATTGTCGGAAGCACTTTTTCCGGTTCCGTGGTGGCAAACATGAACTTTACGTGATCAGGCGGCTCTTCCAGCGTCTTGAGCAACGCGTTAAAAGCCTCCTTTGTCAGCATGTGAACTTCATCAATGATATAAATCCGGAATTTCGACGTCGCTGGAGCGTACCGAACGGTCTCCCGCAGCGCTCGAATCTCCTCAATTCCGCGATTGCTGGCACCGTCGATTTCCTGCACATCCATAGACCGGCCCTCGGCAATCTCGATGCAACGCGGATCGTCGTCCGGAAAATCAACTTTCGGCCCACCCGTGCAGTTCAAACACTTCGCAAAAATCCTAGCGGCAGTCGTTTTTCCAGTGCCTCGAGGCCCGACAAACAGATAAGCATGGGCAATACGGTTCTGTCGGATCGCATTGGTGAGGGTCTGGGTCACGTGCTCTTGTCCGACCACATCGGAGAACCGTTGTGGCCGATACTTTCGAGCTATGACCAAATACGACATTTTCGATCTTGATTTGATGGTTTTCGACGCTCGATCGACCTGGGATGCGGCACAGAATCGAAAAAAGAAAATGCCAGGGTGACCACGGCGGATGAGGAGCAAACTACCGTTGCTGCATTCCTGCCCTGGCGGGGTTCGAAAGTCCCCATTCCATGGGCCCTGGCAAAATCCAAGGCGGAAGTTAAGCCTCGGTCAAGGCATCATCAAGAAAGAAGTGAACAGAATCCCTGCGCTCCAGAAGAAACCGTAGGAAATTCAATGAATCGGACGGCTGATTTCCCGGATTCGCACGAACTTCACCGGTCGGCAACTCTGCCGGGTTGGCGCGACCCTTTTCCAAGACGGTTGCGCAAATTGTCCCCCAATTCGGCCCTGGCTTCTTCGGCAAATGCTTCGAGACGTTTCACGATCTCCGGGTGGTCCTTCGCGACATTTCGCATCTCGCTGATATCTTTCGCGAGATTGTAGAGTTCCGAAGTCTCGACGTTCGCCGAATCGTACGGGACCGGTTTGCCGCCCGTGCCCCCAGTTCGCTCCGACAATGTCCGGTACTCATGCGGCAGGTAAAGTTTCCATGTATCCTGGATCACGGCGTGCAGTTCGTTTTGCTTGTAGTAAAACCAGTATCCAGCGTGTGGATTCTTGGCGCCCGATTCCCCTGCAATCAACGGCCATACATTGAGACCATCAATCTTATGGCCTGGAAGCTCCGCCCCAATGAGATGCGCAATGGTCGGTAGAATATCGATATTCATGGCAGGGACATCACAAACGGTTCCGGCCGGGATTTTTCCCGGCCATCGCATGATCGTCGGCTCACGCACGCCTCCCTCCCACGCAGTGCCCTTTCCCTCGCGCAATGGCAGTGCCGATCCCGCATGATCTCCATACGAAAGCCACGGACCGTTGTCTGATGTGTAAATAACGAGCGTGTTTTCATCGATCTGATTCGCTTTTAACGCAGCTAAGATCTGGCCGACAGACCAATCGATTTCCATGATCACGTCGCCGTACAATCCTTGCGCTGATTTGCCCTTGAATTTCTCGGATACATAGAGCGGGACATGCGGCATGCTGTGGGGCACATAGAGCAGGAACGGCTGATCCTTATTCCTATTGATGAAATCGACGGCGTGTTCCGTGTACCACGTTGTCAAGTGCGTCTGATCTTCAGGCGTAACCTTCGGCTTTAAAACTCTGTCGCCCTCGATCAACGGGAGATCCGGATAGTTCTTCGGCGCGGTCGGGTGATAAGGCCACATATCATTCGAGTACGGGAGTCCGAAGTATTCGTCGAACCCGTGTCTCAACGGGAGAAACTCCGCACGGTGGCCGAGATGCCATTTCCCGAAAATGGCCGTTGCATAGTCCTTCTGCTTCACAACCTCCGCGATCGTCATCTCGGTCGCATTAATCCCATGGCGGGCCGACGGGCCGAGCGCGCCGTGAATCCCGATGCGGTTTGGGTAGCACCCAGTCAGCAGCGCGGTTCGCGACGCCGAACAGACTGGTTGCGCGGAGTACCAATGCGTGAATTTCCTCCCTTCCCACGCCATGCGGTCCAGATTGGGTGTTTCGAAGCCTTTGGCGCCAAAAACCCCCACGTCCGCATATCCTTGGTCGTCGGCAAAAATAATCACGATGTTGGGCAATCGTTCTGCCGCCAGGATCTGCGCAGGGTTTCCCAAAAACGCAACAAGCAGACACGCAATTGTCGAAAGACTGTGGTAGAGACTCTTCATAGGTCTAATTCGTAGGATTGTGAAGAGTCTAATGCGCGCGAAAGGCATGAAAAGCTTTTTTGATTCGCGACCGAGCGTCGCATGGCAACGGAATTCGCACGCAACGCTTGTAACCGATTCGAATACAGATTCGTCAACAAACAAAACGATGCGGATTCCGCCGGTGGAAACTCAATACGGATCGTGACCGCACGAAGCGTGTGTGAAGACGTGCTGTTTTGCCAAGCCTTTGCTTGCGTCCCAAGAAGAATTTAATGAACACCAGACTTATGAGAATAATCCTTTCGTTCGCGGCGCTGCTGCTGATCTGCGCCACTCGGCTCGCTCCCGCGGCTCCAGCCAGCCAGGAGACCTACAACCGCAATTGGCCCCAGTGGCGGGGTCCGGCCGGCAACGGGATTGTTCTGCACGGAAATCCACCTCTCGAATGGAGCGAAGTGAAGAACGTGAAATGGAAAACAAAACTCCCCGGAACCGGACATGCCACTCCCGTAATCTGGGAAAACCGCATATTCGTCCTGACCGCAGTGGCCTCGGGCGTACCTGCCGCGCCAGCGGCAACACCGAATCGCGAACAAGCGCCCGAAGGTCAGAGACGCCGGGGAGGACGCGGCGGGGGCGGTCCCTTGCCAGAACATACATTCCAAACACTATGCCTGGACCGGAACACAGGGACCGTACTTTGGGAACAGGTCGCTCGCAGAGAGGTGCCGCATCAAAGCGTTCAGCCTTCAAACAGCTTCAGCTCCGGTTCCCCCGTCACAGACGGCGAGCGCGTGTATGCCTCTTTCGGTTCTTATGGACTTCATTGCTATGACATGGATGGGAAACTGATTTGGGACAAAGACCTCGGAAAGGTAAGCGTTACATTCGGCGAAGGATCATCACCCGCGCTCCACGGTGACATTCTAATGGTTGTTCAGGATAACAACGGCGATTCTTACATCTACGCGTTTGACAAAAAGACAGGCGCGGAACTGTGGAAAAAAAAGCGCGACGAAGGTTCAGGTTGGACAACCCCGTATTTTATTGAACGGAATGGCAACGTCGAAGCGGTGGTCAACGGCTCGAACGCAGTTCGGAGCTACGATCTGAAGACCGGAAATGTGCTGTGGCAATGCTCGGGCCTCGGCTCCAATCCTGTCCCGATGATCGTTGGAAATGAAAAAATGGTCTTCGCGATGTCCGGCCATCGAAACCCGGCAGCAATTGCAATTGAGCTCGGCGGTTCGGGCGACTTAACCGGAACCAGCGCTGTGCGATGGAGCACCGATCGAGGAACTCCGTACGTTCCATCTCCACTTCTTTACGGCGATTACCTCTATTTTCTGCAACGAACAGGGCCTCAACTGAGCTGCGTCGATCCGAATACTGGGAAGTTCCACTATTCCCAGCAACGCCTGTCTGGAATCTCCGGAGTGTATGCGTCACCTGTCGGGGTCCAGGATAAGGTCTATTTGGTCGGCCAGAACGGCGCGACCGTTGTTGTAGAAAAATCAAAAGATCTCAAAATTCTCGCCACTAATCTGCTCGAGGACAGTCTCGATGCCTCCCCGGCGGTTGTGGGGAATCAACTGTTTCTTCGCGGGCACAATTACCTCTACTGCATTGCGGAGAACCACGGTCTTTTTATTTGGAGCGGTGCTTGACGAGGGCTTGGAAAGGGATTTGGGGATTGTGCTGACATCGCTCTTGTAG
>JAQBVM010000226.1 GCA_027623095.1 Verrucomicrobiota bacterium
ATGAACCGCCGAATCGGACACGTCATCCGTCTCATCACATGTCCTGCCTGACTTTAGAGCAGCCCTGGCTAATGCACGTGGCTTGAAGGATCGGCTTGACCTCCGTCTCAAAATCGACCGTCCGCGACACAGGTGCAGGCAGGGAGGCGCCCGCCGCGCGGGCGGTCATCCCCAAGGCGAGAGCAACCCTGCAGGCAACAACCGCGAGTCGAAGCATACGATACGGAGGGGCGAAGATTCCGCCCTACTCCATCCTGATGGAGGTTCGTTCGGAGAGCCAGACCATATCCTGGTTGCGGGGCGAGGGAACGACGAGGGCCATCGAGGCGTTTTTCCAGGGCAGCCGGGTCCGGGGATCCAACCATTTGTGCACCTCGGCGTGGCCGTCGGCAAAACTCATCCCTCCGGCGCCGTTGTGGGTGCTGGCCGGGTAATCGATGATGTGGATTTGGGCCGGCGGGACTCCGTCGTTCATCGCCACCGCCATGTCCCCGAAGTTGATGCTGTCCGGATGTTCGTCGATGAAAACGAAGGCCTTCGAGTGGCCCATCAGGTCGATGTCGCTCAGTTTCCGGAAGACGCGGTACTTCTTTTTCGTGAGGTGGCTGAGCCAGTCGTCGCGCGAGTTCATGGCTTGGCTCATCGAGAGGCTGCGCACCCGGGAATGACGCTGCCCCTTGATGGTGACGTAGCTGCGGTCCGCTGGGCATTTGTAAATACCAGGCGACTTGGTGTAGGGCGCCAGCTTGGCGTAACTAGGATTCAGCAACCCGGCCACGTTCGTGTTGTGGGGATTGCTTGCGCTGTAATCCAGCACGCCACGCACCCACCCGGACCCGTCAGCGGTGAGATCGTTCCAAACAAGGTTGTCGTTGTGGTCGTCGGCATACAGCAACCAGGCCAGCGACAGTTGCTTCTGGTTGTTCATGCAGGCAATCCCCTGCGCCTTGGTCTTCGCCTTCCCCAGGGCGGGAAGGAGCATTCCGGCCAGGATCGCGATGATCGCAATCACCACCAGAAGTTCTATCAGGGTGAAGGCCCGCGCCGGACTGCTCTCTCGGCAGGGGAGCAGTGGGGTCGGAGCCATGTCGTTCGTCCGGGTTCGATACGGTTTCATAGGATTGTCAATGTGGATCTTTATAACATAAATAAGAGCGCTCCCGAAAGCCAATGGAATTACTGGCGCCCTCGATAAAACTTTACCTGCCCGTCCTTGGACGTCGTGGACGTCGGATAATGATCCGGAGCAAAATGGGGTCATGGGGTGGGGGAGATTCGTCCCTGCTCGGCCAGGAATCGGATCAGATCGTGGAGCTCATCGCGACTCAGGCCCGTGGTGAGACCTTCCGGCATCAGACTGCCGAGGTCTTGCATTTGTTCCACATCGGCCTTGGCGATGCGGTGAATTTGATTCAAGGAGGGGTCGCGGAGTTGCCATTCGTCCGGGGTTTCGCGGATTTTGTAGCCCGTGAATTGGTCGCCTGCTTTCGTCGTGATGGTGGTGGCCAAATAACCCTCTCGGATCTGGCGGTTGGGCCAGAGGAGGGATTCGATCAAGAGCTCGGGACTCCGGCCGTCACCGACCAGTGACAGGTCGGGGCCCGCTTCCCCTCCCTGACCATCGAGTTTGTGGCACGCGACACAACTGGTGAGATTCGACAAGAAGACGGATTTTCCCCGCTTCGCGTTCCCACTCCTCATGGATGCTTCCGCGAGAGACTTCACGAGAGCGGGGTCGTAAGTCGTTAGCTCATTTTCAACTCCGATGGCCTGGTAAAGGATGTTCATGAGAGCGACTTCGCTTCGCCCGCTGTTGTTCAAGGCTTGGCGGATCAGTCGGGCGGCATCGGCGGCAGGCGCCCTCGCCTGCCATGCCTGTGTGAGCACCGCCGCGCCGTTCCTGCGGTTCAATATCGGCGCCAAGAGTTGATTGATGTCGGCCTCCGACTTCACCTCGCCGAGAACCTCGGTCACGGTTCGCGCAGCGGCGGTCAAGTCCACGGCGGCCATCGCGGCAATGGAAGCCGTTCGCACTGGAAAGGGAGCGGAGGATGCGGCCAGGGGCTGCGTCCAGCGGATTGTTTCTTGGCCCAAAAGGGCGGGCGCCGCGCCGAGCGCGGCGACCAGAATCCGTTGGTCATTGTCCTTGCGCGCCAATTCCGCCCGGACTGCCTCCGACGCTTCGGAGATGCCCCAAGCGCCGGCGAGCGCCAGGCCAAAGGATCGCAGGTCGGGACTGGCCTCGGCGATCAACTGGCGAACGTGCGTCGTGAGGTCGCCGGTGGGCTTGCGATGATGAACGGAAGCCGCTGTGACCAATTCCTGGAGCACCGCTTGGCTGCGCGGCGCGGCGTCGAGAGCGAAGCGCAAATCCGACCCGGACCCCACGGCGGCCAGGAGCGCGAGGAGGCGTTCACGCAGGGCCGCATCGAGCCCGGGCCTTTCTGCGAGCTTCCGCACCCATTCGGCGGTTTCCTTGGTTCTTTCGGATTCGAGGATGAATCGGAGATGCTCTGGGTTATTGGCGAGCGACAGCGTGCCTTCGGCCAGGGCGGGGTACCAAGACGGTCCGAGCGCATTGACGGCCTGGGCGAGCGCATGATTGATGAAACGGTCTCGTGGCCGATCCAATGCTTGGGTGGCGACCGCCACGGCTTCGGCCGACGGGAGGTAACTGCAGGCCACAATCGCTTCCAGGCGAACTCGCGGATGCGGGTCTTGAATCTGCCTTCGGAGCAGCGCCAGGGGATCGGCCAATCGGGTTCCCCAGTTTCCGATCACTCGCGTTCCGTAGGCGCGCGCCCGAAAATCGTTCGCTCTCAGCAGGCGGTTGAGCCATTCCGTGCGGAGGGTTTCATGTCCTTCGCAGATGCCGATGGCATGCACCAGGAGTTGTTCGAGCTTTGGATCATCGGGCGCCAGAGCGGCCACCCACGCATCGAGGGCGGCCATGACGGCGGGAGTCGGTTTGTCGAACAGCAGGGTCTTGGCGTGATGGCGCGTGAGACGCTCAGGAGAGCGCAGCAATTCCAACAGCTCGGCGGGAGTTCGCCCTGCCAAAATGGGCGGTTTGACCAACGGACGGTCCTTCGCGCGGATGCGCCAGATGCGGCCGCGAGTCTTGTCGCGGGCGGGGTCACGATAGCTCGCCTGATAGTGGCCGATGATCGGGTTGTACCAGTCACACACGTAAACAGCGCCGTCAGGGCCGATCCTGGCGTTGACCGGCCGAAACTCCCGGCGGGATGAAGTCAGCAAATCGGGCAAGACGGCCGCGGTGAAACCGGCGCCCTCGTCCTGGAGCCGGTGGAGTTGCACGGTATTGCCCATGAAGCCGCCCCAGACCACGCAGCCCTGCAAATCATCTGGCAAGTGCTTCGTGCCGATGATTTCGACGCCGGTATTGCGCCGGTCGGGAACGGCCATCGCCCAGTACCGCAATGGCCGTAGTGTCGGAATGGCCCCGGGTGTGGTGTAAAAGCCTCCGCTGTATGCGCCGGAATTATGGAAGGTCTGGCCCCAGTCGTCGTGGGTGACACCCTGGCAGTTCAACCCGGCGGTCGAAAGGTTGAAGAAACCGTCGAGCCGTCCTGTGCGCGGCCGATAGCGCCAGACTCCGGCTTTATCCAAACGCGCGACGCCTCGGGTTGTTTCCACGCGAGAGTAAACGTGGTGCCCCTGCGTAAACCATAATTCGCCGCCCGGTCCTCGCTCCAGGCCGTTGATCATTTGATGCGCATCCGCCGTCCCGAAACCCGAAAGAATCACCGTGCGGGCGTCCGCTTTGCCATCGTTATCAGTGTCGCGCAAGTGAACGAGTTCCGATCCCTCCGCCACATACACTCCCCCATCGCCAAATTCGAGGCCCATCGGGACGAGCAGGTGCTCGGCGAAGCGTGTGAACTTGTCGGCGCGTCCATCCCCATCGGTGTCAGCGCACACCAAAATGTAATCGCCCGGCTTGGCTCCCGGCTCAATATGGGGATAGGTCGGCGTGCATAAGACCCAAAGGCGGCCGTCATCATCCCAACGCATCTGCAGCGGCTTGACAACGCCGTCGGCCTCAGAAGCGAACAGATTCGCAGCGTAACCCTCCGCGAGAGTGAACGACCGCAATTCCGCTTCCGGCGAGTGATCACCCGATGGATCGGAAGCGCCGGGGGACGGTGTCGGATTCAAGTGCAGGACTGCTCGAATGGGGGGGCGGCCTTCCCGAGCTTCGGCGGCCAAACGATGAATCTCCGACTCCGCGGACGCGATCAATGGTTGAAACTGCTCGAGTTCGACCCGTAAAGACGGGCGGCCTCCTCCGGCTTTGCCGAAGAGTTGCTCAGTGCGGTCGCCAAACGCGAAGGACCAGTTCATGGGCCGCCAATTGTCGAACCAGAGGCGGTTCTTCTCACGAATCGCGTCGTGCAACCCATCGAGTGGAGCCGTAGGAGTCATGGGTACACCCAACGCGGCGGCGACGAGCCCGGCAACTTTCACATGGCCGTCCGGGGTCAGGTGCAATCCATTGACGGTGAGCGGCGACGTGTTGCGGAGCAGTGGATTGAACAGATCGACAAACACATAACCGCGCCGTTCGGCGAGTTGCGCCACCGCTTCTGTCAAGGCGCGAACCGTGTCGTTCTTGCCGGTGTGGTCCGGCATATGACGCGACTGCGGGGTTTCGAAGGGACGGGGAGAGAGCAGGACAATGCGCTGGCTTCTCGTCGCGAGCTGATCCAGCAGCGCCTCGTAAGCCGCGACGAAACCGCCGAGCTTCTCGGGTCCCTCCATTGATTCGAGCTGACCAAATTGGGCAACGATGACGCTCGCTTTCGCAGCAGAAAGCTGTTCCGACCAGGTCCCGAAGTTGAGGTCCCTCCATTGTTCATAAACCGTGTCACCTTCCCAAGCCATGTTCCGGAAACGCGGCCTCGCGGCGGCGTAGTGAATGGCCAGCGCCGATTCAAGCGCGATATTGCCCCGCAACCGCACGATGTCGGTTTGCCCGACGAACACGACAACCTCGCCGGTTTCGAGAGTGAAGCGTCGTCCTGGGAAAACACTTTTTGGGGCCGAAGGCTCAGCGACGGGACCGATTCGCGTGGCGGCGGGTTCGGACGGGAACTCCTCGATCTGGATATCCTTGTACGCAATGGTGCCTTTCATCCCGCCGTGAATCTGGAGGGCGATGATCCCTCTTTGGGGTATTGCGGGATCCGGCTCGTTGAATTCGATCGTCTGGACGCCATTCAACCAGATCAGAATTCGCTGGTTGATCGCGCTGATTCGATATTCATGCCAACCGTCGGCGCTTACAGCTCGCAGCGCCCGTTCGACCGCGGATTTGCTGGGCGAGGCCAGCATGCGGTTACGCCGGCTTTCATCATAGAGATGCCCGTCCACTTCCGTGCCGATGTCGGCCTGATACCCGCTCACTTCATGGTGATTGGGAATGCGCTGCGTGCGGAACTGCACACCGGCATTCAGGGCTTTTGTGCCTTGAATCTTGAACCGGACGCGCAGTTGGAAGTTGGTGTACTGCCGAACCGTGGCCAGAAACTCGTTCCGCGGCTCGACGCGATCGAAGGACCCGGCCGTGATGGCGCCATCCGCGATCCGCCAGACATTGTTCGTATCCCCTTCCCACCCCGCGAAAGATTTGCCGTCGAAAATCGCGGTGGCCGCAGTGCAGGTCCCGGCGGTAAAGCCCATCAAGAGCCACACGCCCATCATTTTTTTCCAGAATGTTCGTCTTTTCATAGCGGCTCCGGTGGCTGTTGCTGTTCGAGTTGTTGGAATTTATTTCGAGGTTGATTCGAAAGGATTGCGGGATCCACGCCGTTTCTCAATCTACGAATTCAAGGACGCCAGCACTCCGGACAACCCCGACCGCCTCGACGCGGCACGTTGTCGGCAGAGGAGAAATCAAAGCAGGGCGAGTCTCTGGTCTGCGTCGCCGAAGCGGGGCAACTGCAACCCCATGCAATCCATCAATGACAAGTAAAGACTGCAAGCGCGGCGCTCGGCTTTCGGTCGATCGAGGAAGTTGAGCACACGGCCGGTTTTGAGCTGATTGCCTCCGCGGCCGGCCAGCAGCATCGGGAGATGTTCCGCCTCATGTTTATCGCCGTCAAACATGTTCGAGCAGCAAAGGAGCAGAGAATTGTCCAGCGCGGTGGTTTCGCCCTCGTCAATCGCCTCAAGGCGGCTGCAAAGGTAGGCGAGCTGTTGCACATGAAACTGGTTGGTCTTCATGTGCATGATCTCCACCTCTGGCTTGTTTCCGTTGTGGGTCAAGTCCACGTGCAGGCTGCCGCGCACGCCCTCCAGGAATTCGAATGTCATGGCGGACAGATCGTTGTTCAGCAGGCACGTGGCGACGCGGGTCTTGTCCATCTGAAAGGCCAGGACGATCAGATCCATCATCAACCGCATGTGGGTCGGCACGTCTTGCGGCAAAGCCTCGTCCGGGCGCTGCATGGTGACTTCGCGGACGCTCGGCTGCCAGCCCTCGATCCGCCGCTCTTTGCCGGCCAACTCGATGCGCTTCTCGATATCCCGAATCGATTCCAAGTAGTCATCCAGCTTGGATCGATCTGCGGAGTGAATCTCCCGGCGCACCGACCGGGCGTCGGCGGCCACCTCATCGAGGATGCTTCGATCAAGCCGACGGCCCGATCGGTTTCCGACGAGCAAATCGAACACGCGCGCCGGGTAGATCTCTTTGGTCGCGGGCCGAGTGTCGGACTTCCAAGAAATGCACGATCCGTAGAGCATGGTCAGGCCGTCTTCGAGCCGGAGTTCGGTCGGTTCGATCCCCAGAACCAGGCTGGGCACCGGGGTCTTGCCCGCGAGATGTTGAGCGAGCCGTTGATCCATGGTTTGACCCACGCGAATGTCCTGTTGTGCGGTGCTGACCCAGGCGCCGGACAGCAGATTAGGGAAGCGGCCCAAATGAGCGCTCGTGTGCTCGAGCGCTCGTTCATTGAACAAGCCTCCCAGAACAATCATGTCCTTGCGGTAGGGTTCCATCGGGCGAAGCGCTTCTCCCAATTGCATGTCTGCGCCCTCGCCCTTGGCCCACCAATGCTTCGGCTCCACTCCGTCCGCGAAGCAGAGGCATGCGAATCGCACGGGTGGTCGCGCTGGCGCTTCGGAAGGGAGTTTCTTCCCGGTCTCAGCGGCTCGCACTGGAATCGATTCAAGCCATGGTAGCGAGAGGGCCGCGCCGGTAGCACTTCGCAGGAACTGGCGACGATTTACTGAAGTTGCAGGTCGGGGTGGCATGGCGTGATCGTTATTCTTTCTACGGTTTGCTGCTGTTGGCATCCGCTATCGGAGCAACGCGTTGATATCGAAATTGGGGGCTTCTGACAATACGCAATGCCATCTGGGCGAATCCGCCGCCGGACGCGCAATCCTCGACCATGGCATCGATCAATGGACGATCGGAAAGGAGTTCATTCCGCCCCAGGGCATAGCCGAGGAGCTTGGCGCTCAGTGTCCGGTGAAACAATCGCCGATGCTGGCGCAAATAGTCCTCCAAACCCGAGAAACCCCGAATTGTCGTGCCGTCCTGCAACGTTCCAAACGATTCAATCTCGCGCCCATCGCGGTAGGCGTCGCGCCAGCGTCCGATAGGGTCGAAATGTTCGAGGGCAAATCCAAAGGGATCGAAACGCGAATGACAGTGGGCACACGAGGGTTGGCGGCTGTGCTGCGCCAGTCGCTCGCGTGCGGAAAGTCCGTCGTCGGCAACGTCATCGTCGGCAATGGAACCGGCATCGGCCGGCGGCGGCGGCGGCGGGGTGCCCAGGACCCGGCGCAGCACCCAATCGCCTCGCTTCACAGGACTTGTCCGGAGTGGCGGCGATGTGACCGTGAGGATCGCACCCAGACCCAACAACCCGCGTCGAGCCCGGCCGTCTTCCCCACGGACACGGGCAATCTCGGAGCCGAGAGGGTTGGGAGTTCTCAGTCCGTAGTGCCTGGCGAGTTCATCGTTTAAGAAAACATCCTGGGTGAACAGGATATCGTCCATCGGACCATTTCCTTCGATGATGTGTTCGAAAAAGGCCACCACCTCTTGGTAAAGCGAACGCCGCAGTGATTCGGTGAATTCCGGGAAACGAGTTCGATCAACGCCGTCATGGCGTTCGAAACCATAGAATCCATACCACTGCCCGAAGAATTCAGTCGCCAGGCGCCGGGCTTTGGGATCGCGCAACAGCCGTTGCGCTTGAGCCGCCAACCCGGCGGCCTCACGCAGTTCGCCAGCCCGGGCCGCACGACGAAGTTCGTCGTCGGGAATCGATGCCCAGAGAAAAAAGCTCAACCGGCTGCTCAGAGCCTCGTCCGATAAGGCCATTCTCCCGGGCCCGGCCTCGCTGCCAAGCGACTGCGGTTCGAATCGATAGAGAAATGCCGGCGCCGTTAGCACTCGTGCGATCAACGCGCGCACCGCCGCCACATGGCTCAGCGCATTCCCGGAAGGTGATCGCAGGTCGGAATAGAACCGGCGCAGTCGAGCCGACTCCTCAGCCGCGATTGGCTTGCGCCAGGCGCGCTGGGCTAATGCCAGGACATCCTCGATGTGGCCCGGTTCCGCGGAACGATGCGCCGCCATGACCGCTTTTCGCTCGGCAACGAGTGCAGCAACGTCCGATCGCGCTGTCTCGGGAAATTGCGCGATCTGCTCCGGCGTCAGCTCGGAGGTTGTTCCAACGTCTTTGGATTCGCCAAACTTCCGGTTCAAGAATCGGAGTTTCAGGTCGTGATAATCGAATGCACCCAGCAGATCGGCCCACGCCACATCCAAATCGTGCCGGGTTCGATCGTCGAGAATTCGCTCGGCCAAAAAGCGATCGTCACGGTGGTACTTTACTTTGTAGTGAAAATAATTTCGGTCGGGCGATTCGTACTTGTTGTCGTAGGGCGCCGGAATCGGATCGCGGTCGGACGGCGCCGGTTCCCGATGCGACACCTGGGGCAGGGCGCCGGCGAACGCCACGAGTTGATCTGCAATCGTGGCAAGCAATGGGCTTTTGTCCGGCGCGAGAAGCGCCAGGCGCGTGACGGGCCCCGTTGCGGTGTCGATTGTTGCGCGACATCGAACAATCCGATCCTCACTGTGCCGTGAATCCAGCTCCAGGTTGAGTTGCAGGGACAGGTTCGTCGCTCCGGGAGGCACTTTGAAACTCAGCACGATCGGCTCGGTCCCGTGGATCACCAAGCTCGTGGGGGGAACTATCTCGCCCCGCGGGTGACGCCCGAAGGTGAAATGGTTCGTCGTCTCCGGTGTCAAAAGGTCGAGAAGTTCCCGGATGATGACGAACATTTGGCCGCGTGAATCTCCAAGGACGGAATCGAGCTGAAGGCGGGCCATGGCGGGCGCGTTCGACGAACTCAGCGTCCATTGCAAGCGCACCGGGGCGCGATTCGTGATGTGGATGAAGTCCGCGGTCATGACCGTAGCTTCCTCGTTGATTCCAATGGGCCTGGCCAAAGCGGTCTGCCAGGCATCGAGCTCGTCGTGGATCTGCCGGCAGCCTGATCGCACCTGTTCATCTCCTTGGAATCCAGGCGAACTCGGAGCCGGAAGAGCCCGCCAGGCGTCGTTGAATCGAGCCATCGGGAACGGCGGGGTGGGTAGATTGAGCACCTTCCAGATATGTTCCACAAACGGGCCTGGCACATGGAGTTCCCGAGCCAGACGCCGCAAGTCGGCATCTCCAATCCCCAGGGCCGTCCGATGTAAGTATCGCCACGCGGCATAGAAAGCGTTGGGGTAATGGGTGAGCCCATACGGTTCCGCACCCTCGCCTGCGGTCGTGCGAAATCCGTTGCTCCGATAGATTTTCTGAATGCGGTCCATCGCCGAGAGCTCCAAACCAGTCAAACCGCGATCGGGAAAGAACCGGATGGGACCGCTTCCGATAACCGCATGGTCGGCAACCGTCTTGGCCGCTTCCAGATAACGTTCGAGTCCCGAGTCCTCCATGAACTGCACATTGCCAACGTTGGAGAACCCTTCTCCACCAACGGCATCATTGACGAAAGTTTTGCCCAGCGACAACGAAAGCCCGGTGAGATCCTCGATCGCAAAGTCGTACTCCGCGCTGGTCAGCCGCCGGAGTGCGACGGGGCCGGGATCGCCAGCGTGTTTCGCTATGTACGCATCAAGGGTCGTGCGAACGGAATCGACGACCTGGGCCCGATCGCCCGGTGACAACGGCTCGCGTTTTTCGGGCGGCATTTTGCCCTCTTGGACCATGCGCGCGGCACGTTCCCAGATCGTGAAATCGCGCGCTACATCGGAAGTCGCCGTCGCCTGCTCCAGATTGACACCCCCTCGGCTCACCGTGGCGTCATGGCACTCGAAACAGTTCTTCTGAAGCAGCGGCGCGAGTTTGGCCAATGAACTTGACTCGGCTGCAAGGCCGTTGTGCAGGATCTGAACGAACATTGCGACAATCCATGGCAATACGAGCCTGCGCTGGCGAGGGTGTGATGTGTGCCATTCACGGGCCCCGCGCGGGTCCTCGGATCGCTTTGCGGTTTCGAGAGCGCCAACGGTCCGCAACACGAGGCATTGAGAGGGGGCTGCCAGGAATCGGCTTTTGACGCTCGGCAAAAACGGGATTCCTTGGAAGGTGGTCATGGGAACCGGATCGAAACGCTGTGGTGCGATTGAAAAGTTGGACAGTGAGTTCCGCCTAATCCGGCCGCGTGTCAGGTGGTTGATAATCTTTGTGCCAGGCGAATTTCCACAGCTGTTCCAAGGGCGCGAGTTCTCCGTGCCCATCCGCGAAGACCAGATTGACCGCGCCGGGCAGTTTCACGCCGGGAAGATGTTTTCGGGGAATGGGGTTCGGACGCGAACCATGCCTGGCGATGGTGATTCGAGACAGGCCCGGGCTGCTGGCCGCATCGCCGGCGAAAAGATCGCGGGCGGGCCTGTCCAACGATCTGGGCCACGTGTCGGGGGTGATGGCGTCCACAAACACTGGAGTGCGCGCAGGGCTGGCAATGTCTGATTCCTGGCGGAACGCGTTTTGCGTCTTTGGATATCCGTTGACGCCATCGGGCCAATCCCCGGCATACATCCAGCCATTGAGGGCGTAACTTCCAGACCATTTGGGCTCCTTCGTCCCCGGATTGATCACATTTCCCCATACCCAAGCGCTCACGGCTGTTCCAAGTTCGCCATATTTTTTGTTGTAAAGTGCGGACGGGCACAGACGGATGCTGTCCACCTGGGCGTAATTTTCACTCAACGTTTTCAGCCAGAGAGGGTCCTTGGACTCGTAGGGGATGGTCTTGCCATGATCATTCGCATACATGAAGTTGGCGAGCCCGAGCTGTCGGAGGTTCCCGAGACACTTGATTTGTTGCGCTTTCATTTTCGCGCGGGACAGCGCCGGCAGAAGCATGTCGGCCAGAATCGCAATGATTGCGATGACGACCAGGAGCTCGATGAGCGTGAAACCAGCCTTGGGCAAATGGAACGTCCCAGGATGGTTTATGGTTCGAAAGTTCATGAGTTACTGGTTCCGCATTTCAAAATTCCATCCCTATCCGGTTCCTTAACAAACCGGCATTCCCGGCAGGGGCGCGGTGCCGCGCCACCCTATGCGTATTGTTAAGCAACCTGATAGCCATGCAAAGTTGTATCACCAATGTGCCAAGCGGCGGATTTGAATTGTCCTGGGAAGATCAGACCCGCTGCCCCCCAATCGCCGCATCGAAAAAAAAAGTCGGTCCGGCCGCTTCGCCGGTGCCTTGTAGTTCTTGTGCCAGTCCAAATTCCACAAGTCATCCAGACGCAC
>JAQBVM010000227.1 GCA_027623095.1 Verrucomicrobiota bacterium
GGTCAAAAAAGTACAAGTACTAAGTTGTTCCATATCAACATCTTTCACACTAACTCAATGCCAGTGCGGGCTAGGCGTCCCTAATGCGCCACACTCCAAAACCTGGCGGCCATTTCGTCGGCCCATGGAGGAACACTGCGGTGCCTCGGACTGCGAGCTGCGAGGACGATCGAGGCGATTCACTGCTTTCGGGCCCGCAGTTCCAATCGCGAGCAGACTCTCCAATTCCGATGCTCTTGGTCGCGAATCTCGTTTCGACAGGGAAATGGTCTTTACACTTCTTCCACCGGCACCGTGGCATCGCCGAACTTCGGCAGGCGGATGTTCATCTTGTCCATCATGGAGAGGTAAAGCCGGCACATCTGGCGTTCGGACTTGTCTTGGTAGTCGAGCATGCGTCCGCCTTTGATGCGGCCGCCGGCGCCGCCGAGCAGCACGACGGGCAATTGCGTGGCGTCGTGATTTCCCGTAAGCATCGAGGAACAGAATAGCAGCATCGTGTTGTCCAGCGCGGTGCGTGGACCTTCCTGGATGGCGTCGAGTTTCCGGGCGATGTAGGCCACTTGGTCGAGGAAGAATTGGTTCACCTTCAACCAGTCCGCCGTGTCGCTGTGCGAGAGCAGGTGATGAATCATGTAATCCACACCGAGGTTTGGGAAGCGGAGAGCGCTGTGGTCGTTGTTCAGCTTGAGCGTGCAGATGCGTGTGGTATCCGTCTGAAAACCTAGGACTAAGATGTCGCACATGAGGCGCATATGTTCCCCAATATCCTGGGGGATGCCATCCGCCGGGCGAGCCATGCTGGGTTTTTCAAGAGTGGGCCGCCAGCCTTGCAGTTCGCCTCTTTTGCCTGCGTTCTCGATCCTTTGTTCCACATCGCGCACGGAGTCGAGGTACTCATCGAGCTTGTGCTGATCGCGCGCGCTGATCTGACGCCGCAGATCTTTGGCGTCGGCCATGATGGCGTCGAGCACGCTGCTATCGCCTTTGCTCGCCGCATCTTTGAACAGGCGATCGAACGCGAGGGCGGGATAAATCTCCAGTGGCGTGGGTGTGGTCGGCGAGCTCCAGGATATGTGGGAACTGTAGAGCATCGAGTAATTCTTATGCACGGAAGGATTCGAGCGCTCGCACCCGAGAACGAGGCTGGGGACTTTGGTGGAGTGGCCGCATTGCTGCGCGAGGAATTGGTCGATGCTGGTGCCGGAGCGAATCTCACCGCCCGATGCCAGCGGCGCGCCCGAGAGCAGGTTCCCGGTCTGCGAGCTATGGATGTTCCCCTTCAGCGCCTCCGCGTTGAAAAGCCCACGAATCAAGAGCATTTTCTCGCGGAAATCGTTGAGCGGTTCGAGCACTTTGCCCAGCTCCATCTGTTTGCCTTCGCCCCGCGCCCACCATTCTTTCGAATGAAAACCGTTGCCGGAGAAAAGCACTGCGAGCCGCACTGGCGCCTCGCTTGCGGGCTTGATGCCGCCGGGCGGCAGGTCGCCCCAGACGGTGCGCGATTCGAGCCAAGGCAGCGCCATGGTGACGCCGATTCCGCGAAGAAAGGTGCGCCGGGAGAATTGGTGAGTAGTCATGGGTTATTGCCCTTTGATTGTTTAGCAGAGACGCAAAGGAAGGACAACCAGGGAATATCGGCATTCCAGATTCCCCGTCCCGGATCCACCTGCGGGATGGCAAGTGCTCGCTCGCCACCTTTCACCTTTTATGGGCGGCGCTCCCACACAATCGGAAGTTATTTTAGCACGGGCTCTTAGCGGCTGTTCAGATCCTCTGAAACACCCGGCCAAATTGATTTGGATTGGGAATTTCGTTTTCCTCAAACTCCCGGCTCGCGATGATCTCTCGCAGGTCCACGAACTGGCCGTTCTTTTCGCTCGATTCATAACCGGCCATTAACACCGCCATCGTGTCCCATGCCATTAACGGGCCGGATTGCGGGTGGTGCGTGGGGTTGAGAGCGCTATCGACCGCGTCGTTCATTTCGTTGACGTAGCCATGAGAATGAAATTGGTTGGGACGTGGAAAGCTCGTGCCAATCGGCGTCGGCAGCTTTTCGCGAAAAAGAAGGTTTCCAGCGGGTTCGGATGAAGGGAGAAAGAGTTCGTTTTCGTTATTCGGATTGATCCGGATATCGTACTTGGCGAAATCGGTGATGACGGAAAGTTCATTGCGAATTCCGGCGATGTTCAAATCGTGGCCGAGTGCCTCGGCAACCGTCTGATCTTCAAACACGACAGTGATACGCGCGAAATCATCGACATTTTGCATTACGCGGAAATGCTCGCCTGAGGTGGAATCTTGATGTTTCAGAACTTGCAGCGCCACGGCGGAAACCTTCGCGGGACGAATGGGCCTTCCGTCACGCAGGATACCCTCGACTTGCTTTAGGTATAGGCAAGGGCCAAGGGGATGGCAGGCTTTGTTAAAGAGTGCGCCACCGCCGGAAAGGGAGGGCGTGTCGTATGCGGGAGCGTGCGAGCCTTGATGAGCGCACACGCCGGATTGGTAAAGTATTTTCCCCTTGCCGGTCTCGCGGCTTTCGGCCAGCAATTCCACAAGGGCTTTGACGCCGTCGAAATAGACGAAATCCTCCGCGTAAAGAAGCTTTGAACCATTCTTTCGAACGGAATCCAAGACGCTCATCAAGTACTCCATTGATTCCGTTTTGCGAGTCGCGGCATCGGCCAAGCGGCCCTCTGGATATCCGGGCCAAATTACGGGCGGCTTTTCGAGAACGATCACGGGCACGCGGGATTCAGCGGCTTCCATCGTGTATGGACCGTGAGCAAAGTTGGCGCAAGCGATGTTGTCGATGTCCGGCTGAACGGTTTTCAGCATTTCCGAATGGCTGACGAAAGCCCGGGCGACACCGTGCTTCTCCGCGAACGCCTCGGCGTTTGCGATCTTCCCCGAGGTCACGCCCGCCAATTCGATGCCGACCCCGTTCTTGTGGGGAATCATTCCATAGGTTTGCGCGGTGTAACCGGCGGCGAACCCCGTTCCGTTAATCGTGACTTTCAGCGTCTTGTTTTGCATTCGCCCGATTGATCCGTTGTGCGCGGTGTTTCGCAAGAATTTGTTTAGACGCGGTTCGGTTTTGGCGCTCACTCGATGCAGAAAGCCTCCGGCTTTGCCGAAGGACTGGCGTCGTTTGAGAGTTGCGGGAGTTGTTCAATCTGGCCGCCCGTCCCCACTAACTTCGGCCCCTGCTGCGGGAACTGCGCGAGGGCGGGAGGGGAAGAAAGCAGTGTGGCGCAGAAAAGGACGATCAGCGGAACGATATGGCGTATTTTCATGGGGAACCCCCACGGGGATGGGCACCTTCGAAAACCACTTTTTGAAGTTGGGTTGCCCCGTCCTCCGTAGTCCCGCCATTTCCGGGACTGAGGGTGGACGGTGTGGCTGGTTTCAGAGCGGCTCCATCCGTTGGTGTTTTCCTGACGTTTGATCCTGCGTAGTTGATCACGCTGATTCTGGCCACGTCGAAGTTCCCCTAACGGCCTTGGACTTCCAGTCGCACCGGCTCATAGACGGAGCGCTTTCTCGGGCCGTTGGTGGTTTGGGAAATGACCTCATCCACTTTCTCCAAACCACGAGCGCGGATGACGCTGGGCCTGAGGTAGAGGCGTGTGGCGCCGGTGTCCACCGAGGCTTCGACCTTGCACCGAGCAGGGTTTGCGGACGGTCTGGCAGCGGATACGGCGTCGGCTCGGGAGGAATTTGAGCGGCGGATGGAGGAGGCCAACGAAGAATCGCTGAAGACGTTGCGGCGAGGCGGGTGCCTGGGAGGGAATCAGTTCCGGGAACGAATGCTCGAAGAGATGGAGGGCAAGCTGGGAGACCACCACTCTGGAGAGTGGCACCGGGAGACCGCTGAAGCCCGAGCCGAGAGAATCATCGCCGAGGAGTTAGCTCGGCTGGGATGGACCGGAAGCGATTTGGCAATCCGGCGCAAGAGCGATCCGGCAAAGCTTGTGATGGGAGCGCGGCTGCGCCAGGAGACGACCCTGTCGATCAAAGGGATCGCGGCACGCCTGCATCTGGGAACATCGAAAAGCGCGAATACGCGCTTGCACCAATGGATGGAAAAAACGAAGCGATACAATGCGCCAACAGGGGCAATTCCAAATCAATCCAAAACCCCGCTTAAAAAGATGGGAAGCTGGACTTATGTGTCGAACCTGCTTCGTTCGGAGTTTTCGTCGAAGCCATTGTTTAAAAAGTGAGGACTGACACTTGCATGACACTTGCATGACACTTGCACTCTCCAAAATTCTAAGCACGCTTCGCACGCACAGCCTGAACGATGGAATCCGGATCGGGAAACTGACCGGTCCGGAGCTTCGAATAGATATTTTGGCCATTCACACTGACTTCAAACGCGCCTCCGCCCGACGGCACCAATGTCAGTGTCCCAATATGTTGCTTCAGCTTTAGAAGTTTTTCCGCCAGACCGACGGCATGCGGCTCGTAGTTTCAAGCCGTGCAGTATTCAATCTTGATTTCGAGACTCATAGTGCTTTCCAAGTCCGGACGGTATTGAACGGACACGCGCCCGTCAAGATATCGGTGAGGACGTTCGATCGAGGCGGCTATTTGAGCGGCATTCCTGGTTCCGGCTTGCCGTTGGTTGTGAGAATCTGAAAGTGATGAACGCCCGCGGCCAATGGATGATCGGACTGCCAGACAATCTGTTTGGCGGATGTCACTTCGATCATGGAAATTCCGGTTCGCGCCCCGTGACTGCCGATCACCGTGTTGCCGTTCGCCAAGCGTTGTGAACCGCATGGATCGTTGAACAAACCTCCGACGTCATCGTTGGTGATTTTCCAGACAATCGCCCCTAGCGGATTCAATTCCACAACCTTGTTGCCGTGGGTCAGGGAGATCAACGTATTGCCGTTGTCGAGGCGAATCGCTGTGAATGGCCAGTTTTCACCGGCTCGTCCACCGATTTCGCCCAGGTCCGTGCGAAGCACTCGAACCACCTGTCCGTCCGGTTTGTATTCCTTTACCGCGAACGCGAGGAGATGAGGAACAAGGAAATTCCCATTCTTCAATTCGCGCGCCATCCGTGTTTGCATGTGCGCGTTGTCCGTTTCGGGTCGCAACACAACCTCGGAAACGATGTCGCCGAGAGGGTTCACTTGCAGGAGCCGCGGCTTCGAGCCGAGTTCGGTTACCAGTGTGTTTCCGTTATAGAGGCGTTGCGCCGTTCCGATCTCTTTGTTTACCGCGCTTCGATGATATTCGAACACGGTTTCGTTCTGTGGAGTCAGTTCTTTAACCTCGTCGGACCACGCAACGAGGATGTTGCCGGTCGGCAATACAAAACCGTCCCGAGAACCGTCGCGCGCGCTCCAAAGTGTTTGGCCCGATTCACCAATGATTACCGTTCGCGCGCCGAGCGCCAAATAGGAGTGGTGGATCTTTGAAGAGTCCAGAGCGGCGGATGCGGACGGAATGAATCCTAGAACTGTAAGTAGGACACCGACGGAAACAAGTCGTGTTAGCATTCGCCAGAACTACCCTTCCGCATTGGGAAGGTCGATTCTATTCGGTGCTTCTAGGAGCCGCAAAGGTACCGGTGAATCCCGGCAGCGGCCATTCTGCCGTCACGGACCGCATGGACCACCAAACTGGGTCCGCGAACGATGTCGCCTCCAGCGAAAACTCCCGGAAGACTTGTCATCTGGCGGTCGTTCGCCTCAATTGCTCCCCATTCGTTGGTGCGAATTCCATAGAATCCCGGGACTTCAGAGATAGGTTCAGGATCGAATCCGTAGGCCACCAGGACGATATCGGCTTCGATCTGAAACTCAGACCCGGCAACAGACCTCGGTTTACGCCGGCCGCTCGCATCCGGTTCGCCGAGTTCCATTTGAACGCAAGTGACATGCGTCACCCGTCCCCTTTCATCGCCATGCAGCCGGATTGGATTCGTCAAAAAGCGGAACTTCGCCCCTTCTTCAATCGCGTTTTCGTATTCCCGACGGTCACCCGGCATATTCACAAGATCGCGGCGATAAACGCAGACAGCATCCCTCGCGCCTGCGCGAATAGCTGTTCTTAAACAATCCATCGCGGTATCTCCGCCCCCCAAAACCACCACGCGTTTTCCGGACACCAAGACATGCGGACTGGCGACGTTCGGCACGCCATTGTTTTCCGACAAAAATGGCAATGCCTCAAAAATTCCGATTAGGTCCGAACCGGGAATCTGGAACGTCTTGGGCGTCTGGGCGCCGACCGCGATGAAGACTGCGTCGTGGCTCGCCATAAGTTCGGAGATGGAGATGTCACGTCCAACCTGTATGCCGAAGCGAAATGCAACTCCACACCTCGATAGCGATTCAACTCTCCGATTCACGACCGATTTCTCCAATTTGAACGACGGGATGCCGTTCATGAGAAGCCCTCCGGCGAAGTGCTGGGATTCAAAGATCGTCACCGAGTATCCGAGTTGCGCAAGTTCATCGGCGCAGGCGATGCCGCCCGGGCCAGATCCAATCACAGCCACGCGAAGCCCGTTCCCGGTGTTTTCGCAAGATCTAATTCCGTTGCGCGCGATCGCATATTCGTTGATAAATTTTTCGATCGGACCGATTGAAACGGGTTCCGCACGACCGTTCAAAATGCACCCGGCCTCGCAAAGCCGTTCTTGAGGGCAGACTCGCGAGCAAATTTCGGGCATGTTGCTTGTCGATTGCGAAACTTCGGCGGCTTCCAGGAAGCGCCCTTCCGCCGTCAGCGCGAGCCATTCGGGAATGCGATTCGACAGGGGGCATCCCATGGTGCAAAGCGGGTTGGCGCACTGAACGCAGCGGCTTGCTTGTTCCCGAACCGATTTTTCGTCGTAATGGGTGTAGATTTCGCGATAGTCTTTAACACGTTCCCTGGCGCGCCGCTTGGTTGGATTCACCCGCGAAAGAATATGCCAGGCATGCTTCGAACTCCAAGCCGGATTATTTAACGAAGGCATTTCGGCTCCTGAATTGAGTGTTGAATCCTGCAGCCAGTCTCCGCGCTTCGAGAGCTCAAATTCAAGCCACCGTCGCGCACCCCAATGGCGGCAGCTAAAACTGTAGGGTCTCGGAGGGGGTGACTGTGTGTCTCGTGCTCGGAGACACCGGCGCGTCGAGTCTTCAAGATATGAAGAAGTTAGCCAATGCGCTTCTCGACTTCAAACTCTTTCCAAGGGATTCAATGGTCTGAAATCTCGATTCGTTCGAGGTTCCGCCGAGAATGGGAGGATGAGGCTCCCGCCGAACCCTGGAATCCACCGAAGTATGGGTTCGATGGGAAATGCATGGCGGGCGAAAACCTTCAAGGACGGGCACGAATCGGGATGATGAACCGAGCCGAGACCGTAGCGCCGATTGGTAATCGGCTGTATCACGGATTGCCAATCCGCGCTCCATCGAACAGACGGTTCATGAGTAGCTATCGAGTTCCAAATTTGGAAATTGAAATCTCAAATCAATAGTTCATGGAGAGATTTCTCCGAAGTCTTTCGCGCTTTGAACCCCTGAACTGCTGCGCCTCACAGAGGCGCGCTCCGGAGCGCGGGTCTGTGACCCGCAGCAATATCAAGTTCATAGGGAGGGCTGACATCCAAGAAACTGGAGACGCATCGCGACCAAACTTCCTCAGGCCCGAGCGATCGGTGCGATGGATCACTCTCCGCAGAGTTTCAGAAACTCCGCTTCGTCAAGGATCGAGACACCGAGTTTCTGCGCTTTCTCAAGTTTTGATCCGGCTTCATCGCCGGCCACGACGTAGTCAGTCTTCTTGCTCACGCTGCCACTTACCTTTCCCCCGAGCGATTCGATTCTTGCCGCAGCCTCGTCGCGGGACAGCGAAGGAAGCGTGCCCGTCAATACAAATGTCTTTCCTGAAAACCGTTTCGGAGCTGCCGTTACTGTGTGAAGTGAAGATTGAAAATTCAAGCCCGCTTCACGCAGACGTTCGAGCAGTTCCTGATTTCGAGGATCGGCGAACCATTGTGCCAGGCTTGCAGCAATCACGTCTCCTACTTCGGAAATTTCAGTAAGTTGCTCTCGCGAAGCCCGGCGCAAATCGTCCAGCGAGGCGAAGTTTCGCGCGAGCGACTTCGCGACTCCGGTGCCCACGTGAAAAATTCCGAGACCAAAGATCAGACGCCACAGATCACGCTGTTTGCTCGCCTCGAGTCCGTGCAGAAAGTTAAGCGCGGATTTCTCACCCATTCGTTCCAGTCCAGCTACTTGATCCAGGCGGAGCGTGTAAAGATCGGCGGCATTCCGCACAAGTCCCGCCCTAACCAATTGGCCGATGAGGACATCGCCGCCGCCTTCGATATCCATTGCGCCCCGGCGGCACCAATGTTCGATGCGCCCGCGGACTTGAGCGGGACAGTCCGAATTTGTGCAGCGGAGAACGACTCCGGACGGCTCATCACCCTGCCCGATTGATCTCGAAACCTTGGCTTCGCATTCGGGGCACTTGTTCGGAAATAAAAATAATTTTTCGTTTCCGCTGCGTTTGCTCAGAACCACGGAGACGACGGCTGGAATCACTTCGCCGGCTTTTTCGATAACGAGCGTGTCCCCAATGCGGATATCCTTTCTCCGCATTTCTTCCTCGTTATGAAGGGTTGCCCGGCTAACTGTGCTTCCGGCGACCAGGACCGGCTCAAGCTCGGCCACCGGTGTCAGCGCCCCGGTTCGACCAACTTGGATCGTCACGGCTTTGAGTTTCGTCTCCGCCTGCTCTGCCGCATACTTGAACGCGATTGCCCAACGGGGCGATTTGGCTGTAAAACCCGCTCGCTCGCGAAGAAGAAACGAGTCCAATTTGATCACCGCGCCGTCGGTTTCGTACGGAAATGAATGGCGAATCTCATCCAATTCGCGAATGGCGTCAATCAGCAGATCGGGTGAGTGGCAGGGCCACGTTCTCTCCGGTGTCTTGAAGCCGAGCGTCTTAAGGTATTCGAGAACAACTGCCTGGCGGTCCAGATCCTGTTGTTTCGGTTCAACGACTCCAACTCCGTATATGACGATATCCAGAGGGCGTTTTGCGACGGCGCGTGTATCTAACTGCTTCAACGACCCTGTAGCTGCGTTTCTTGGATTGGCGAAAGGCGGCTCTCCCAATGCGATTCGGTCATCGTTGAGTTTCGCAAAGCCTGTTCGCGTGAGATAAACTTCACCACGAACCTCGATCATGTTTGGCGCGCCGTCGGGAAGCCTTAACGGGATGCTGCGAATTGTGCGCAGATTGGCTGTAATATCGTCGCCAGTCGTGCCATCTCCGCGTGTGACGCCGATGGCAAAGACGCGATTCTCGTATCGGAGACTGATCGCGACGCCATCCACTTTCGGTTCCACGATCCAATCCAGCGATTCGCCGGGCAACAGCCGTCGAACTCGGGAGACGAATTCTCGCAGTTCATTTTCCGAGTACGTGTTGTCGAGACTTAGCATCGGGTTCAGATGCTGAACGGATTTGAACTCCTTCAATGGCGCGCCTCCAACCCGTTGGCTCGGAGAATCGGCTGTGATCAGATCCGGGAATTCCTTCTCGATGTCGAGCAGGCGGCGATAGAGGCGGTCATACTCCGGGTCGGTGATCGCCGGATTCGCGAGATTGTAGTAGGCGTGATCGTGCTGCCAAATTTGTGCAGCCAATTCGAAATGCAGCGTTTGGGCTTCCGTTAATGTCATTCCGCAATCTGATTAGCAGAACCCAGTCTGCAATTGGAGATGAATTTCTTTACGAATCCTGCCGGAAACGATTGTTCATACCTACGAGCGGATTCGGCAGGCGGATCCAAACCGCCCTGTGCTCCTCAACCTGGGACAGGGTGTTGCTTGGGACAATTACATCGGACGCGGAGTCAGACGCAATCACAGCGAGGATTATCCCGAATATATTCGTGGATCGGATATCGTTTCCTTTGACATCTATCCAGCGGTGCAGAAGGTGCAATGGAAACAGCGAGAAATCTGGAGGCTCCACGTTTCCAAAAGTTCATTTTATGCAGGCAGAATAATTCAAGGAGAAGTCAGGGCTCACGGAGTGTCGCCCCACCAACATTTTGAACGGTTCGTGGAGAAACGTTCATGAGATGAATGCGCATCGGGGCCATGACCATCGAAGCTACCCGGAAAATGGGAGGGTGAGGCTCCCGCCGAACCCTGGAATCCACCAAGGTATGGGTTCGACAAGAGTCTCACCCTCCCAGTGAAACCAATCGAATTGCTGTGAATCTGGATTTTCATCGGAAGCGGTGTCCCGGATGGGACGGGGGATTCATGGAGCGAAACATTTAGCGAGATCAATTCGGCGGTTCTTCCACGTGGCGAAACACAGAGATCCGGTTTGACTGCGGGCGAGAAGAGGGTTAACTGGCGGGTATCATGAACTCCTCTCTGTTTCTCACCGGCGCTTTTGCAATGGCAACGAGTTTATTGGCCGCGGATGCTCCCGCCCGGCGCGAGCGACCGCGTCCCGTTGTTTCTCCCGAGATTCAATCGGACCACAAAGTCACGTTTCGCGTTCAAGCGCCGAAAGCGGGCGAAGTCACCGTAAGCGGGCAGTGGGGCGCCACCGTCAAAATGACGCGCGGTGAGAATGACGTTTGGGAGGCGACGGTCGGGCCGGTCGAACCGGGGGTCTATGAATATAGCTTCAGCTTGGACGGATTCCGCATGATTGACCCTGGGAACTCCGCCATCAAACCGATGCGCCAGCCGCGCACCAGCATTCTTCATATCCCGGGAGAACCTCCGTTGATTCACGACTTTCAGAGTGTGCCTCACGGCGGGATTCACGAACATACATATGCCTCCAAGTCGCTGGGGCGGCTTCGCGAGATGGTGGTTTATACGCCTCCCGGATACGATCAGCATCCGGATACGCGGTATCCCACTCTGTACTTGCAGCACGGATCCGGTGATAATCAGGCCACGTGGGTCGTTCATGGCAAAGCCCACTGGATCTTTGACAATCTGATCGCGCAAGGCCGTGCGCGCCCCATGGTAGTGGTGATGATGGACGGACATGCCAGCATCGGCGGCGGCCAGGGAAACACACCGGCTTTCGAAAGCGACCTGATTGAGGACGTGATGCCGTTCATCGAGGCCAATTACCGGGTGAAGGCGGATCGTGAAAACCGCGGCATCGTCGGTCTGAGCATGGGCGGCGGCCAGTCGCTGACGATCGGTCTGAGCCATCTCGATCGTTTTGCCTGGGTCGGCGGATTTAGTTCCTCGGTGCCGGCGAGTAATGCCGTGGCCGCAACAATGAACCATCCGGAAGCCGCAAATCGGGCGCTGAAGCTTCTGTGGATTGGCTGCGGCAAGGACGATTTTCTGTTGAGCCGGAACGAGGCATTTATCGCGTCACTCAAGGAGAAGGGAATTCGGCACGATTGGCACCTTACGGAGGGAAACCATAGCTGGCCGATTTGGCGCGGTTATTTGGCCGAGTTCACACCGAAACTGTTTCGATGAAGACAATTTTCATTCAAACTCATCGGGGCAATGTTCCCGTTCGGTACCATCATTTTGCCGTTCGCAATCAGCGCTGGAAACTCGTTCATCCAACGGGTTTCGGACGGCTGGCGCCTAGAGACGATGTGCCTTGTGAACTCTACAAGATGGCAGTGGATCCCAGGGAAGAAAAGAATTTGGCCGTTCAGTATCCCGGCGTCGTCGCCCAACTCAAGGACGCCTACGATATACGATTCGATGATGTTTCGACGACGCGGCCCGACAACTACGATCCTCCCCGAATCGTAGTCGGAACCGATTGCGAGCGGCG
>JAQBVM010000228.1 GCA_027623095.1 Verrucomicrobiota bacterium
CCATGAAGGTGATATGATCAGACACACACATAAAATCTCCGGGACGATATTTTGGATTGATCCCGCCGGCGGCGTTGGTTAGGAGGATGGAATCGATCCCGGCCGCTGCCAAGACCCTGATTGGAAATGTAATTTCGGGCATCGAATAGCCTTCGTAGAAATGAGTTCTGCCGCTTAGCACCCACAGAGGCACTCCGAGCAGGTGGCCGCAGACAAGTTCGCCCGCGTGTCCTTTGACGCGGGAAGGGGCAAAACCTGGCAAATTCGCATATGGGATCCGATTCGTGACATCAAGACTTTTCACGAATGCGTGAAATCCGCTCCCGAGAACGATGGAGAGGCCGGGATAGAACGAGCAGCGCTTCGTGATCAGATCCGCGCACTGCCTGATCTGGTTGTCGGCTTGATTTCTGTGAATCGTCATCTAGTGTGCAATCCAGTAGGGTGTGTTATGCAATTAAACAATGAAGAAATTCGCCGTTATTCGCGGCATTTGATTTTGCCGGAAGTCGGTCTGGCGGGCCAAAAGAAGATTTGCTCGACCAGTGTGCTTTGTATTGGGGCGGGCGGTTTGGGATCACCGATTGCGATGTATCTCGCTGCGGCGGGGATTGGAAAGATTGGGCTTGTCGATTTCGATGTGGTCGATTTTTCAAATCTTCAACGCCAGATTATTCATGGAACAGAGGACGTCGGGCGCCCCAAATCCGAATCCGCGAAGGAGACACTTCAGAGCATTAATCCGGGTGTGGACGTCGTTCTGCATAACACACGTATCACGAGTGAAAATGCGATGGATCTGGTCGCGGCGTACGATGTGATTGTGGATGGCACGGACAATTTTCCGACCCGCTATCTAACCAATGATGCCTGTGTTTTGCTGAAGAAACCGAACGTTTATGGGTCCATCTTTCGGTTTGAAGGCCAGGCAAGCGTGTTCGCGCCGCATTTGGGTGGACCGTGTTATCGGTGCCTTTATCCGGAACCGCCGCCGCCTGGGATGGTTCCCAGTTGCGCGGAGGGAGGAGTTCTGGGCGTGCTTCCGGGACTGGTCGGCTGTATTCAGACAACCGAGATTCTCAAACTCGCCATCGGCAAGGGGACCTCGCTGGTCGGGCGATTGATCTTGTTCAATGCGCTGGACATGAAATTTCGAGAGCTCAAGCTCAGGCGCGATCCCGAATGCCCGATCTGCGGCGAGAACCCGACGATCACGGAATTGATCGACTACGAACAGTTCTGCGGAATTCCTGACGAACCGGCGGATCCGGAGCAGCACCCGGACGAAGTGACCGTTCAGGAATTGAAACGAGCCTTGGACGACCCGAACTTGCATATTCATGTGCTGGATGTTCGGGATCCGGACGAGGCCGAGATATCGCGAATTTCCGGAGTGCCGCAGATTCCGCTGGGAATTTTGCCGCAGCGCTTCACCGAGCTTGATCCGAATCAGACGCTGTATGTTCATTGCAAGAGCGGAGTACGCTCGATGAAGGCGGTTCAATTTCTCAAGGAGCAGGGATTCAAGTATGCCAAAAGCGTGAAGGGTGGTATCAACGCTTGGGCGGACGAAGTGGATCAGAGCGTTGCCAAGTATTAGCAATGTTGTGATTGATCCGTTTTGATCTAGGCTCGACTGGAATCAAATTATCATGGGAAAACGACGAGAGGCGCGGGAACGCGCCGTTCAATTTCTTTTTCAGGCCGATATCAACTGCCCGGCGGATCTGGACAGGGAATTGGATCTGTTTTGGGAAAGCCAGCAGCTTGTCGCGATCGCTGATGAAAAAGGGGACGCGAAATGGGGAGAGAAGACAGAACTGCCGCCGCCGACGGCGGAAGAAGCCGCTATTCGATTGTTCGCGGAACCCTTAATCCGAGGCACACTCAAGCTCCGAGAAGAGCTGGATGCGAAGATTCAGAAGTACGCAAAGAACTGGGATTTGCGCAGAATGGCGGTTATCGATCGAAATGTGTTGCGCCTTGCCATCTATGAGATGTTTTATCGGGATGATATTCCGCCGATCGTCAGCATCAATGAGGCGGTGGATATAGCCAAGAAGTTCTCAACCGACGACAGTGGCCGGTTTGTGAATGGAATTCTTGACAAAGTAAAAAGTGATCTAATGCGATCCGCGCGCACCGTTATTTAGCAGAATAAAAATGTTTGCAGACCTTCATCTCCACAGCAATTTTTCGGATGGCACCTACACCCCGGAGGAAGTGGCAATGCACGCGCAACGACACGATTTACGAGTGCTTTCGCTCACCGATCACGATACGGTCGAAGGCTGCGAACGGATGTCAGCGGCTTGCGAAAAGAGGGGGATTGAGTTTGTGCCGGGCTCGGAGTTGACCGCGGAGCTGAATCAGAACGAACTGCATCTGATCGGATACTTTCTTGATACGGAGCACGCCGAACTTCTCGAGGCGATGGCGAAGTTTCAGAATGTAAGGCAGAATCGAATCCACGAAATGGTCGCCCGGCTGAACAAGCTAAGCATCCCGCTGTGTCCGGAAGCGGTATTTGAAATCGCAAACTGCCGTTCTCCCGGGAGGCCTCACGTTGGCCGAGCGCTGGTGCAAGCCGGATTCTGCAAAACTTTGGATGAAGCATTCGAACGTTTCTTGAAGAAACATCGTCCGGCCTGGGTTCCTAAATTTAAGATCTCCGCAACGGACGCGATCGCGCTAATCCATCGGGCGGGAGGCGTCGCAGTCATGGCGCACCCGGGACTGAATCGAAGTGACGATCTGATCCCTGAATTGGCGGAGGCCGGATTGGACGGGCTTGAGTGCTACCATACAAAGCATCCCCCCTCTACCGTCGAACATTATCTGGAACTGGCGGAACAATACGAATTTCTAGTCACCGGTGGTTCGGATTGCCACGGGATGAACAAGGGAAAACCTCTCATTGGAACCATCAAACTACCTTATCAGCACGTTCGGGACCTGAAACAAAGAGCCGATGAAATTCGCCGGAAGTACGATCAGGTGAGCGACCGCGCATAGGGCAGTCTTCGGGAATTCAGAAAACGGATTTTTTTCAAATGGGCTTATTCGATCGACTCAAATCCGGCCTTCAGCGGACTCAGAGCAAGTTGGTCCACGAAATCAGGAGAATCGTCACCCGTTCGCCGAAGCTTGCGGGTAACTCTTTGGAAGAGCTGGAAGCGGCTTTAATCGGAGCGGATCTGGGAATGGCAATGACCCAACAGATCGTTGCAGCCGTTGCAAAAGCTTACGAATCGCAGGGCTCAGCAGGTCTTGATGTGCTTGAGATCGCCAGCCAAGAAGTAACCGAAAATCTTTTGACGGATGCGGCTTCTTTACGAAAAGTGGCGTCGGGGCTTACCGTGGTCTCGATTGTGGGGGTGAATGGAACCGGAAAGACAACGACAGCCGCGAAACTCGGGCGATTGATACAGTTGCGCGGTGAAATTGCGTTTCTCGCCGCCTGCGACACGTTTCGCGCGGCGGCGATCGAACAACTCAAACTCTGGGGAGAACGGCTGAAGCTGTCCGTTGTGTCGGGTGCATACGGAGCGGATCCTTCTTCTGTCGCGCACGACGCTGTAAGCGCCGCGATTGCTCGGAAAGCGGATTATTTGCTCGTCGATACTGCCGGGCGCCTGCATACAAAACAGAACCTCATGCAAGAGCTTCAGAAGCTCCACCGCGTCATCGGAAAACAATTGCCAGGAGCGCCGCACGAGACACTTTTGGTGCTCGATGCCACTACGGGAATGAACGCCCTCAATCAAGCCCGTGAGTTTAACAAGGCAGTGCCGTTAACCGGTCTAATCATCACAAAGCTCGATGGAACAAGCAAGGGCGGCATGGTGATTGCCATCCAGAAAGAACTCGGTGTGCCTGTGAAGTTTATCGGTTTCGGAGAACAGCCCGACGATCTTCAGCCTTTCGATGCAAAGGAATTCGCCTCGGCCCTGTTCTCCGATCCCGAGCTCAAGACGGTGTGAACTCCGCGCTAGCCTCGCCGGGAGTAAAGCGGTAGATGAATGAAACAGATTGTTTCATTAAAATGAGCTAGATGCCGCCGGCCACCTTCAATGACCAAGACCGTCGCATCATGCGGCTTGCACTGGCGTTGGCTCGGCGGGGTTACGGTTCGACATCGCCAAATCCGATGGTGGGCGCCCTGCTGGTCAAAAAGGGCGAGATCATTGGACGCGGCTGGCACTGCCGGGCTGGTGGACCTCATGCGGAGGTTGAGGCGATCGCACATGCCGTGAAAACAGGTAAAGATCCTCGCGGCAGCGCGCTATATGTTACGCTTGAACCCTGTTCCAGTTACGGTCGTACGCCCCCATGCACCGAAGCCATTGCCTCGGCAGGAATTTCCAGGGTAATTGTTGGCACCACGGATCCGAATCCCTCGCACGCGGGCAGGGCTTACCGGATTCTCGAAAAGAGCGGGATTGCCGTTTCAACCGGTCTTCTGGCCGAGGAATCGGAAAGGTTGAATGAGTCCTTCAATCACTGGATTGTTCATCGCTCGCCCTTTGTAACCGTGAAGGCGGCGATGACGTTGGACGGAAAAATCGCAACAGCCCAGGGCGAGTCCAAGTGGATCACCGCTGATAAGGCCCGTGCTTGGTCGATGAACCTGAGAAAGGGATCGGACGCGATTCTGGTCGGGATCAATACAATTCTTGCGGATGATCCGAGTCTGACTTTTCGAATCACCGGAATTCCGAAGAAATCGAAAACTGCCGGTCAAAGGATTTTGAGACGGATTATTCTCGATTCGAAGGCGCGGACTCCTATGGAGTCGCAAGTTGTATCCGACAGTGAGGCCAGACATACGACCCTGGTTGTGACCAAGGCCGCAGCTCGACGAAAGATCGCCGCATTGGAGAAAAGGGTGACGGTGTGGACCGCGCCGGATCGAGAGGGGAAAGTGGATCTGAAGTGGTTGTTGCGGAGGCTGGGAGGCGAATCAGTGACGAGCCTTGTTGTTGAGGGAGGTGGAGAGGTCAACGCGTCTTTCCTGGAACAAGGACTGGTTCATCGAGTCGCTTTTTTTTATGCTCCAAAAATCTTCGGCGGGCGAGGAGCTCGAAAAGCGGTTGCTGGATCGGGTATTCGTGACGCCGGGAAAGCGGTCCATTTGAAAAGTATTGAGTGGCGCCGAATTGGCGTGGACATCTTGATGACGGCACGGGTGGGATAGGGCCGCGGCGTCCAATGGATTGGGTTGATATATGTTTACTGGAATTGTCGAAGAAGCGGGAAGGGTGCAGAGAATCGATTTCTCTCCCAAAGCGATTCGGCTGGCGGTCAGCGCCACGGTTTGCGGAGTTGGTTTGAAAGAGGGAGATAGCGTGGCGGTGAACGGATGTTGCCTGACCGCGGTGAAGATCCGAAAAGGAAAACGCGAAGCATCGATCGAGTTCGACCTTCTGGAGGAGACTTGGAATCGAACCAACCTACGAGTGCTTAAGATAGGTTCGGCAGTGAACTTGGAACGATCACTCCGTGCGGACGGGAGACTAGGGGGACATTTTGTGACGGGTCATATCGACGGCACCGGTACGATCAAGCGGTGGGAGAAGAGAGGAGGGGATTGGCTGCTTGACATCTCAGCTCCCGCACACGTTGCCCGATACCTTATTTTTAAGGGGGCAATCGCCGTGGACGGAATCAGTTTAACCGTCGCTGAGGTGCGAAAGCGGACATTACGAATCTGGATCATCCCGCACACGTACGAAGTGACGGCGCTCCGGGAGCGAGCGGTGGGTGATCCCGTGAATTTGGAGGCGGATATTTTGGGGAAATATGTCGAGCAGTTCATGCGGAAATCGGTATAGCGCATCACTCCGTTTGCGCCGTCCGCAGGCCAAGAGCCAGTAGGAAGTCTGAAGCAGTTTCAATCAGGTCAGATACGGGGATCAGAATGCCCGGACGTAAACATTCGGCCCGAGTATTGATCAGGGGCAGAGCAAATCTCGAAAATCGGAGCGTAACGGGCGAACCAAGATACGTTCGATCGGGAGGATCGAGGCATGGTTTTTTTCCAATCTTTGGCTTCGACAGTCACCGATCCCACTTGGTCCACTTCCAGGTAAGCCCGCCAGCGATACTGATAGTCTTTGGCTTGCTCGGTCCCGTTTCCAAAAAAGGGCTTTGGCCAAACTGGTCAAGTGCTCGCAAGCGTGGAAGAAATCCACAATCTGCACGGCGAAAGAGAAACAGGCACGAGCGATTACCCAGATCCAGTTCGCCCCATCCCCCAGCAAGACAACGACCTTCGCCGAAGCCATGCCGCGTCGAATCGCTTCGGCCCGGATCATAGGCCTGAAGTCCTTGGATTGGGCAAAGCTGGACACATAGGTGGTGGAATCGGGGTCTCGAAGTGGAAGGCCCGCCTCATCGGTACCTTGCTGGGTAAACACGAAGCCCTGCTCGACCTCACGCGTGTCGGATGAGCCATCTTCTTGTTTTCCGGGACGATTCTCAACCTCCTTGGCCATCATGGGAACGCCGGTGCCATCGACGATGGCGTAAAAGACCTCCACCGGTTTGACGGGCACAACCGGTGGACTTTGGTGGGGATAGTTCTGGATCTGCTCCCCTTTGAGGTTGACCATGCGCTGGATCTGCCGTCCCTCGACTTCCAAGCCGGCGTAGGCTTTCAAATCGGCGCTGGCCGCTTCGTAGTCCGAAGCCATGGTCCCCGCCCGGCACATGAATGTGCTCACAGGTGGCGTGATTCTACAAAAATGTCCGAAGAAGGCGTCACCCATTGGGAGCTGATCAACATGAAGAATGCTTTCGGTCCCGGTTCTTTCTCTTCCCTCCGGTTCGTCCTGCGGTCGCGAAAAACGCCTTTCATTCAACGACGGCCCGGAGACGGTAGTATCGCTCCCCCAGCACTGGGAGTATGTCTTCCTTCTCGTGAAAATAGTCGTCCCCCGCGACGGGATCGCCTATCGCGGTCCACTTGCCTCCGGGCGACAGCGAATCTGCCGCTTCCAATTGCCAGGTGACTCCGACGGGGGCGGAAAAGCGCACCGTGGCGCGATCCCCGCTTCGTTGAACGCTGGATAGGTTCCGCGGCAAAATCCGCGCCGTTATCAAAAATGAGCTTGTCGCCCGGTTGGACGCCCAGTGCGCCGGCGTTCAGGTGGCCGTGATCGGCGGCGGAAAGACGGATTGTGGAAAAGTACGCGAGCCCCAAGGCCAGCGAGAGTTTCATGGAAGAAGGGAAGGGCATAGTTCAATGGTTGCCCGCTGGATTCACGAAGCGTGAATTCAGGGCGGTTAGTTTGGGTTTAACGGAATTCCAGTTCAGCCGTTCAACGTGGCTCTCTACGAACAGATAATTTGCGCCTTGCAGGTGCCGCACCACATCCACCTCTTTGGGGAAGCCGTTCGTTGAGTAATCGCCATCTTCCGGGTCCGCGAAGTGAAAGTGATCGATGAAGGCATGTTTTTCTGTTGTTTCGGCCAAAAGCGTTTCCGAAGGAACGGGAACCGTTGTCCTACGAGAATAGTTCGGCGAACCACTCTCCGCGTCCGGCGGCAGGAGAAAATCGTTAATGGCGTAACTGTAGAGCCGGGTTTTGTGCGGATCGCGCGGACAACGCCAAAGATTGGTACCAGCAGTGTAGGGCTGAAGCGTGCCAACCCACGATTCACCCTGATGGGCGGACCGGGGGAGGGAATCATCGTAGTCATCCGAGTACATGGCACTGGCCAGGCCAATTTGTTTGAGATGGCTCAAGCAGGCCGTGCTCCAGGCGCGTGCTTTGGCACGGCTCAGCGCGGGTAGCAGCATCGCCGCCAAAATGGCGATGATGGCAATAACCACCAGCAGTTCAATCAGCGTGAATGCACGCGTGGGACGTCTCATGTTTATTTTTGTCGAACTCACAACATGTGCGTTCGGAATCCAAGAACGAAGGCGGCGTTCAAAACGGAATCCGAGCCGCTGCGGATCTCGGCGCGGCAGCAGCAAGCCGGCGAGGAGGGGAGTTTTAAACGAACCGGGGAGGGGGAACGATCGGAGTTTCGAAACGGGCGCGCGAATGCAAAGTCTGCAAAATCTCAAATTCAAATGGTGGAGGCTGCGCAACCATGACCGGATCATGGCCGCAAAAGAAATCCAAGCGAGCGCTCTGCATGCGCTTGGATTGCTTCTCTTGTTCCGCTTTCTTACCCTTTTCCACGACCTTGCACAACTGGCAGGGATGCTTTCCGTCAAACGTCTTGAGCACGGCCTCCCGCAGGGTTGCGGTCTGCGCATACACAATGATCATTCCAGTCCATGCGACCGACTGAAGCAGGATCCACTGGATTCCTATTACGGCGATCAGACCTGCTGTAAATGTGATTTTGAGGACGCGGCGCCCCACGTCCGAAACCGTACACGGCGCCAAAAGAAGATCAATCGGCAAATCCGTATTCTGACTGGGCGATGCCCTCACGCCGCCACCGCCTTGCTTTACGATTTGCCGCTGGTGACGCGCAACGTGAGCGACTTCAAGCACGTCGTCGGATTGAAGTTAGTCAATCCATTCGCGCCCGAGACTTGAACTAAACACCCTCGGGATGAATCCCACATGTCTAACTTCACCAACAAGGACAAGATTGAGCGGACGACCGTGCAGAAGCTTCAGCATCTGCAGGGTTTTCAGCACGGAAGACGCCGCTTGCATCGCCAGTCTTGAAATCCGGGATGGTTTGCAGCTAAGCTTCGCAAACAAATCATGAAAGTAAGCTTATTCGGAATCACCGGCGTGCCTTTTGGGAAACACAACGTCAAAGATCCTCGCTTGGATCAAGCGGACAAGTTGGTGGAGGCTTCCAAGAAAATTTACGTTCAGGTGGAACTAATCGAGGAAAAGGATGCGATCGATTCGGACGCGATTATCGCGCACGTGGATTCGCGTTCGGAGCCGATTCTCAAGGATTGGGAATTTGTGGAGACACGCCTGAGCCGCGATCCCGATGAGGCGGAGCTCGTGCTGCTGAACAAACTCAAAGATTGTCTTGAAAAAGAGGATTTCGCGATTAACGCGGGTCTTACCGAGGAAGAAACGAAAAACGCGGCGGTCTATAATCTACTCACGGGCAGACCTGTTATTGTGGCGCAACCGAGCGAACTTGAAGATTTCAATTCCGTACTGATCCGAACGGTCGCTGAGGGCGGTTACATCTCGTTTTTGACGGTTGGAGGAAAAGAGAATCGAGCCTGGCTTATCAAGAAGGGAACGAACGCTTGGGAAGCGGCGGGTTCAATTCATTCCGATCTTCAAAAAGGATTCATCCGCGCGGAGATAATTAGCTTTGCCGACCTCATCGAGGCGGGTGGAGAGACACAGGCAAAGCGCGCCGGGAAAATGCGCCTTGAGCAAAAAACTTACCTCATGCAGGATTGCGACATCGTGAATTTTCGCTTTAGCAAATGAGGCAATCCGTTCCAATGAATTCCACAGATCGTTCCTTCGCCTGCCAAGGTTTTGAATCAGCTCTTTTCTCGAGGCGGCACTTGTTGAAAGTCGGCGGTTTGGGTTTGCTGGGCCTGTCTCTTCCAAAACTTCTAAAAGCCGAAGCGGCTCGGAATGGGCCGGCGGCTCGCGCCAAGTCCGTTATTTTTCTCTATCAATTTGGAGGTCCCAGCCATGTCGATCTATTCGATATGAAACCAGACACACCGGAGGGTGTGCGGGGATTGCACAAGCCGATTTCGACGAGCGCTCCCGGTATCACGGTAAACGAGAATCTGCCTCGATTGGCTCGAGTGATGGACAAGGTGACGCTGATTCGCAGCATGCACCACAACATGAAGAACCACAATCCCGCGTCGTACTATGCGCTCACAGGCCACGCGCCTCCCGTGGACGACATCACGCTGCGGGATTCCCCGGAACTGTTTCCAGCCTACGGTTCTGTCGTGGACCATCTGGCGCCGGTGCCGGGTGCAATGCCGACATTTGTGGCGCTTCCACATGTCATTGGCGACGGCACGATCACTCCCGGACAGCAGGCGAGTTTTCTGGGGAAACTGCATGATCCGCTTTTGGTGACCCGCGACCCGAGCAAACCCGGCTTCAAACTTCCGGAACTGACCCTGCCGTCCGATCTATCATTCGAACGAATAAGTCATCGAAGAGAGGTTCAGAAATTGATCGATCGCCAATCTCGGCTGCTCAGCTATTCCGCCGAGGCAAGGGGATTCGACGCTTACTACGATAAAGCGCTTGCAATGCTCGACTCGCCCACACTTCGACAAGCCTTTGATCTTTCATCCGTTTCGGAAAAGGAACGCGACCGGTACGGCCGAACGGCGTACGGCCAAAGTTGTCTTCTTGCACTGCGGTTGGTCGAGGCGGGAACGAAGTTCGTGACCGTTTATTTCTCGAGTTCGATCGCCGGTGCGACGGGCGGATGGGATACACACGGCAACAACGGAACAAAAATGTTTCCGGCGATTGAAAAACATCATCTTCCTGTTACGGACCAGACGCTGCCCACGCTCCTGGAGGATCTGGACGAGCGCGGGTTGCTCGATTCGACATTGGTCGTCTGGATGGGTGAGTTTGGGCGGACACCCAAGTTGAACGCGGAGGCCAGCAGAGATCATTGGCCTCAATGCTACACTGTCCTGCTTGCGGGAGGAGGAACGAAGCGAGGTTTTGTTTATGGAGCGTCTGACAAAACGGGATCCTATCCGATTGAGAATCCTGTTCGTCCGGACGACTTGGCGGCAACCATCTATTACCTGCTCGGAATCGATCCGCATACGGTCGTGTACGGAACTGGGAACCGGCCTGTCCTCATTTCCGATGGGAGCCCGGTCACCGGAATTTTTGCTTGAGAGCTTGCGAATTGACCCGCGAGGGTGCTTGCCTTTGGTTTAGTTCCGAGCAACGAACACGCCGTCAGGATCGGGAATTCATTCGCGCCAATTAACCTGGAAATAGACTATGATGAATCAGAGACACTTCATGGGGCGCACACTATGCGCATTTTTGCTTGGAGCAATTCCGTGCGCGACGTTGATTCTGGAGACATGCGCGGGTCAATTGCAGGGAGAAATAGTCGATCGAGAAACCGGGATTTTGTTGCCTGCACGTTTATACATTCAATCGAGGGAGGCGAAGTTTTATCTGGCAAGATCGGCATCGCCGCAAGGAACCGCTGTCACCTACAATAAGGATCGGGGCGTAAGTTTGGAAGTTCATACGACTCTCTCGGCGGACCGGTTTGTTGCCGACTTGCCGCCCGGTGAATACAAGGTCACGGCCGAACGAGGAAAAGAGTATCTCGCAGCAACACAGTCCGTGTCCATCGGCGAGCGTGAAAATCAAGGTATTAGGCTGGGACTTCGTCGATGGATTCGGATGGCGGACCTCGGGTGGTACTCTGGTGACACACATGTCCATCGGACAGTGGCGGAACTGCCAAATGTGGTTTTGGCCGAAGACCTGAACGTCACGCTTCCATTGACTTATTGGGTGACCGACACGAATGAACGGCCAAACACGGACAATAAGAATCCGGCCGCGCCTCCTGCGGCGGAATTGATCGCCGTCGATGACACGCATGTCATTTGGCCGGTGAATACTGAGTATGAAATTTTTGGCTCTTCGTGTACTCGAGTGGGTGAATTGGGGCCATTTTTGGGCCAGGGAGCGAGTTAAAACTAGCAGGGGGGCGAGCTGCGAGCCCCCAGCTCGCGCCCCCCTGCGGTCAAAGGTTCGTTTGACTGCAATTGCATACCGATG
>JAQBVM010000229.1 GCA_027623095.1 Verrucomicrobiota bacterium
GGGCCCGGCCGTGAATATTGGCGGGCGCGCGGTGGCTCTGGATGGCAAGACGCCACACGGCAGCCTGGTGGTGGAGTTGGTGGAACTCGATGAGGGTAGCAGCCGACGTGAGTCGGCTCCATCTTTAACTCCATCAACTCCAAACTTCAGTCAGAGCCGACTCACGTCGGCTGCTACGAATCGTGTGCTTCGCCTCGATGGCGGCACGAACAGCTTCGTGGAACTGCCTGCGGACCTCCTGGCGGGCACTCGGGAAATGACCTTCGAAGCGTGGTTGAAGTGGGACTCGATCGGGGTCCGCCCGCTTGCTTTCGGCATTGGGGAGCCGTCTCGGTATGCTGCTCTTTACATTGGCCAATACAACACCGAGGCCTTCGGCCTAGCCAGTAAAACACTTCCGGTCTCTGGGGCGTATGTCGAACGATCGTCTGGGCTCGTTGAGCTTGAGCATTGGCGCCATACAGCTGTCGTCGTGAGCACCAACGGTTTTCGACTCTACCTCAATGGCGTCCTCGTGAGCACCAATTCCTACACGGAGCGCCCTTTCAGCGATGACCCTGTCCAACGGGCTTTTCTGGGCAATCCCGACCCCCGTCCACCGGTTGATCAGTTTCAGGGAGAAATGGATGACGTCCGCCTCTGGAAAACGGCGCGCACGACCGAGGAGATTCGCAGGGACATGGCGAATGAACTTACCGGCCGTGAACCGGGACTGGTCGGCATCTGGAATTTCGATGATCCCGCCAACCCGGGGAAGGATTCATCCATCAATGGGTCCGACGGCAAATTCTTCGGTCAGGCCCAGACCGTCGCGGAAACCCTGCCCGTGTTGGTGACGGGCCAGATCACGGACGCCAGCGGTCGGGGCTTGAGGAACGCTCACGTGGAAGTGCGTGGGGCGGGTGGCGTGACTTCCCGATGGCCGGCAGATGCGGATGGCAAATACGACATCTTCACGCTTCAAACTACCGGACGCTACGACCTGTTTGCCACGGACGGTGAGCGCTCAAAATATCTCCTCAACTTCCAACCGAGTGGTGAACGGGTGCAGCGATTGGACTGGGAGCTGACGGAAACCGGAACGGCTTTGGGGAGCGCACGCGTCCCGCGTGCTGAATCTGGCGTCACGCCGGATTCCCGCATCACCAACTCATCCACATCCGAAATATTGGAGGGACAGAATTTTCGGCGGGACGCCGAAAACGGCACGAGGGACGCGCGCGCTCCCCAATTCCCGGGTACCGTCGTGGCCACGGTGCTCACGGAGGAGGACGGCTCGTTCGATTTCGCGAACGTCAAACCCGGTGTTTATCAACTGCGCTGCCAGACACCCGGAGGGCGGACGTGGTTCGAAGCGGGTCGGCCGTTGATCGTGGAGCAGGAAATGTCAGCGGCCGAAGCGCGGAACCTCGAATCGCTGGAGTGGCAGATTGCGCCGTTCCGGAAGGGGCGTTGGACGCGATACACTTCACTGGACGGCCTGCCGGTCAACTACGATGGACGCATGATATTCAACACTGACGGGACGGTGTGGTTGCATACCGCGATGGGGTTGTCGCACTTCGATGGACGTCAATTTGTCAATCTCACTCCCGAAGATGGCTTGCCGAGCGTGAGCGGACCACTCTCCCTATATCGCGATTCGCATGGAACGTTTTGGCTGGGTACGGATGAAGGTCTTTTTTCCTACAACCCAGCGGAGAACGAACGGCCTCGCAAGTTCCTGGAACCCGGAGTGCCCACCGATCGAATCGTGGAAATCACCGGCACGCCGGATGGTGCCTTGTGGTGGCGCACAAGACAATCTCAAGTTTTGGTCCGTTACGAGTCGGGGGACGCGACGGTCTTCACCAATCTCTGGCGAGAAGTGCCGGATTTATCGCCCCAGTCGTCGTCCGGGAAGAAGGTGCCCTATGTGGCTGACTTTCCCCAGAGAATGGCAGTCGCCAACGGCCATTTGTGGGTCACCGGACCGGGGGCGGGTTTGATCCGTTTTGACGGCACGAACCAGGTTCGGTTTGGGCTTCAACAGGGTCTTGTTTCGGAAGATACCGGCCCCGTGACGGCGGCACCGGACGGCGCGGTATGGCTGGGGGTCGCCAACGAACAGATCGCCCGCTTTGACGGCATCCGCTTTACCTCCCTCACTCATCGTAACGGATTGCCGAACGGCCACCTGACCACCCTGAGCGCCATGCCGGAGGGCGAACTTTGGTTGGGATTCAGCCGCGCGGGAGAAGTCAGTTCCGGAGCATTCGTGGCCCGGTATGATGGCACGAGTTTCACCATATTTGGCGGCCAGCAGGTATTCACGGACAGTCAGGATGATTACTCGGGCGGCATCTGTTTCGAGATTCAGCGTGGACCGGACGGGGGACTGTGGTTTGGCACCAGTGACGGTGTGTGTCGCTATGAGTCTCGCAGTTTCCTGACCTATGCCGCGCCGGATGGTCTCCGTCATGGGCCGGTTCGGTTCCTCCAGGCCGGCTCCGACGGTTCACTCTGGCTTAATCGCACGAATGGGATCACGCGCTACCATCGAGGCAGATTCATCGACTACCGTGATGAAGACTTCAAGACCGGGGCGGCGGCGCTCTACTCCGAGTTGAAAAAGCCGGAGACCGCGCCGAACAGTTCGCCGAAAAATGCGGTCATTGGACCCGATGAGAGCCTTTGGTACATCGACCCCGCCGGGAGTCCCGGCATCGCGCGATTCGATGGCACGGTATTCCAAGCGTCGATCACGAATTTCGCCGGTCTGCCGACCAACGCCGTTTCCTGCCTCGCCCGCGCTCCCGACGGCGCGGTCTGGATTGGAACAATTGCGGGTGGCGTGGCACGCATCGCAGGCCAGCCGCCGACCATCACCCAGTCCTGGACAAATGGTCTCCTGAGTAACTTGGTTAACACGATCTACTGCGAGCCGCACGGCTCCGTTTGGATCGGCCTCGACGGCGGGATTGTGCGTTACGACGGGAACAACTGGACGGACTACACCCCGACGAACGGCGCGCCGGGACTGTACAATGTTGCCATTGAGGGCGGACCCGATGGGACGGTGTGGTTTGGCGCGTCGGATGGCGGCCTCTCCCGCTTCGACGGCGAGACCCTCCAGCGGGTGCCACGCGACATCGAGAACCCGGTCCACAACCTCGTCCAGAGGATCCTTCGCGCGCAAGACGGTTCACTGTGGATTCTCGCCTGGAACGGTTTGATGCATTACGACGGCATCGCCTGGTCCTCTCTGGACGTGCGAGACGGGTTGTTGCCCGGTGATGTCAACGCGAACGCGAACGCGATCACCCAGGGCAGGGATGGCGCCATCTGGGTCGGCGGAATCAACGGCTTGACACGCCATCAGCCCTCGTCTCTCGCACTGCCGGCACCCCGGTTGGAAGTGCAAACCGACAAGAACTACACTGACCTTACGCAGTTGCCGTCCGTCACGGCGGGGCGGTTGATCACATTCAAGTGCGATGGGGTGGACTACCGGACCCGTCCGGAGAAACGTCTCCATCGCTACGCCGTCGTTCCTGGAGGTGCGGCGACACCGCCGGACAGGACGGACCCGATCTGGCAGTCGCCCACGCGCGCCACCCGATTCGAGTGGCTGGCTCCCCGGGCTGGTGACTACACCTTCTTCGCGCAGTCCATTGACCGCGATCTGAACTACAGCGCACCGGCGATGGCGCACCTGACCATCGTTCCGCCGTGGTTTGCGAACGCGTTCATTGTCGTGCCGTCGGGCGGCGGATTGCTTGGTTTGATTGGCTGGGCGTTCGTCGCGCGGTCGCTGGTCATCCGCCGCAAGCGCGAGGCGGAGCAATTGCGCGAGGAACTCTACGAAAAGGAACACGAGGCGAAGGAGGAGCTCGAAGCCGAGGTGATTCAGCGCAAAAACGCGCAGGAGTATTTCAAGTCGGTGGTGGAGAACGTGCCGGCTCAAGTTTATCGAAGAGATCTTGAAGGACGGCTCATTTTTGCCAACCAGGTTGCGCACAAGTTTTGGAAGGAGAAGGCGGAATATGAATTTGATGTAGGACAACGCGTGGAAGACTTGCCGGACTGGTTCGACAAAACGCTTGCTAGGGAGGTTCGCAAGACGATTGATGAGGTCGCTCGAACCGGGAAAACACTACAGACCAAAGCTTTGGAGTTCAACATGCCATCGGGTGAAACAGTTTGGCTGCAGGATAGGCAAACACCGATCCGTGATGCCGACGGGAAGGTGGTGGGTGTGCAGTCAATCGTCTGGGAGGTTACGGAGGAGAGGCTTGCCGCTCAGCGGCTGATCGACGCCAAGGAATCGGCCGAATCGGCGAACAAGGCGAAGAGCCTCTTCCTCGCGAACATGAGCCACGAGATTCGCACGCCGATGAATGCGATTCTCGGTTATTCGCAGATTCTTAAGCGAGACAAAGAGCTGCCTTCCCGGCACCGCCAATCCATCGAAACCATCGAGAAGAGCGGTGATCATTTGCTGGCGATGATCAATGACATTCTCGATCTCTCGAAGATCGAGGCCGGACGCATGGAACTGCAAACATCGGACTTCGACTTGAACGAAATGGTCTCGGGCATAGCCGCGATGTTCAAGGTTCGGTGTGAGGAAAAGGAACTGACGTTGAGGGTCGAGGGTCCAGGGTCGAGAGTCGAGGGGAATAATTCGCCGATTCCGGTGCATGGAGACGAAGGGAAGCTGCGGCAGGTATTGATCAATCTAATGGGGAATGCGGTGAAGTTCACGGAGAGGGGAGAGGTTGCGTTAAAAATCAGGCCAACCCTCACCCCGTCCCTCTCCCATCCGATGGGAGAGGGTGGCCGAAGGTCGGGTGAGGGTTCTGAGGGTTCTCCTGCCACGGTTTACCGCTTCGAAATCATCGACACCGGCCCTGGCATCTCCGAGGAGGACCGAAAAGAACTCTTCCAACCGTTCCAGCAATCGCTCGCCGGAGTCAAACAAGGCGGCACGGGTCTCGGTTTGGCAATTAGCAAACGGCAGCTTGAATTGATGGGGGCGGAATTGAAACTCGAATCAGAAGCAGGAAAAGGTTCCCGATTCTATTTTGAAATTACTTTGCCAGCGGCGAAGGGAACGGTGGTCGCACCGGCAAAGAAGGATCGGAGCGAGATTGTCGGCTTGAAGAAGGGGCAGACGGTAACGGCGTTAGTTGTCGATGATGTCGCGCAGAATCGGGCGGTTCTTTCCCAGTTGCTCATAGGCGTGGGAGTCAAAGTCGAAATCGCCGAAGGTGGAAGAGCGGCTCTGGAGAGACTGAAACAAGGGCTCCCAGACATTGTCTTTCTGGATATCCGAATGCCGGAGATGGACGGCACGGAGGTGGCCCGCCGAATTCACGAAATGTTCGGGGCGGGCAAAGCCAAGCTGGTGGCGATTTCGGCTTCCGTACTGCGCCACGAACAAGAGGAGTATCTCAAGTCGGGCTTTGCAGAGTTTATCTCGAAGCCGTTTCGTTTGGCCGAGGTTTGCGAATGCATGGAACGTTTGCTGGAGGTTGAGTTCGATCGCGAAGCCGAAGAGCCGGCTGCGTCTGGCGCGCCCGATCGTTCGGAATTTGAGGGACTCACGATTTCGAAGGAATTGAAGGATGCCATCAAATCGTCAGCCGAACTGTATGCCACTACCGAATTGCGCGAGCAGATCGGCCAGTTGGCGGCGCGCAATCCAGGCGCGAATGCCGCGATGGATCACTTGCTTGCTCTCAGCAAATCCGGTGCGATGGAGGAGATTCTGGAGTTGGTAGGGGTGATGCGAGTTGAGGAGGGTTTGAGAGAGTGAGAGAGTGAGTGAGTGAGTGAGTGAGTGAGTGAGTGAGTGAGTGGGTGAGCGGGTGTGGGGATTTATCGTTGTGAGTGGGTTTTGGCAGAATCAAAAAGAAACCAAGGAGTGAGAATGGAGAAGAAAGTGAAATCGACGAGACTGGTGAGCTACCATTGGCAATTGGATGTTTACAGACTGAGCGTGGATGCTGGGATGGAGGTCTTCAACGCTACGAAGGCATTTCCGAAAGAGGAGATGTATTCGTTGACGGACCAGATCCGAAGGTCCTCGCGGTCGGTGTCGGGACAAATTGCGGAGGCGTGGCGGCGACGCACGTACGAAGCCGCATTCGTCAACAAACTAAACGAAGCCGAGGCGGAAGCGGCTGAAACGCAAACGTGGCTTGAATACGCGGTGAAGTGCGAATACCTCTCGCGAAAAACAGGAAAAGTTCTTCACAAAACCTTTGACTCCATAATTGGTAAACTCGTGACGATGGGGAATCACCCGAAGCAGTGGGTGTTGGATAGGTCGAGGGACTGATTTGGCGGGGGTGAGTGGGTGGGTATGTGAGTGGGTGAGTGGGTGAGTGAGAATTTGCGTTTTGGACGAACTGGTGCTCGCAGGAGAAAAATTTGGCCCTGAGGCAATTGTGGCGAACTCATGCTGAAAAGAACAGGTGACCGCGAAACAAAGCTAACGACGAACACAAAAATGAAGGACGCTCCAATGACCCGTTCTCACCCACCCTCCCACTCACTCCCTCACCCCCGCCGTCAACATCACCGGCTCGCGCATCCTCATCATCGATGACGTGGCGGAGAATCGCGAAGTGCTCACGCAAACACTGGAACCGGCCGGGTACAAAATCTCCGCGGCGCCCGATGGCGAGATCGCGCTAAAGATTGTCTCCAAAAGCGCGCCGGATTTAATCCTTTGCGATTTGCTCATGCCGGGAATTAACGGGTTTGAGGTTTGCCGCCGGTTAAAGGCGAACGAGGAAACCGCTTCGATCCCGGTCATCTTCATCACGGCAAACAGCGAAATGGAGAGCGTGTTGCACGGCTTTGAAGTCGGCGCGGTGGATTTCATTTCCAAACCGTTCAAAACCCAGGAAGTGCTTGTCCGCGCGGAGACTCATCTCAAGGTCCATCGGATGTCTCGGGAGCTTGCGAAACAGAATCGTGAACTCACCGAACTCAATGCCAAATTGCGGGCGGAGATGTCGCGGCGTCAACAAGCGGAGCAATCCCTTGCCGTCGCCGTCGAAGGGCAGCACGACCCATTTCACACTTCCGGAACGTTGCGGCACGACGCGCATTGTTATGTCGAACGCGAGGCGGATCGCGATCTGATGGACGGGCTTCTAAAAGGCGAATTCTGCTACGTGCTGACTTCGCGGCAAATGGGCAAGTCGTCACTCATGGCGCGCGCGGCGAATCGATTGGGACAACAAGGCGTTCACGTGGCGACAATTGATCTGACGGCGCTTGGCCAAAACCTCACGCTCGAGCAATGGTACGACGGATTGCTGTCGCGGATAGGGCGCCGCCTTGGGTTGGAGGATGAACTGGACGACTATTGGCTGCGACATACGCGGCTCAATCCGGTGCAACGATTCTTCTCGGCAATCCGTGAAATCGTTCTCGAGAAACGGGACGGCTCGGTGGTGCTGTTCGTCGATGAACTGGATGTGGTTCGGAGTTTGCCGTTCTCGACCGACGAATTCTTCGGAGCGATCCGCGAGTGTTACAATCGCCGGACGGAGGATGATGCGTTCAATCGCCTGACATTCTGCCTTTTGGGTGTTGCGACTCCGTCGGAGTTGATGACCGATTCGCGAATGACGCCGTTCAACATCGGACGCAGGGTTCAACTTGAGGATTTTCGATTCGACGATTCAAAACCGTTGCGGCGCGGCTTGGAACAGGCGGGATTTGAATCATCTCAAACGGAGGCGCTTCTCGAACGCGTCTTTCATTGGACCCTTGGCCATCCCTATTTGACGCAACGGCTCTGCCGCGCGCTGGCGGATTCGCGCAAACCCGGAGATGGCTCGCCGCTCGATCCGGTCGGGCACGTCGATGAGCTTTGCCAGCGCATCTTCCTCTCGCCACGAGCCGTCGAGCGTGATGACAATCTGATCTTCGTTCGTGAGCGATTGCTGCGAAGCGCTGTGGAGATCGAGGAATTGCTGGGCGTTTACGAAAAGATTGCCGCCAGCGAACCTGTAACCGATGATGAAGAAAACCCAGTGATCAACCAGTTGCATTTGTCGGGAATTATTCGTTGCGAGAACGGGCGGTTGCACTCCAGGAATCGAATTTATGAGACGGTATTTAACCGGGAATGGATTGAGACCAAGAGAGTGCAGATGGGATTGCGGCGAGTGGGTGAGTGAGTAGGTGGCTGAGCGGGTGGACTATGAGTGAGCCGGAAATAGAGATCCAATCGAGGAGTGCTGCCTGTTTCAACCTCCCGAAAGGGAGTCTCGAAAATGGTGCGCCGTTTCGGCGGGATTTTCGAATTCGGATGATTTTGATGTCGTGCGATTGCGTTGGGTTTCATGGGCGGTCGAGAATCCCAACGGGATTCCGCAGCAAAGCCCAGGGTAGGCAGATTCCGCCTACCCTGGGTATGTCGATGGCACGCGTTCATCAACCCCGTTGGGGTTGCGTCTCAATCCCAAAGATATCGTTCGTCCCAAGCAATCTTATGTTTGCGCAGAAGTGTGCGCAATTCGTCCTGGAAACTCATCTTTCGGTGGTGTTCTTCGTGGCGGGCAATGTATTCTTTGACTTGCTCCAGATTCGACTGGCTGACAGAGAAATCAGCGTAGCCTCCTTGCCATTCAAAGTCGGCAAGTTCCACTGTTTGCTGTTTCAGCCACCGGTTGGATACCCGTTTGAGCTCCTTAACCCATTCTGCCTGGGTTGTAGTGCGACCAAAACGAGCCAACAGGTGGACGTGATCGTGGACTCCGCCAATAAGAATAGGCGGGCAATCTATTCGTTTCGAAACCTCGCCAAGATACGCGTGCAGCGCTTTTCGAATCCTTTCGTCTCGAAGAAATGGGCGCCGCTCTTTGGTGGAAAAGACGAGATGAAGATAAACAACCGACAACGATTGTGGCATAAGCATCCTTTGAAATATGGCCGAAACCCCGTGAGGGTTTTTGGGTCAGTCGTTAGTTTACCCAGGGTAGCTCGTCCCTCGCAACCCCGGGCTTTGAGGCAGAATCCCTATGGGATTTCTTTCAACCGCAACGGAATAGCGAATGGCGTCAATGGATTGCCGGGCTATTCTCGCTTCTCCCTCCGGATGATGAACGGACGCCGTGTGATCACAAGTCCCGAAGGGACGATTGAATCAATTCCGTTTGTAATGCCCATCGGATACTGCGACGTGGCTTCTTAACTGCACCATGAACACCCCTCTCAAAGGCGCAAAAATTTTGGTGGTGGATGACATTGCCGAGAACCGCCAGCTTTTATCCGACACGCTGGAGCCGGAGGGGTATCGCATTTCGATTGCGCCCAATGGCGAAGTCGCGCTGAAGGTCGCCCAGGCCAACCCGCCCGATTTGATTCTTCTGGACCTTATGATGCCTGGCATGAATGGCTTTGAAGTCTGCCGCCGCCTAAAGGATCTCGAAGCCATGAAATCGATCCCTGTGATTTTTATCACGGCGGACAATGATACCGCGTCCGTTGTGGAAGGGTTTCGAGTCGGCGCCGTCGATTACATTGCCAAGCCTTTCAAAGCGGAGGAAGTTTTGATCCGAACGCGGACGCATTTGACCAATCACCGGCTGACTCGCGAAATAGTGGAAAAGAATCGCGAGCTCGAAGAGGCCAATGGACGGTTGCGCGATGAGATAAACCGGCGCGAGACTGCGGAATCATCCCTGGAAGTGGCCGGTGCCACGCTCTCGCTAATGAGCGAGCAAGAGGCCGAGCGGTGGGGATTGGAGGCGTTCGTGGGCCGCAGTCCGGCCATGCGCGACGTCATTCAGGAAATTCGCAAACTGCAAGGCGTCGATACGACGAGCGTGCTCATTCGTGGCGAGAGCGGCACGGGCAAAGAATTGGTCGCCCGCGCCCTGCACCATAGCGGGCGGCGCAATGGCAAGCCGTTCATCGCGGTGAATTGTGCGGCTATTCCAGGTGATTTGGCGGAATCGCTGTTTTTTGGGCATGTCAAAGGCGCGTTCAGCGGCGCGAGCGATAGTCGAAAGGGATATCTCGAATTGGCTGACGGTGGCACGCTGTTTCTTGATGAAATTGGGGACATGCCGCTGAATTTGCAGGCCAAATTATTGCGTGCCTTGGAGGATGGATCGTTTATGCCCATTGGGGCCGTCAAAGAGAAACGCGCGGATGTGCGGTTGCTTGCAGCCACCAACGTTAAGCTTAAAGACCGCATTGCGGATGGCGGCTTTCGCCAAGACCTCTATTTCCGCATTGCGGGCTACGATTTCGAGCTAAAGCCGCTGCGCGAACGGCGCGAGGATATCGAATTGTTCGCGGCGCATTTTCTTAAGCGGTTTTCGAAGGAACTGAATATTCGCTCACCCTCGTTGAGCCCGGAAGCAGGCGAGGCGCTGGCAGCCTATCATTTCCCGGGAAACATTCGGGAACTCAAAAGTATTATTGAACGCGCGATTATTGAAAGTGGCGGCAAGACAATCGAAGCGTTTCACCTTCATTTGCTGAATGAGAGGACGATCATCGGTTCCGTATTACAAACCGAATCGAACAGATCCGGGGCGGAGGATTTGCCTTTGAACTTGGAGCAAGCGGAGATCGAATTGGCGCGGCGAGCATTGGCCAAAGCGGAAGGCAATGTTTCCAAGGCCGCTCAATTGCTCGGCATTAATCGCACGAAAGTCTATCGCATCTTGTCCCAAACGGACTCGGAATCATAGCTCAGACTTGTCCTGAAACGGATACTGAACCCTGAGTTCGCGCGCCATGAGAGAGGAGTGCTTCCGCAATCCGGATATCTGTCAATCCCAAGACCACTATATGGACTGTGATCGTAATAAAACTTGAGATTATACGGCAATGCCGGATATCCTGAGAAATGCAGACGGTCGTTGAAACGCCTGAATTCGTCAAGGACGCCAAACGAGCGGGTTTGTCCCAGCGGGAACGGCAGGCGATCATCGATTTTATGGCTGCGAATCCGGATGCCGGAGCCGAAATGCCAGGCACGGGCGGCGCTCGCATAGTGCGATTCGCAGCCAAGGGCAAAGGAAAAAGCGGTGGCGTGCGCGTGATCACGTTCTACAGCGGCCCTGAAATCCCGGTTTTCCTGCTCAACGTCTTTGCAAAGAACGAGAGAACGGATCTTTCAGCCTCCGAGCGGGCGGTGCTCAAAAAGATTTTGGGTCGATTGGTTGAAATCTACGAAGGAAAGAACTGAAATATGTCCATTGCGGGCGAAAGAATGATCAAGAGTGCCGGCCAAGCTCTGGCCTTTGCTGAAAGGAAAAGACTGCACGGATGCAAGGTCCACATCCCCGAGGAAATCGACGTGCGCCGGATTCGTAAAAAAGTGGCGATGAGCCAGAGTGAGTTTGCCGAGCATTTCGGCGTGAGCGTGCGCACCGTCCAGGATTGGGAACAGGGGCGGCGCGTGCCTGGCGGCGCGTCTCGAGCATTCCTGATCGTAATAGACCGTGAGCCGGAGGCCGTGCACCGGGCTTTGGCAATGAGCTTTGCGTGAGCATGATACCAGAGATAAAGTGTTCGGTCTCGCAAGAGGCGAAAAAATTCCAACGGAAAGAAAAGCAGTACAACACAGAGACGGAGAGAAACGAAAACGTGTCAGATGTCTGACAGCTCTCCTCCTGTTTGCTCTCGTGGTCGGACCGGATTCTTGGCTGAAACGCTGCATCACCGGCGACCGGACCGCGTGGTCAATCATGTACGTTTGTGCTTTCTGGCATATTG
>JAQBVM010000230.1 GCA_027623095.1 Verrucomicrobiota bacterium
AGCACTTTCTCCAACCTCAACAACAGCAACCCTTCATAAATTTAAACAAAATTACCGTGGAAAGATTCCTTCTCGGATGAATTCGCGCTTGATAAGGAAGGTGACTTCAGGCGAAATGTCCCGGCTCTATTCGTTCCTATGAATCTTGGCGATATCCTCCAACAGGAGCAGATCATTACGGACTTACAAGCATCCAATCGCTGGGAAGCGATCGATGAACTGATCGATAGTCTTGTGTCCACAGGAAAAATAAGCCCTGACCACAGGCAAGCGATTTCCGCTGTCGTCAAGAAGCGAGAAACTTCGATGAGCACGGGGATTGGATTCGGGATTGGAATTCCCCACGCATCAACCGATCTGATTCACGATGTCGTCGGTGCGTTCGGAAGATCCAAGAAGGGAGTGGATTTCGATGCTCTCGATAATCAACCAGTCAATCTGGTGATGTTGTTTCTTGTGCCTCAGGGACAGTTTCAAAAGCACCTCCACACTCTCGCGAACATCGCGAAATTGCTTCATCGAAAAGACTTTCGGCAAGCATTGGAGGAAGCCGCCAACGCCGTGGAAATGTATAAGATTATCCGCGGAGCGGCAGAGTCGAAATAGTCCGTTCAGAATCTCGTGGCGAACCTAAAGTCCGCACCCCCCTCGTTAAAGGATCGCCCTTTGCTGCCACATCGCGTTATCGAGAAGCAATTGCGCACTGCGGTAGGAGTGTGCCTTCCGGATGCGGATCCGTTGCAAGTTCTCGTACGCCCCTGTCCAGATACAAGATTTGGTGATTATCAGAGCACATCGCTCATGTCGATTTCCCGTTCACGGAAGCTGAATCCTAGAAAACTCGCGGAGGATGTGATGGGGAGATTATTGCTTCCAAGCTGGGTTGAGTCGTCTGAAATCGCGGGTCCCGGGTTTTTGAACTTTCGGATTGGCGCGGAGATCATCACGGAATCGATGCGATCCGCGCTGCGATCGGGGCAGCTTTTTGTGGAGGTTGCGGACAATCCGAGGACTGTGGTTATCGACTTCAGCTCTCCGAATGTCGCGAAACCGATGCATGTGGGCCATATTCGGTCCACATTCCTGGGTGATTGTCTCGCTAGGACGTTGCGATTCTTGGGGCACACGGTCGTCACCGACAACCATATAGGTGATTGGGGAACACAATTCGGCAAACTTCTGCTTGGATGGAAACAAGGCGTCAACAGAGAAGCGTTGAGAACGGATTCTATCGGGGAGATGGAGCGCCTGTATAAGTGCGCCAACAAATCGTGCGAGGATGATTCCGCCCTACTTGAGGAAGCTCGCCAGGAACTGGTCCGGCTTCAGAATGGCGATTCGGAGAATCTCGCGATTTGGCATGAGATGATCGAACTGTCGCAGAAGCAGTTTGACACGATATACCAGCGGTTAGGTGTGAGTTTTGATCACACGTTTGGGGAAAGTTTTTATAATCCCAGATTGAAACGCATTGTTTCTGAAATGGAGGCCTCGGGATTGGCGGTGCAGAGCAACGGTGCGATGGTGGTATTTTTTGATGACATTGCAGAGTTGAAATCTCATCCCGCTTTGATTCTCAAAAGCGACGGTGCGGCGAACTATACCACAACCGACCTTGCAACGCTCGAATACCGAATGGAAACATGGTCGCCGGCTGAGATTATTTATGTTACCGACGGACGGCAGCAGCTCCATTTCAAACAGCTCTTCGAAATCCATCGACGCTGGAAACCTCGATCTTCCGTCAGTCTTGTGCATGTTTGGTTCGGAGCGATTCTGGGTGAGGATGGCAAACCCTTCAAAACTCGTTCGGGAGATGTCGTCAAATTGGAGGATCTTCTCGATGAAGCGGAGGAGCGGGCTTTGCGTGTAGTGAATGAAAAGAGTCCCGAGCTTGAAGAAGAAGAACGGAAGCGGGTCGCAAGAATGGTGGGTCTTGGTGCAATTAAGTACGCCGATCTCTCTCCAAACCGCCAGAGCGATTATGTCTTTAGTTGGGACAAAATGCTGGCTTTGAATGGGAACACCGCCCCTTACCTTCAATACGCGCACGCGAGAATCCAAAGCATTCTCCGGAAGCAGGACTCTTCCGATGAAGGGGAAGTCGTGTCCGGCGAGTTTTCACTATCGATGCCCGAGGAATTCGCGCTGTGCAAAACCCTGCTAAACTTCGGACTGGTTCTTGAAGCAGTCGTGGGTGACTATCGTCCCAACTACCTCTGCACTTACCTTTACGAACTTGCGGGTGCGTTCGCACGGTTTTACGAAAACTGTCCCGTTCTGAAAGCCGATGCGCTAGAAAGATCAACTCGCATCGCAATATGCAAATTAACCAGCCGCGTGCTTAGGCAAGGGTTGCACCTGCTCGGAATCGAAGCTCCGGAACGAATGTAGGGTCTTTCAGTTGCCAATCCTACTCTCGCCTTATGGATAGCCTAATAAACAGGGATGAAGGACCGCCTCCGGCCAATGCCGCAGTGCTGCGGTAGGTTTCGGTGACGGTGCCGTCATTGTTGTTTTTCGATCCAGCGTGAACCAGTTCCGTTGCCGGGGATGTCCAGGTCTGAAGATCTCTGCTTGAATCGATTTCGAACTCGATTCCCTGCGCCGCGAGTTGGCGGCGGAAGTTCAACGCAATGTAATCCTTTACAGCTCCATCGACTGCGAATGAGGTAATCGTTGCCGTTGGAAAATGCGCGGAGGCGGGATCGAGAGGGTTTGATCCAGTGGCGAATTCGAACAGATCCGTCAATCCATCCCCATCTGAATCCAACCCGGGATTGCCGGAAAACAGGAGAGCCGTTCCGTCCTTTTCACCCGGGCTGCCTCCAGCTTCCAAACTTACCGTCCAGTTGGAAGATTCGGAGGGGTTTGGATTGGATTGGGAATCCTTCAGAACGAGACTTCGTCCGGTGCCATCGGCACCGGCAGGCCACGGAGCGTTGTCTCCATAGCGAAACTCTTTGATGAGGCTGCCTCCCTCAGTTTGTATCGCGATTTTCTCTCCTCCGTTGTCAAGACGTCCGCGAAACGGGCCGGCGATCTTGTGATCGGGAACGTTCGGGTAACGCAGGGAAAAAGCCCTCTTGTCCGCAACCACTACGATCGTTTCTTTAGGTTTCAGCAACTTTGAAGATTCGGAAATGAAAGCGAAGTCGAACTCGATTCCATCGGTTATTTTGACTTCGGAGAGATGGATCGCATGTTTTGCAATATTGCTCAGTTCAATATACTCAAACGCTTCCGATTCGACGACGCCTGAAGCTATATCGGATTCTTTCAGAGGCTCGGGATGATACATAAGTTCCGAAACCACGAGGCTGGCTGCGTTCGCGGGTTTGGCATCGAAGAAGTAGGTAGATTCCGCAAGAGGCGTCCATTGTCCCCCAGAATGCAAGCGAGCTCTAACGGAGGTTGGCGCGGAGACCGCGACTGGTTCCGTGTACGGCAGAGCGAGGCTGCTCACACCGCCGTCGGGAAGCCTTGGATCGGAACCGTCCAAGGTATAGAAAATCTCACCATCCGGAAATACTGTCGATCGAGACTCTTCGGAGTAGGCGCTCATTGTCAGGCGGAATGGCATCGAATCCGAGGTCTCGCTGCGGCTAAACACTGGCGGACGATAGGTGTTTCGCCCTAAACGCATGCTTTGGCCGTCGAGCCATTCCAAGCGAGTTTGGATCCAATTCTTCATGTAATCGACTTCCGCTTGCCATGTCTTGATTTGGGTTTCGGCGGCCGGGTTAGGCCAGTCGCGTATCCCGAGCCTGGGCCATTTTCGGAAATGGCGGGCAATCGGATTCTGCACTTCGCTGGGTGCACGGTTCCCAACGGGAGCAGCGTATCCATCAAGCAAGGTCGCCATATGAGCGTCAATCGTTCGCATCACCTTATCGGTGGCGAGGATAGAACGGCGCATCTCCCAGTAACGGTCCCAATGCGCCAATCTGTAGTTGGGATCGGAATGAAGTTTAGGATACCAATTCTGTCCGATCCCATTTGAGTTGTTGTAAAGCCAGCCGGTTGCGAGGTCACCCGTCGCATAGTCGGCGTTACCCAGGGAGATGTTAAAATCCCACAGAGGACCCGCTCGCAGGCGTCCGGCGCGGTCCTTGTGAAAATAGGTGCTGAAGACATAGCCATCCACCTGCTTCGCGATTTCGAGAAGCCATTGTGCGTCGATGAAGGTGTCCGGATCGATATAAGAGCGAAACCCGGTAAGTGGGTTTTTGAAATCACTTCCGGCGAGGGCGATCTCCGTTTTTTCGACGTATTTCCGGATGTAGTCGAGCTGAGGCGGATTTAGTTTGTCTGGGTCAAAACTTTGCAGCGGTATGCTGAATCGGGGGCTCGTCCAACGATTCTTAAGCGCGTCGTCCTTGTCCTTGCGAATGATGTAGCCGCCGGTGATCAGTTTAGGATCGACCGTCTTTTCGTTCAGATTCTCAATCGGCAACCGGTTTTTCCCGCGCTTGATCTTTTCCATTAGGAGATAGATTCCGCGGTAAGAGGTGTAACCGACCTGCGTTGAGTTTCGTGTCTGATTAAAGAACAGCTCGATGAAACGTGTGCGAACGGATGTCCCGTCGTTGCCGCGCAGCGCCAGCATCCAGTCAAAGACCAATTTGTTGCGCATGAGCGTCTTCTCGCTCCAAGGCCCGTAGAGCACCCAATCGGAGTCTGCCGGCATGCCGAGCAAACTGGCGTCCAGGTCGTTTTCCGATTCGTCCCAGAGCTCAAGGGCGTAGCTTCGTTGATCAAAACCGGCCGAACTTTCGCCTCGCACGTGAACGCCCGCAGGTCCCAGGTATTCTCCTGGACCGCTCAGGCGGGCGCGCCCGGTCGCCGAATCGGTCGGAATGACCACTGCGAAGCTGGGTCGAAAAGGTCGCGAACCGCCAGTGGAACCGTCAACATTCACTCCAAATGTGTCCACAAAGACCAGCGGCAGGTTGGAATCAAACTCCTTTCCCGTTCCGGCAAAATTGGTAAGGGTTGCGTCCATCGATAAAAAGGTTCGACGGCTAATGCGTCCGGGAAGGTGGCCCGGCTGATAAACACGGGCTCGAACGGTCGTGGAGCGCAGAATGGAGATCGGATTCTCAAAAACAGGTGAATCGAGTCCTGGTTCTGTTCGGTCCAGCGTGTATCGAATTTTGGCGCCGACGGTGTTTGGCGCGCTCAGTCCTAGAGTGATCGGTTCTCCAAAGAGGCCTCCGGCATGGGAAAACGCGACATCCTTACTGAAGGAACCCGCCGAGGGTGTCTGGCGGTTGACTTCACCGGGTGACGCGGGATGCAGGTAGCCGCGAAGCCGCCCCGCACCGGCTTCCCCGAAGGCGACGTTTTTATCCTGCGCGCCATACTCGTATTGGCTCGCGATCGTCTTCCCGTCAGGCCGCACGAGAGCTACAAATCCGCCGCTTCCGGAGAGTCGAAAGTTCGAGTGCATCATGCTCGTTGCTGAAATCTGCCGATCCCTCTTGGAGGCGAAGATCACCTGGTAGTTGTAGGGGGTGAGCTGAAGCCGTTCGATCTTCCATTTGGCGAGATTCGCCTTCGAGTCCGTGAGATACCAACCAGCGAGATCTGCGAGCGACGCGGAACCGTTGAACAGTTCAATCCATCCGGGTTTGTCCGCGAATTCGTCCTCAAACTCGCTGTTGTCCGCGACAAATTCTGAAATGATCGGTCCACCAGTCTCGATTGCTGGAAGGGGTTCGGTGACAACGGTGAGGTTGTCGATGAGAACGTCCATTGTCGCGGAAGTTGTCCGAGCGCTGAAGGCAAAAATGTCTCCGACGCTCGGGGAGAATCCCGGCGTGGGGAGATCCGAACAGAAAGCTGTTCGACTCTGGATGATATCAAGCCCGCTTGAGTCCCAGTGGATTGTAAAAATCCGGCTGGCGGAACCGTATGAAAACCCGGTCGGGAAGTTGGTGATACTGACGCCGCCGACAAACACTTCGATTGACGGTCGATCATCCACCTCGTCGCGCGCGTCAAACGCGATTGTTAATCCACCCGGCAGCGGAGCAAACCCGTTTTCACCGGTCCCGTTGTCTTGTGGGATGCGGCCGAAATTCAGGGAGGCGCCTTCACCCGTGTTTCCATCGGGAGCGCTGTCCAGAATCAGACTAAACTTCAGTTCGAAGCTTCGGATCGCGTTGCCGGGATCGAGATCCGGAAGTTTAAACGAACCGATTGTGTGTGGCGTCGATTTTTCGCTTAATCGGAGGGCGGCGCCATAAACACCCACTGGCAATGAATTGGCGCCTGGGTGAAGATCCGCTCCAACCGCCGAGCCGTCGCCCAAATCAACGGTCCCGTCGGGGAAATCAAAAGTTTGGAATGTGGCGTTCGACGGGTAAGTTCCCGCCTGACAGATGTGAACAAACGCGAGGCAAACACTTGCACTCGCAAAGAGAAGAGCTCGGCGCATAGATTGATTGAGATCGGGATTGACTGAATAGGGAGAGGATAGTCTTCGCAAGATTTTTTGGAAGAAAATCCCGAGCGACATCTGAACGAGCGAGTTGATGGCTATGAATAGACGAAAGTTTCTCATCACAGGTGGTGCGGTTTGTGGAATGGCTGTATCGCTGACTTCCCGGGCGCAGTGGAAGCCAAGCGAGAGGTATCCTGATCCGCTCGTTCGGATAATTGAACCGGAGTTCGCCAAGTATCGTCTGGCGCTTGCAAAGGTTGAGAAGATCGCATCGGGCATGCGATGGTGCGAAGGGCCAGTGTGGTTTGGCGACGGTCGTTATTTGTTGTGGAGCGACATTCCAAACAACCGAATCATGAAATGGGATGAAGAAACTGCATCAGTCAGTGTATTTCGCTATCCCTCAAATAACTCGAACGGAAACACCCGCGACCGGCAAGGGCGGCTCGTTACCTGCGAACACGGCGGTCGGCGCGTCGTGCGCACCGAGTACGACGGCGCTATCACAGTGGTTGCGGAACGTTTTGACGGCAAACCGCTCAATTCACCGAATGATGTTGTGTGCAAGTCCGACGGTTCGATCTGGTTCACGGATCCGCCGTTCGGTTTGCTCGGCTTCTATGAAGGACATCCGGCGCGCCAAGAGCTTCCTACAAATGTTTACCGTTGGGATTCCCAGACACGTAAACTCGGGTTGGTCGCGGAAGGCATTAATCGTCCGAACGGTCTCGCATTCTCACCGGACGAGACGATGCTCTATGTCGTTGAGGCGGGGGTGATCCCGCGAGTGATTCATGCCTATGACATTGTGGGTGACGGCACTCAGCTATCCCGCAAGCGCGTACTGATCACGGCAGAGCGGGACGGCACTCCCGATGGCCTGCGTGTCGATGTGGACGGCAACCTTTGGGTCGGCTGGGGTATGGGGGCTGAGGGGCTTGACGGTGTGTCGGTCTTCAATCCCAACGGCAAATTGATTGGTCGAATCGACTTGCCTGAGCGCTGCGCGAATCTTTGTTTCGGCGGCAGACACCGCAACCGGCTATTCATGTGCGGGAGCACGTCGATGTATTCGCTGTATGTGAATATGCAAGGGGTGGCTGGCGGCTGAGGCGGCGCAGTTTAGGGACGTTGTCTTTTCTCGAGTCGCGTGGCAAACTCCGGGCCATGGAATCTCCGCTAAACCATTTCCGTGTTCCGCTTTCCATCTTCCGAATCGTTTTGACTTTGTGCGCGTTGTCCCTAGTGGCTTCATCACATTGTGCCCGCCCGGATATCAAGCCGAACTTCATTTTCATCAACATTGATGATCTCGGTTACGCCGATGTGGGTCCGTTTGGTTCGAAACTGAATCGGACACCGAATCTCGACCGGATGGCGCGTGAAGGGCGCAAGTTGACCTGTTTCTATGCCGCTCCCGTCTGTTCGCCATCGAGAGCGTCATTAATGACCGGTTGTTATCCGAAGCGCGGATTGCCGATTCCGCATGTTTTGTTCCCGGGAAATCCCGTGGATTAGACCAGGGCGAAATCACAATCGCGAAACTGTTGAAAGAGCAGGGCTATGTCCGAGCTTTACAATTTGCAAACGGATGTAGCCGAATCTCAGAACGTCGCGACTGCAAACCCCGAAGTGGTTCGGCGGCTTCAAATGCTGGCGGAAGAGATGAAAAATGACCTGGGCTTGGACGGTATCGGACCTGGCTGCCGACCTTTGGGAAGAGTGTCAAATCCGCAGCCGTTAATCGGTCATGATGGCAAGGTCAGGGACGGATTTGGTGAATAGTTTTTGCATCAGTTTTGATTCCATATTTTGTGTTCCCTGATCTCATATTCAAAGACTTTGTCATATGAAGAAACGAACTCGACTCATCTTTTTCCTTTCTCTCTTCAGTTGCCACGTTTTCATTTTGGTTGGCGCTCGCGGAGCGGAATCCAACCCGGCTCCACTTCCTCGCAGCGACGCGAACGGCAATCCGCTTCGTAGAGCGCCGACGGGGCTCAACAAATTCGTGAGCGCATGCACGAGATCCGTGACAAAATGCTTGAATGATTCGTGCCGTGTTCTAGGCACTGGGATCAAACCGCTTGAAGGTTTTCAGTTCCCGCTGAGGATTCCGTACTCAAGGCTGAGTTTATAGCGCAGGATATTGTGGCAATGGGTCTGGTCGATGGCCGTTTTACTGATCCAACCTTGGCAGTTCAATTCGCCGGTGACAGTGGGCTGACGCGCGGCCACTGCCTGGGTGAGCGCGTCACTTAAGTCGAAATCGCCGCAAACGCATTCCGCGTTAGGACAATCCAAGCGAAACACGGATTTCGCATGATCGGGGTTCACAGTGTACTTGATTTGGCGGTTTCGACTTTGACCTTCACGGCCAAAGTACCCGAATTCCACAGTCAAAGACTTCAATTCCGGAAACTTCTTCGAAAGGCAGGCGGACTCTTGGGCTCGCTGACTTTCCTGCTTACGGTAGTCCTTACGCGGCGTGGGTTTTCCCTGATTCATAGAATATCGAGATCAATGCCTGTTCCTGAATGTTATTCTGAATTAACCCTTAGCTGGCGCCGTGCCAGGGTGCGGGCTGCAATTCGTGAGCTGAGCGGCAACGAGTTAAGACCGGGACAATCGAGATTCCTCGCTGCCGGGTGGCTTGCCCGAATCCACAGGCGTGCAGTGGCAAGCCACATTCATCGTTGACGGAAAGACCGCCAACTGACTCAAGAGGGTCCCGGAATTCAACCGCTGCGGGTTGGATTTCTTAACCCCGGCTTCTTTGTGGTCGGCTCCTCGGATGAATCCGTCAAAGATATGAAAGCGACCTTTGCCTTTGCGGCACGCCGCTGTGGCACGAATATACCAAGCGCGGCCTCGTCAACGGAGTTATTTCATCACGCCGAGAGTCCCGGCGCGGAACGCCGCGGCCATCCCCAGCGGCACCAGGGCTTCCGCTTCGACGACGCGGGCGCGCATCTCGGCCACGCGCGCCTTCATCTCCTGTTCCAAAGCCACCGCAGCCGCGCGGCGGACTTCGGCCTGGGCCTGGGCGATAAGCTTGTTGGCCTCGGCCTGCTCGGCTTGGAGTTTGGCTCCGACATTTTCCCCGACATCCACGTCGGCAATGTCAATAGACAAGATTTCAAACGCGGTGTTGCTGTCGAGCGCCCTGCCCAGAACGGTTTTGGAAATGAGGTCGGGATGTTCAAAAACTTCCTTGTAAGTGTTCGACGATCCGATGGTAGAAACGATGCCCTCGCCCACGCGCGCAATAATGGTTTCCTCCGTCGCGCCGCCGACAAAGCGGTCCAAATTCGTGCGCACGGTCACACGCGCCTTGACCTTGATCATTATGCCGTCTTTGGCCACGCCATCGATGGTGATCTTCCCGGACTTCGCCTCTGGGCAATCGATGACCTTTGGGCTAACGGAGGTTTTGACCGCTTCGAGCACGGTTTTGCCCGTCCCTTTGGTGGCCAAATCGATGGCGCACGCGCGGTCGAAGATGAGATGGATGCCGGCCTTTCTGGCGGCAATTAGCGCCAGCACGACCATCTGCACATTGCCACCGGCCAGAAAATGCGTGGAGAGATCGTCAATGGAGATGTTCAACCCCGACTTCACGGCGGCAATGCGACTGTCCACGATTAAACCGACCGGCACACTCCGCAACCGCAAGGCGATCAGCTCGGTAATGGTGATTCTCGCACCGGAGAAAAGAGCGCGGATGTATATCATTACAAAATTGGCCGCGATAATCGCGCACACGAGAAGCAGTACGACCCCCAGCCCCAACAGCATGAGATCCCATCGACCGGGCAAGAAACTTGTCTGAGCGAGAATTAAATTCGTTGAGTTCATAATCAGATTGGATTTTTGCAGTCAGCGGAAATGGCGTCTTATGGCGACTGCCTTTCGGTCTCCCTTTAGCTTGCGCTGTGCCAGTGCGCGGGCATTGTTCGTTTGCTGAGCCGCAAGCAGTTGGGACTGGAGCGCGCGAAATTGTTCGCCGCCAGGTGGTCTGAAGGAATGCACAAGTGCGCAGTGGCAAGCCACATTTACATTCCGGTGGGGCGACACTCCGTGGAGCCCTGCTCCTTACACGCATTTACGAGATCGCACCTTTGGTAGTCTTCGCCCGCGTCGTTCCCCCTCACCCCGGCCCTCTCCGTTGGGGAGAGGGAGAATCTTTCGCCGGTTTCGGCGCGAGGCGATGCACCCAGGTTGTCCTTTGTGCTCTTCCGCAAATGACCCGCAAACGGGGATAAAGCAACGCCCGTTCGAATCGGAACGGCTCCTGGCGGCTATTCCCTCTCCCTGGGGAGAGGGACAGGGTGAGGGGGAACGTAATGCGATCGCCGAAGATTCGTGTAAGGAGCAGAACGGAGCCTGCGCAGTTGCCGCATTTGACATGGAACCAAGTTGTTTGGACCTCCCGAGCCATAGGACTCGCCGACGCGAAAGCGGTGAATCGCTTCGCCCGTCACCGCAGTCCAAGGCGCGGGCGCGCAACTATCGAGCGAATCGACATCACGCTATTCTATCGCATGGTCTCGTGTGCTCTCGCGCCACCAACCGTTTTTCAACTGGGTCTCCAGGCCCCCAAGTGATCGGAAACCGTTTCTTTCACTCGGTTAACGATCTAGCGAGGCTGTTCGGGTCTCCAACCGCGTCGCCGAGTTGACGCCTGCGTCCTGGAAAGTCTCGCAGAAATCCTAACATCCCCCGAAGGATACGCGCCGCCCTTCAGCTTCGCATCACAGGTTTCCCCACACGGATACCGATGAAAAGCGCTTTAGCCAATCCGGCTCAGATTATGGAACCAAGGAAAAGACTGTCATCTACTTGGTCTGACCCCTTCCCGCCAGCGTGAAGAGCGACTGCCATGGCTGCTTCCAACCCAAGCGAACGGGGTGCTAAGCAGCCAGTGCAACGGCGGCGTGCAACCGGCCGGCTGCAAGACTCGCGACGGAAAGCTCTGGTTTCCTACGACGCGCGGCGTGGTCGTCATTGATCCAGCCAAAATCCAGACGAACACACGGCCGCCGGACGTGTTGATCGAGGTAGTTCGCGCGAACGACGAAATCATCTTTGATAAGGGCAATCCTATTCGGGAGGTCAAGTCCTCGATCCTCTCCCCTCTCGTTCCAGGCGCATCTCCAAATGAGGACAGACCCACCCTCCGCACTTCCGCTGGGGATGACGCGCCGACTCTCCC
>JAQBVM010000231.1 GCA_027623095.1 Verrucomicrobiota bacterium
GATCAATCTTCTGATTAATTTCGCCGAGCATGATTTGGAGTTCGCGAGCAATTTGGAGCAGCTCTTTCCATGACTTTGTCGAGTTCCCTGTTTTTCGAGGCATGTTAAACGAAACGGAGCCTCCAGACTTAAAAAGGGTTGTGGATAATGAGTTCGGATGCGGCCCGTGGCCAGCCTTGAGTCAGGAAGGAATTGCGCCTGCATGGCGCAAACACTCCTGAACGAGCCTTTGGCATAGGAAAAACTGTCAGGTTTTCATGCGCCGCCGAAGCTCCTCAAGGTTGTGGTGCGGTCGATCATAGTCGGGCGGCGACAATGCCACTGCTTTCCGCAACACTTTCTCCGCCTCCGTGAATCCACCGCTCTCGATCAGCGCCCAACCCAGATCACTCAAAAACTCGGGATTGTCTGGCTCCAAGGCGACCACCCGAAGCTGAATCGTCACCGCATCATCAAGTCTGCCCAATTTCGCCAAACTGTAGCTCCATCCTCCCAATAACAAACCACTTTTCGGAAATGCCGAACAGGCTGCCTCGTAAAGCGTGCTGGCTAACTCGAAATCCTTCGCTTCAGTCAGGAATGTCCCGGCCTTATCGATGATCTGCTCCAAGTCTTCTGTATCCGCGGGCAGCTTCACTAACGCCTCAAATAGCGCGGCAGCCTCATCCTTTCGGCCCAATTGGTATTCCATCGATCCCACAGTGACCAATGCCGGCGCGTAGGTGGGATCGATTGCGAGTGCTTCAATACCGGACGGCCAGCGTTCGGTGAACAGAGTGTTTTCCCCTGCAAGAGCTATTGCCTGGCTGAAGATTTCGTTTGCGAAAGACTCATTATAGGCCCATGCCGCGGCAGAGCGCCGATCTTTTGCCGTTCGAGCGCGATAAGTCCGCCGGATATCAGCCAATGACACATCCCGTTTAATCAACTCGGCAAATGACACGTTCCGGAAGTCCAGGGAGAGTTCTCGTTTGTTCGACTTCCTCATGGCACAGTTGCAGTTAATCAATCGCGCAAGAATTGCGCCCTCTTTTACACCGTTGCGGGTTACTCGCTAAAACATGCATTGTTGATGCTCAAGCGTGCCGTAAAACCGAAGCAAATGCCAGTTTCGAAAATAACCCTTCAAAGGCCACGTGTCCGAAGTCATCTATCTTCCGTTCCGCAAGTCACTAAAACAAACCACTCGTGAAACGCAAACAGGCCATTCAAGAATTTCTGCGCACGGGCGATCACGATTCGATCCATGCCGCGTGGCCGGGCAACATTGTGGAGCGCTGCTGCAGTGGGGATCACGATCTTCGCCAGGCGCTCGCGAAGGAGATCTTTCGTCGCTCCAAAGGAAAGTCGCACCCATCGTTCAATGATATCGATTATCGGGAATACACGCGCAGAAGAGTCGAGCCAATGGTGCGCGGCTTTTTCCCACCGACGGAACGGGAGATTGTGCTTTCGGCACTCGAAAAATCGGTCGTTTTCCTGACGGCGAACAATATCGAATCGGTAATTCTGAATGCGACATACCTTCACACCGCTTGGACACTCGCTAATCTCTATCTCGAAAGCGTTGGAGCGGACCTTCTCGGTCCCGACGCTCAATGTGTCGTTGGGTTGAGCGAGGAGACGACCTGTTACCTTTCGACGGCGTACTTTCACGAGAAGGATCGGTTTGCGGATTTTCTGGTTCACGAAGCAGCCCACCTTTTCCACAACTGCCGGCGCCGAACGATCGGTTTGATCGAAACTGAAAAGAAACCCTGGCCGCTGACCATCAATTTCCTGAAACGGGAAGAATTCGCCTACGCCTGCGAGTTCTACAGCCGGATTCTGGCGTTGTCGTCCGGGTTCAAAGAACGCCTCAATCTATTCACCGAATTCCGCACCTGCCCGAGCATTCCTGACGATCGAGTGAATCTGCCTGAGCTGCTCGCCATTCTCGAAGAAGCGGTCAAGGCTCGGAATGGATGGAAACGAATCTTGGCTCGATGCGCGCCGGATAAGAAACGTCACTCAAGACCGCGTCTGGATTGGAAGAAACCGGCATAGATCCACGTTTCATTTCCGCGAGACCACTCAGGAATTCGAGTTCCGGCGACATCCATTGAATAAAACTCATGATTGCGTGACGGCAATTGTGGGGTATTATAGAACTATCATAATATGATATTACTATGAAACAGATTATCACCAAAAAGCATGTTGCCGAGGCGGTGGAATTGCTCAAAGCCTCCGGTAAGAAACCGACCATCGCCGCGATTCACGCCGCGCTCGGAAATCGCGGTTCTCTTTCGACCGTCGTGAAACTCAAAGCCGAGATCGAATCCGATGCCGTCGCGCAAGGGGATTCCGCAGAAGGACTCAGAGCGTTCCGGGAACTTTGGGCGCTCGCCACCCAAGAAGGCCGAAAACAAAAGGAAATTGAGGCTCAAGAATTGCGCCAGACACTGGAGACATTTTCAGCAGAGAACGAAAAGCTCGACGGACAACTTGCGGCTGCCACTGGTCGAACTGCTGAGGTCGAGAAACAGCGGGACGGCCTCATGACTGAACTGGCGAAAGCCAATGATCAGGTAAAGGCCGCGCGAGACACAGGCGAACAGACCACCAAGAAACTGGCCGATGCCTTGGAGCGAATCGCGGACTTGCAGAAGACCCAGGCCAAAGAAGTGGCGGACCTTCGAGGACAACTAGCTAGCGCCGAAAAACAAGCCCACGCTTTCGAACTGAAGCTGGCCCGAGCCGAGGCGAAACTGGAAAAGTAGTCTGGCTCTAGTACTTTCTGCGGCGGACCCATCGTTGAGCAATTCACAAGGACGCGCGAAAAGTGCTTTCGTTGGATGATCGGGCCGCAATTCCACCGCGCTTGGACGTGCGGGAATTGACTCCCACGCTCCGAGCTTCTCATTTCAGAATACCGACTCCGTCCCTAGGTACGTTTCCGCCATCAAACACGGGGGACTTGAAGAACTTCTCAGCGGACCGACCGCAATTCATCTTGCGGCGAATGTTAGCCCTCGGATTCAAAATGAAGCTTAAAACCGTTAGATTGACAGTAACACTGTTAGATTGTAGATTCCTCCTGTGAAGATGGAATACTCTCTCGAAGAGCTGGCTCAAAACGTTCAAGACTGGTGCAAGTCCCGCGGCATTCAACCCGCCAACGGCCAGGTCGCCGAAGCCGTTTCTGAGCGCACGATTCGTTATTATCGAACGTTAGGCCTGCTGGATGCCTCGCCGGGCGCTTATCTTCGAACGTTTACAGAAAAACATCGCCTCCAGATTGTCGCCATCCGCATCTACCAGGCGCAGGGCCTCCCTCTTCGCCGCATCCATGAGCAGCTTTACGGAAAGAGCGAGGCGGAACTGCTCGAATTCGTCAGCAAGGCCGGGAAGCAATTGGAGGAAATCGACACGCCGTTTGAAGCGGTGGCCACCAGCGAGCGATGGGGCGTGGTTCCACTCTCCGATGATTTGCTAATCGTATCACGCCGGGGGCGTTCGCTGCCGACACACCTGATTCGCCGATTGCAGGCTACGCTCGCCGAGGCCGGTTGGCCCGGCTTCGAAACCAAACCTAACTGAAAGAAAACCTATGCCACAAGACCAGCTCCGTTTCGGATTGATGCCAGTCCTTGATGACACATTGGAACTTCCGCGCACTGTGCTGCCGCTGAAATCCATCCGTTGCCAATTTGTCGCCCGGGGCGGGATGGCCGAGGTCGAGATGACCCAAGTTTACTGTCAAGAAAACGCGCAACCACTGGATTGCGAGTTTCTCTTCCCACTGCCTGCTGATGGAGCAGTGTATCGTTGCGAGGCCATGATCAACGGTCGGATCATCCGTGCCCGCATTGAGGAACGCGAGGCTGCCCGTAGAATCATCGAAGAAAAGAAGGCCGAAGGCCGCCGAACGGCCCTAGTTGAATCCGAACGCGACAATCTCTTCACGCTCAGCCTGGGCAACATCCAACCGCAGGATGTGGTCGAGGTGACGATGGCCTATCTGCAACCCCTCCGATGTTTAGCCGGCAAAGTGTCACTCGACATCCCGCTCTGTCCTGGCGTTCGCTACATCACTGGCAACACCTTGCTTCGTTCCAACAGGGGGGCCGGAGTTGTGGACGATACCGATCAGGTTCCCGACGCGTCCCGCATCACGCCTCCCCGAATCGATGCCGAGCACCCAGATGCAGCATTCATTGAACTGGACGGACAGGTTGAAGCCGGGTTCCTCGATGGCAAAGTGACCTCTCCCTCGCACAAATTGACGAGTAAAAAGAACGGCGACATGCTCCACATCACCTTGGCTAAGGGCGGCGAGGTCCCGGATCGCGACCTTGCGCTCCGGTGGAATGAACGCACGTCTCCCCGGACTGCCCTGCGCGGCTGGACTTCCCTGGAAAATGGCGATACCTACGCGCTGCTCGAACTCCGCGCCCCAAGTGACATGGAGCCCTCTGACGCCATCGCGCAGGATTTCTACTTTCTCGTCGATCGTTCCGGGAGCATGCAGGGTGAAAAATTTCAGAAGGCTATTCATGCTTTGCACGGATGCATCCTGGCGTTGAACCCGAAAGATCGAGCAGCGGTGACGCTCTTCGAATCCACTTTCAATGACTTCGATTCCGAACCGGTGTCAGCGGCCGCTTTGATGGCGGATTCTCGATTTCTTAAACTCGCCTCCGTGGGCACGGCGGGCGGAACGGAGATGGAACCGGCTTTGCGTCATGTGTTGGCACAAGTGGAACGGTTTTCCAAAGACCGTCCTGCCGCTCTGGTTCTCATCACCGACGCGGAGATCGCGAACGAACAGGAGATTAGAGTCCTCATGCGCAGGCACCCATCCTTGCCAGTGCATTGTTTCGGTATTGATACCACGCTCAATGATTCACTGCTGCTGGACCTCGTCCGCCAGCAAGGTGGCACGTTCCACGCGTTGCAATCGAAGGAAGACGTCGCCGCCATTGTTACAAAGTTGGGGCGGACTCTCCGGCAACCCGTCCTGGTGAATCTCCAAGTGCCCGCCGACTGGGAACTTGCCGCCGGGGCAATCCCGAACTTGTATGCTGGACAAACCCACTTCGTCAGCGTTCGACCGAAGGGGAAAATCGACGTCGGGACAATCAAGGTTCTGGCTCGCGACCATCAAAACGCTTCAGCGAGTCTCGACATTAAACTTGTTCCGGTGAAAGAAGCAGGCCCCCGTCTTCGCTGGTGCAAGGAACGACTGGTCACTCTGATGGCGCAAGACGACAAATCAGCGGCTATCACGCTCTCCAAGGAATCCAATCTGCTTTGCCCTCTTACCGCGTTCCTGGCTTGGGATGAACAAGAGAAAGTCGCAGTGGCAAACCGTCGTCTCGTCCAACCGGCCATGTTAGCTGACTACGCCTTCGATCTAGCTCCCCAATGTGAGACGTTACCGCAATATTGTCTCATTCCGCCCGATGCTGATCGAGAATCGATAGGAGAACCGCTATTAGATGATGAAATAGAATCCCTTAAGGTCGATCTCGCTTCGGCTCCTGAAGACCTTTACCGGGATGAAAAACTTGTCGTGCAAGAGCACATTCGGAGGCTCTTGGGTATTCGTTCTAGAACTCCAAACATCACCAATTGCGTGAATCCGATTCTCAAACTCCGGGATTGGGTGCAGACGGCTAGTGATAGGGACAGCCTCAATCTAGTCTCCCGACTGCTCGACGAAATCGAGCGGAGCCTGGAAGAATGGACACACTGCGAGCAACGCTTACGAGAACTTACATCCATCCTGGCCGACGAATTGGAGCAAGACGCTTCTATATTGCGCAACACCTGGTGTCAGCAGCAGGACAATCGACCAAGGTTTCAGGAATTAGAGGACATTCTCATGCGAGCAGTCTCAGGAAGCCTCCGAAAGGAGATCACCAGCACGATTCGAGAATTGAATAGGATTGATGTCAAGATTCAGAGACGTATCGAGGACTTCCTCCATCAGCATGCAAATGCGATTCCGACGCCTCCGCCACACACTAAGAAAGAGAGATGCTGACGAAAACAGATCCCAAACTTGCGAGTTTTACGTCGAAACCAGTCGAGGAACGAACGCTGCTCTCGGCGTATGCGCTTTAGGCACTGCCGAAGCGTAAGAATTTTCTCGACAACGACTTAGAAGAATGAGACAAGTTCACCCTTCAGCCGTTGTCTGCCAGAGGTGGGTTAACTAAAAGGGATTCAATGTTTTCGAATTGCTTTGTCGGTGACGGGAAAATGGAGACTGAGTTCTCGATTCTTGATCGGGAACAGCCCCAGGGAGATCGTGGGCCTTGTTGCTTCGTTTCTTCGGAAAGTTTTCAGGACACCATCATGCCTTCCGCTCCGAGAGGCGTTCCTTTTTGCCAAAGAATATCGAGCAAAACATTCCAAGGGGTATGACTGTATTTGTCCTATCCCCCCGGATAATCTTGCGGGCAGATGAGGGGCTGCCACGCGGTTGATGCTGTTTTGGGATCGGAAAACTCGCGAGGACGTTGGCAAATGGACGTTTTGAACTTCGCAATATTGAGTGGGGACGGAAACAATGAGTTTTGTTTATCGTAAATCGGTAAGTCTCGGACCGTTCCGGGTGAACCTCAGCAAGTCTGGGGTTGGCTTGTCGGTCGGCGGCAGAGGCTTTCGAACAGGGGTCAGCAGCCGGGGCAGGCGCTACACGACATTCGGGTTGCCCGGAACGGGCATGAGCTATCGCACGAGCAGCTCGTCGAGTTCGGGAAAAGGGTGTCTCTTACTGGCGATCGTGATGCTGGCATTCGCGGGATTGTTGGTGAAAGGACTGGAATGGTAATTTGGAAACGCACGCTCCGGACAAGCTCTTCGGAACGATTCCTGGCCACTCGCGACGGAAAAGATGTCGCGGCCGTCGATCTCCATTACCTAGCCAACGGGACCGTCGCTGGCACCGTGATTCTGCTCAAGGATGCAGGATGGAAAGAAGATGAAATTCCGAATCTCCTCCAGTCACTCGATGAAGACTTTCTGCCAGACGTAGATCTTGAGGCGGGCAACCTAAGTTACACGGTGGTGCTGGGCGAAGTGCTTGGAAATTGGGAGGCAACTGCGAAATAGCCCGTGAGACTCAACGAACAAACAAGCCAGCGATGCCTTCCTGCGGATTGGCCTGTGACACTCGCGCAATTTCAATGACCACCGGCATTCCAAAGGAAGGCGAGATCGTCCGAGTAAGGACTCGTCACTGGGTTGTTCAGCAAGTTGTGCCGTCTTCATACGGCGATACAGTCCACCTCGCTTGCGCGGACGATGATGCGCAGGGCGAGGAACTGGAGGTGGTTTGGCAGGTTGAACTCGATGCCTCGATTATTTCCGATGAGAACTGGAAAAGCATCGGGCAAAAGGGGTTTGATCCGCCCAGACACTTTGCGGCTTACCTGAATACCCTGCGGTGGAATTGCGTGACAGCCACGGATCCCCGGCTGTTTCAGTCTCCTTTTCGGGCTGGGATCAAAGTCGAACCCTATCAGCTCGACCCTTTGCAGAAGGCGCTGCAACTCCCCCGCGTAAACATGTTCATTGCGGATGACGTAGGCTTGGGAAAAACGATAGAAGCCGGTTTAATCGCGAGCGAGCTGCTCATGCGCCGCCGTGTGCAGGATATCGTTGTCGCTTGCCCTCCTTCCATGCAGTTCCAGTGGAAGGACGAACTCGACAATCGCTTCGGCCTCACCTTCGAGATCTTCGACCGGGAATACGTGGAACGAATCCGGCGGGAACGCGGTCATGGCGTGAATCCCTGGGACACCTTCCCCAGGTTCATCATTTCCCACCGATTGCTTATCGACGAAAGTTACGTCGGGCCGATGCAAGTTTGGCTGGATAATATCCGCCCCGGTTCACTCCTGATTCTGGACGAAGCACATCATGCAGCCCCGGCTAACGGCTCCAAATACGCCATCGATTCGCAAATCACGAAAGCGGTCAGAAACCTAGCGGGCCGATTCGAACATCGCCTATTTCTTTCCGCGACGCCGCACAACGGTCATTCAAATAGCTTTTCCTCTCTGCTGCACATCCTGGATCGCGAGCGATTCATCCCGGGAGTGAAGGTTCTGGCGGGCAACCTGGAAGCTGTAATGGTCCGGCGGCTTAAGGACGATCTCCGCTCAATCGGCGTACCTGGATTTCCCGAGCGGAAAATCGTGCAAGTCGAGCTGCCCAGAGATATCGGGCTGGAAGCGCTGCCTGATGACACACCGGAACTGGCATTGGCAGCTCTTTTGGACCAATACCGATCACTCCGTCTCGATCACATGGCGGGCATGAAACGCCGCCAGCGGAATCAATTTGAGCTCCTGTTGACTCAGTTGCAGCAACGCTTGCTGAGTTCCGTGGAAGCTTTCTCCCGTACCCTGAACGTTCACAAAAGGACCATGGAACGGATCTGGGCCAAGGAAGTTGCCGACGACGACGATCGACGCCCCGTCGCTGAGGCGTCGAAACTTCAGTCAGCCGATTCCGATGATGAACGCAGCGGGGCGAATGAGGATGTTTTGGGCGAAATGTTCGATCGCGAAGCTGAGAAAGCCACACTGGCATCTGGCGGAAACGCCTCCTCATTCGTCATGGAGAGGCAATTACTGGATCAAATGTCTCGAATCGCGGAGAGAGCCCGGATGCAGCCCGATGCCCGAGTGCGATATCTGATCGATTGGATGCAGAAAAACATGTGTCCGGGTGCATCGCTGTCAGCCGACGGAGGCCCGAAAGCCGGAGCCGCGTGGACGGATCTCCGAGTCATCCTTTTCACGGAGTGGGACGACACGAAGCGTTATCTGGAACAACAGCTCAAGCAGGTCATCAAAGGCACCCACCGCTGGGAAGAGCGGATAGAACTCTACCATGGCCCCACGCCACCCCAAAAGAAGGATGCGCTAAAGCTCGCGTTCAATACTCCGCCCCAGGAGCACCCCATCCGCATCCTGATCTGCACAGATGCCGCCCGCGAAGGCTTAAATCTCCAGGCTCATTGCTACAATCTGTTCCACTTTGACGTGCCATGGAATCCCTCTCGCCTGGAGCAGCGCAATGGCCGTATCGACCGCAAACTCCAGCAGGCACCAGTCGTTTACTGCCATTACTTCTTTTACAGCCAGCGGCCTGAGGATCATGTGTTGAAAGTGCTGACCCGCAAGACTGAGACAATTCGCACCGAGTTAGGCAGTTTTAATGAGGTTCTCGCCCGTAAACTGAAGCACGGCATTCGGCGTTCCCAAGCCTTAAAGACTGCCGAGGAACTCGACGTTGAGGATCAGAATCCGGCGCACGCCATCACTCAGGAAGAACTCGAAGTCGTCCGCAAACGTCATGACAAGCTGCGAGAGAGCATAGCGGGATTGGACCGGCGACTGAACGAAGCCAGGCGAGTCCTCAATTACGATCCCGTCATGCTCCAAGACGCCCTGTCGTGTTCCCTGGAACTTTTGGGGGCGGAGCGGATCCGCGACCTTGGCGGCGGCAGATTCGAACTTCCCGACCTCGAAACTCGCAGCGGCGCAGATCCGCGATGGTCCGCCACCTTGGATACACTTAGAAAGCCCCCGGGAGATGGAAACCGGAATTTTGAATGGCGGCGCACGGCTCCCATCCGTCCGCTGGTGTTCGAACCGCCGGACGGTATCGATGACAGCATCGTGCAAATGCACCTGTCGCACCGCCTGGTGCAGCGCCTTCTCTCCAGATTCTACTCGCAGGGATTCGTGCTCAATGACCTCTCTCGCGCCTGCCTGACCCAGTCTCAGGACAGCGTGCCCCGTGTTGCTCTTCTCGGGCGGCTCGCGGTTTATGGTCCTCGAGCGGCTCGTTTGCATGAGCAATTGCTGACCGTGACAGCCCGGTGGGTCGCTCCCAATGACCGCGCCAAGCCACTCAGTCCCTTCGCCAGGGAGGCAGAAGCGAAGACCATGGAAATGGTCCAGAGCAGCCTGGCTCCGGGAGGGACCCACGAACTCTCTGAATCCATCCGGAAAATGCTTGAGTCCAGTATTAGTCTGGATGTGGCAGAGCTTTTGAAGCATCTGCAACCCCGGGGTGAAGAGGCCCTTCAGGATGCTGGTGAAAAGCTCAAGAAACGTGGCGAAGTAGAGTCCGGTGAATTGATCCGTATCCTCGAGGATCAGCGGAAAAGGGTTTTGAGTGAGCTCGATAAAGCCTCCAAAGATGATTGGCTGCAGCTTCCGCTGCCACTGGATGAGGATGCCCGGCGCAACGAAGAACTGGAACGTCGGCAACGCAAGAACGACATCAAATACTGGCAGGACTGGCTCGAAAATGTGGACGGCGACTTGAAGCGGGAACCCGCCCGCATTCATGATTTCTACAAGGTTCACTCATACAGGATCGAGCCCATCGGGCTGGTTTACCTGTGGCCTGCAAATTAGCAATCCATGAAATGCCTAACCAATATTTCTGAGTCGGATGTCATAGCCGCAGTGAAATCGGCTAGGAAGCGCGTTGTTTTCCTTGCTCCCGGCCTCTCGGAGGCTGTTGCAGCAGTTTTGACCGAGGCATGGCAAAGGCTACCGCCCGAAGCTGTTTCGGTGATTCTTGATGTAGATCCCGAAATCATACGCTTGGGCTATGGAACTTTGGAGGGGCTTAAGCAGATTCAGGAGGCAGCAGCGCTTCACGGCCAACTCGTTTGCCACCAACCAGGCGTCCGGATCTCGGTTGTCATCGCGGATGACACATCGCTCATTTTCACACCGACGCCGTTGCTGATCGAAGCTGGTTCGAACCAACCCAACCAGCCCAACGGAATCCATCTGACAACGCCTCCCCCAAGCTTGAGTGACGAACTTGGTATCGGCCCGGACAGTTACGAAACTCGCACGATTGGTCTGAACACCGTGCCCGCAGCTACTGTGGAGCAAGTGAGCACTGATCTTAAGGCAAATCCCCCTCTCAAATTTGACATCTCGAGGAAAGAGCGGGTGTTTAATGCCAAGCTTGAATTTGTCGAATTCGAGCTCGAAGGATGTTTCATCTCCCGTCACACCGTCGCGATCCCTTCCGATCTCGTTCGTCTTTCGAAAATGGACAAGAAGACCCGCAGCAAGCTTCGCAGTTCCTTTAAGCTGATCGACGCTTCCGACATGATTGACGCGAAGAAAAAGGTCTCCGAGAAAGCACTTGCCGAAGCGCGGGGTCGGATTCAGAAGAAATACCTGATTTCAATCAAGGGTTACGGTTCGGTGATCCTCCGATCCAACCGCGAGGCATTCGAGAAGGAAGTCGAAGATCTGCGCGCAAAGGTGGTCCAGTTCCACGATGCTCTAAGCGAAAAGCTTGAAGGCATTTACGAAGCGAATGCCACACGGTTGACCAAGGCATTGTTGCCCGCTATTGCAAAGAAACCTCCAGAAGACTGGACAAGCATTCTCGGCGTACATCCCACAAAGGAGGACATCGAGAAGAAGTTGTATCGCACTCTTCTCGATTCGTTCGGCCCGCCAGAGGCACTGCTGAAGGAGATGCGTGTCAACCTTGTTTTCAAAGGCATCACTTACACGCAGGGCTGCTCTAAAGTCAGGCAGGACATGTGATGAGACGGATGACGTGTCCGATTCGGCGGTTCAT
>JAQBVM010000232.1 GCA_027623095.1 Verrucomicrobiota bacterium
ACCGGAAACGTCAATGAAATCAGGCCTATCAGTGAATTCTTCCCTCATTTCCTTGTGGAAGATCCGTTGCAGGCGGAGGATGAAGCGCATTCGATTGAGCAGGCGCATGAACAGGCGGAACGAATTGCGTCCGGTTGGTTGGAGTCGGGAGCTGTTTCGGAGCCCATTCGGGGGCATTTGAGGAAACTCGCCCAAGGATTGATCGAGTCGCTTCAATCGGCGCAGCGGATTGGAAGCGAACGTTTGTTTGTCCGTCCCGAGGTTGAAAGCGCGGTTCAGGCGGATCGCAGAGAAATGATGAAAGCGGTTGGCGAAGTAAAAAAGCGGGAGGTTGAAATCCTTGATGGCTGGCGCAAGACCGAAGAGGAATTTGTCCGAATCGGCATCACCGGCGACCGGGGGCCGGATGAGGCGCTGCGAAACCGATTGAAACAAGAAGCATCGGAACAGGGAAGTGAAGGCAAAGCCACCCAGACACTCGCCAAGCTGACGGACCTTGAGTTGAGGCGCCAAGATCTTTCAAACCGGGCACGCCAGTTGGTCGATGAAGAAACAATACTCGCCAAGGATGCACTGGAGCGAGAAGCGAAACTCGGTGAAAAGTCATCCATTAGCCAGCTCGATCCGAGGAGAAACTTCCTCATGCACGGATTCGATCCTTTAAGCATCGATGCGGACGTAGTCAAGCAGGCGCGCACAGTCCTCTCCGGGAAGCTGAGCTCGCTCGATGAAAAGCTTCAGGAGGTTTCGGAAAAAGTTCCGGCGGAGTGCCGCACGGAATCCGGTGATGCGGTTGATTTGCTTTTCTGCTGTCTGAATCGTGTGTGGAAATTGAACCGGCGGCAAGAATACCACCCGATTCTCGGCCAGAGCGATCTTTGCGAGTTTCTTTTCAAATCCGGGACCTTCTACTTTGAACTGGTTGCCGAACTCCAGAGGGCCATCGATTCGCTTCAGACCCTGTTGGATGAACACGCGCAGCAGGTCACTGCGGTTCAGGAGATTAAGGATTTGGTGAAGAAAGGCGCCGTGTTTCAAGCCGAAAAAAGGATGGCGAAGATCGAGCGAAAATTCAAAGGCGTGGGATACCGCCGCTGTGACGAGGCTCTTCAGGAGGCCACGCGTCCGCTGCGTGATGCAAAACGAGTTTCCGCGGAGGTGGATGATTATCTGTCCAAACGCAAAGGGTTGATGGGAAAACTTTTTAAAGACAAAGACACGCTTCGCCGGCTCGACAGCGAAATTAGCCGGCTGCGGTCGGAGGCGTCGAATCTGCCAAAATCCGAATTTCGGGAAGCGGTGAGCGACTTATGTCAAAAGATGGAAAACGCCTTGAAGGCATAGCCCGCGAAGATGGGGAGCGCGCGGCGATGTTCATACGATTTGATAGATGTGTTTGCGGACTTTTCGTAATTCTGTCGATTGTGGGCGCTCGACTGGACGGTGCACAGTTCGATTCGCCGGAGGCTGCGGCGGAGACTCAAAGAACCTCGGCTGCAAACCTTGCACCTAAGATTTCCGGCAAGCCGGCTCTTCCGTATCCCGCGAGTCGTCTTGTTGAGTCGGTTGAGTGGGCGCCCAAAGAGTCGATCATTCGAAAAGCCGAGGGGAGCGACAACTGGCCAATCACCTGGTCCAATGACGGTCATTTATACACGGCATACGGCGATGGCTGGGGTTTCGAGCCAAAGACCAAACAAAAGCTCAGTCTCGGGCTCGCACGAATTGAGGGAGATCCTGAGAGATTTAGCGGCGTTAACATCCGTTCCGAGTCAGCCGAACGGTTGGGGCAGGGGAAGGAGGGCAAGAAAGCCAGCGGAATGCTGATGGTGGATGGGGTGCTTTACATGTGGGTGCGAAACGCGGGCAATTCCCAGCTTGCATGGTCCGGAGATCACGGCAAGACGTGGCTATGGGCGGACTGGACGTTCTCGACCAGTTTTGGCGCTCCGACCTTTCTGAATTACGGCAAAAACTATGCCGGGGCGCGCGATGAGTTTGTTTATGTATTCTCGGCAGATTCGGACAGCGCTTATGAAGCGGCGGACAGAATGGTTCTGGCGCGTGTTCCGAAAACCAGAATTTCCGAACGAACAGGATACAAATTCCTGGAAAAACTCGACGATCAAGGCGCTCCCATTTGGACGACGGAAATCAACAAACGAGGGCCGGTATTCTCGCATCCAAAAATGTGTTATCGGTCCGGGATTACCTACAATGCTGGATTGAAGCGGTATTTATGGTGCCAGATCCATCCGAACAGCGACCATCCACAGGGTCCGCGTTTTCAAGGCGGTTTCGGAATTTACGAAGCTCCGGAACCTTGGGGACCTTGGAGCACAGTCTATTTCGCGGAGGATTGGGATGTGGGTCCCGGCGAAACATCCAGTTTTCCCGCCAAGTGGATGAGTGCCGATGGCACTCGAATTCATCTGGTCTTCTCAGGAAACGACTCTTTCTCCGTTCGCGCAGCGCGATTGGTGCTGCGAGATTAATTCCGGGATCAGACGTCTATGTAGTCGGACGATTCTGACGTTGTCGGGGGCTTTTCCTCAGGAGGCTTTTGATTTTTCCTGAGAGCAACAACCAAGGCGATGCATCCGGTCCATGTGGGTAACATGTCCACAATCGGAATGAGCTCCAATGCGAAGGTTGGGAGCAGCAAGGGATGAAAACCAATTAAAAGGCTCGTGAGCACCATTGTGATCGCATCCAGGATTTCGTCGAAGAATGTCCAGCCGATGGGGCCGAGAGCCAATTGTATAGTGTCAGTGGCAATTGCGAAAGCGAATGCCAGAAAGATTCGCTTCCGAGTTAAGACTGGCACGTGAAACCAATTCATCGATGTGTATCCGATCGTCCTTCGTGGTTCAGGCTGCGATCTGTTTCTTCGGCGCAAAATCGCTGCAGCGTTTGGAGCCGGGAAACATTTTGTGAGGATTGCAGCGACTGTCCGGATCGAACACGCGGCGCAAGGTTCGCATGGCGTCCAGGTCATCGGTTGAGAACTGTTTCGCCATGAAGTCGGCCTTTTCTACGCCGATCCCATGCTCGCCGGTAACACTGCCGCCTAGCTCCACGCATTTCTCGAGAATCGCATTCCCCGCCTCGACTGCCCGGCGGACCTGATCCGGATCTCGTTCATCATACAAAACCAGCGGATGAATATTTCCGTCCCCGGCATGGAAAACATTTGGTATGCGCAATCCGACCTTTTCGCTTGTCTCGATGATGAATCGCATGATCTCCGGAAGTTTGGAGCGTGGCACCACTCCGTCTTGCGTAAGGTAATTTGGGCTCAATCGGCCAATAGCGCCGAAGGCTCGCTTGCGCGACTTCCAGAGCAGTGCCCGCTCTTCGTCCGATTTCGCGATGCGCACTTCCCTGCTTCCGTTTTTCTTGCAGATTTCGATGATGCGTTCGGTTTGGCGCGGTATTCCGGCCGCGAGTCCATCGAGTTCGATGATCAGAAGAGCGCCCGCATCGAGCGGAAATCCGAACTTGTAGGCGGCTTCGACGGCTTGTGTGATCAGTTGATCCATCATCTCCATGGCTCCGGGCACGATTCCGGCGGAAATGATGTCGCTAACGGTTTGGCTTGCGGCATCAACAGTTTCGAAGACTCCCAGCATAGTCTTGAATGCTTTGGGTGCGCGCTCAAGCCTGACTAGCACGCGTGTCACCACTCCGAACATTCCTTCACTTCCCACAACGACGCCGCGGAGATCGTAACCGTCCACATCTTCTCCCGTATCCGGTTTCGTACCCAGCCAGACGGCTTCGCCGCTGGCAAGGACGAGCTCAAATCCTAGGACGTGATTGGTTGTCACTCCGTACTTGAGTGTGTGCGGTCCTCCGGAGTTTGTTGCAACATTCCCCCCGATCGTGCAGGCCGACTGGCTTGAGGGATCTGGCGCGTAAAAAAGGCCTTTGGATTTGACGGCGTTCGTCACCCAGGCATTAACACATCCTGCCTCCACAAGAGCACGGCGATTTCGATAGTCCACCGATAGGATTTTGTTCATCCGTGTCAGAGCGATCATCACGCCGCCGCCGACCGCAAGAACACCTCCGCTAAGACTCGTTCCAGCGCCTCGCGGAATGATCGGGAGATTCTCCATTCCACACCGTTTGATTACCGAAACAACTTCCTCCGTGGAGCGAGGCAGAACGACCGCGTTTGGAAGATGTTTCTCCAGAGTGTAGGCGTCGCATTCATAGACCAGAAGCTCCTCGGGATTGGACAAGACGCCATCCAGGCCGACGATTGCGCGAAGGTCGTTTAGAAGCGGCGGAAGAACCGGCGGTCCCAGCGTTTGGTCAAACATCGATTCAAACTAGTCGGCGCAAATATGGGTGTCGAGTGATTCCGGCGCCATCAGAAAGCGAATCGATTCGATTACGGCCGTGTCCGGGCGACGCTCTGAATGCGTTGAAGTTCCGTTTGAAGTTCACGAACGATCTCCGGATGTTTGTCGTAGAGATTCGTGGTTTCAGCGCGATCGTGGGCCAGATCAAAAAGCTGTCCGTCGGCCTCGCCGGCTTTTGGAGCAACTCTTGCGGGTTTTGTGAATCCTCCTGAACCAAGCGCCGTGATAAGTTTCCACTGTCCGGAGCGAATGGTCATGGTGCCGTTCGCGGATGGAAGCACGAACGGACCGCGGATCGCTTGGCCCTCGGGTTGAGTCCCTCGAAGCACTGGAAGAATGCTGAAACTGTCCGGTCCCGCATCCGCGGGGAGTTTCACGCCGGTGATGTCGGCGAAAGTGGCGAGCACATCCGTGAAACAAATCGTCTGATGACTCACCGAGCCGGCTTTCACCTTTCCGGGCCAACGAACAATAAACGGCATTCGGTGTCCCGCCTCCCAAGCGTCTCCTTTCATCCCGCGCAATCCGCCTGTAGAATCGTGCCCGAGTCGTTTCACGTCGGCTTCGTACCAGACCGGACCGTTATCCGAAGTGAGGATCAGCAGTGTATTATCTGCCATGTTCGAGTCCTTGAGAGTTTGAAGCACGCGCCCAATCACGGCATCCACCATCATCGCGAAATCGCCGTACATTCCGGCGGAACTGCGCCCATGGAATTCTTCCGAAGGGAGCCAGGGTGTGTGGGGCGCGGGATAGGCAAGGTACAGCATGAAGGGTTGGTCGCCGCCGCTTCGCGCGTGATTCCGGATCAAGCTGATTGCTTCTTCGGTGAACGTAGGGAGCACCTCCTTTAATTCAAGATCGGGAGCGATCCCGCCCGCGCGCCAGAACGCACCCTGAATCGGAGACCATCCCTCGCTGTTGTTTGCCTGGATCTGACGGGTGGGCGGCAGAACGGCGCGATCGTTGCGAATGTAGAAATAGGGGGGAATGTCCGTGGACGCGCGAATGCCGAAATACGAATCGAAACCTCGATCGACGGGGCCTCCCGGCAGTGGATTGTCGTACCCGTTTTCCTGAAAACCCAAATGCCACTTTCCAACCATTGCGGTTCGGTAACCCTGGCCTTTGAGCAACGAGGCGATTGTCATGCGCCCCTTTTCGATGGTCGGTTGCTCGCGCCAGGCTTCCACGTTGGCGCGAAATGGATAACGCCCGGTCAGAAGACCATAGCGAGAGGGATGGCAAAGCGCGCCGGGAGCGTGCGCGTCTGTAAAACGCATTCCCTCGCGGGCAAGACGATCGATGTTCGGCGTCGGAATCCCCGAATTCGGGTTGTAGCAGCCTGGATCTCCGTAACCCATATCATCGACGAGGATGATCACGATATTGGGTTTGTCCGCGCCGTGTGCGGGACGTATCAGCAATGCAAAGCCGAAAATGAGGAATAGGCACAGTTTGGGAAACAGGTTTGGCTTCATACCCAACTGTTGTGCCGGTAATTTCCCGAATTGTCACTCTCACAAGCTGCTTCAAGTTTGTCATGATTTCGAAGAGGATTCGCTTGGAAACATGGAGCAAAGATCGCGTACAGATTATTTCCTCACCCTGTTGAGGCAAGGCGCTGATTGCGGCTTGATTAAGAACACGAACCCTGCGATTTCTCTTTGCGCCGTGAAATTGCCGGAAGAATCCATTCATAACTCGCTCGACGACGAGAGATTCGCGACGGACGGGCTGATCGCTGAATTGAAAATGATCGATGCGCGCTCATGATGTCATCGACTTGCTTTTTGACGCCGAGCCTATGGTTCATCCCGCCGTCATCGAAGCTTATGAGAAAGCCGCGAGCCTGCTTCGTAAACGTGGAATTCGGTTCCGTCCGATTGGCGGGATCGCCATGAATCTCGCCGGCGCCGGACGACCGACCCGCGATGTCGATTTAGTCGTCAGCAGGCGAGACTGGCACCAAGCGCGCGAGTTTCTCCAGGAAATTGCGACGGATGCTCAGGGAATTCGGACGGGATTGGAAGGTGAACCGGAAAACGGCTTGGCATTGGTAGGGCCGCACGGCGTAGTCATTGAAGTTTGGCCCGAAGGCGTCACGCACGAAGAGATCGCTCGATTGCGCGGTCGGTATCGGCCTCACCGGGCCGGAAAACTTGCGCTGACTTTAGGCGGAGACGACCGCGCCGCACTTTTAAACGCCAAGCTCGCATCCTACCTTTCCGCCACGGATCGAGTGAAGGACGCGGGTGACGTCCAAAGTTTAATCCACACTTGGACGTTGCCGATTGAATTTGCCGATAACCTGGACGCTCGCGTACGAGGAGCGTACCGGCGGCTGTGGCGAGGCGAAGTCTAACGCCACGATTGAATTCAAGAAACTGCGGCTTTGTTTTTTGCGAAGATTTTCAATTTCGAAATCCGAAACCCGAAATTCGAAATAAATTCGAATTTCAAAAACCACAAATCTGAAACGGAACGGCGCGCGTCGCTGGGTTTGAGTTTCCTCATTCGGAATTGGAGTTGGGTTCGGATTTCGAGCTTCGGATTTTGGATTTCGGTTGGGGCTTCGCCGCACTGGGTTGTTTGTTATGAACGTGGAGGGATCCAAGCGCCGACATTCACCAGGAGACTAAGGATTCCGTCAATTCTTCCTTCAACAAGTGCGTTTAGTCCACGTCAACAATGTCACTGGACGCTCGACGTTCACCGCAGTATTGCCAGTTCTCATGGAATCTGTCACATAGGGAGGGTCGTCAATTCCACATGAGCGTTTGTTCCGATCGAAGGCGTTGCTTGTTCATGGCAGTTGCCGGGTGTTGCACCGTCCTTCTATGGCACGGATCATCCGCAGTTCGCGCCCAGCCTGCTCCGGACAACCGCGTCCTTGAACTGGATGGCAACGGGAGCCACGTCGAACTGCCGGCGGCCCTCTATGAGCGCCTCGATGAAGTGACGGTGGAAGGATGGATCAAGTGGACCCGCTTTGGAAATTGGTCGCGCTTCTTCGACTTCGGTACATCGGAACAGGAGATCCTGGTCGGGCAGGTCCAGGACGACGCCGGCGTGAATTTTGTCATACGCCGCGAACCACGCTACGAGAGCTGGGTTTCGCTGCGCATTCCAGACCTCATTCAGCCGAACGAGTGGTGCCATATCGCGGCCGTCGCGGGTCGCGGGGCCATGAAACTTTATTTCAATGGATACTATGTGGGTGGCACTGATTTTGGGGGAGCGGTCATCCGACCGGAGAACGCGCGCAACTTTTTAGGCAAAAGCAATTTTCCGGTGGACACCGATTTTTCCGGCCAGATGGATGAAGTCCGCGTTTGGAAAGTGGCGCGGACCGAGGAGCAGATCCGGCAATCCATGCACGGGGCCCTCCCAGGGGATCAAGATGGGTTGATCGGCTATTGGCCGTTTGATGCCGGTGATGCGCGCGATGTCTCATCCGCTGGAATGAACGGCGTCTTGCACGGCAATGCCCGGTGTGCCGTGGCCCCTTTGCCGGAGCCATCGAGTATTGCCAGTCCGGCTCTGCTGCGAGGCCGGGTATTGCTCGAGAACGGTCTGCCGGCGCGCGCCGCGGAAGTGCGCATTTTACAAGAGGGACTTGAAATTGGACGCGTGAAATCCGACACCCAAACGGGCGAGTACAGGATCGCCGTGTTCCATCCCAGGAACCAACCGTGCGAACTGTCGGTGGTGTGGGCCGGCAGAAACGTTTCCAGGCGCGGTGTTCAACTTGAGGCCGGAAGCACTTTGGAGCTGAATCTTAGTTTCGGCGACTACGGATCCTTGTCAGGTTCGCTCCGGATGTTTGATCGCACACCGCACGTCGCCGTGCCTGTCCAACTGCTCGGCGATTCGAATCAAGTCATTCGAACGCAACTCAGCGACGGTGCAGGCGCCTATGTTTTCACGAATGTGCCGCCGGGAAAATATCGCGTCCGCTGCCAAGTGCTCGGCGGCTTTCGTTACCACGGACTGGACCGCGTCGTGCACGGCGGCTCGCTCACCAATGCCGGGCCGGAAGTGGCCGATGTTCCGGCGCTTACTCTTCAGGCAGGGGCGCCGATCGAAAACGCAAGCTTCACTATCGCACCGTTCAAGAAGGGCACGTGGGAGACATTCAATGTCGCGTCCGGATTGGCCAGCGACACAGACATTCGCAAGATTCTTGTCGAACCGAACGGGCTGGTCTGGTTCGCTAGCCGTGGCGGTGTTTCACGCTATGATGGCCAGAAGGTTGTAACGCTTACGACCGACGACGGTTTGGTGGACAACTACGTGATGAATATGGACCGTGAGCCAAACGGAGTGCTTTGGTTTACCACCCAGCGGGGTGTCTCGCGCTTGGACGGGAAAAAGTTCGCCAATTTTACCGCCGAGGAGGGTTTAATGGTGGGCGATAACATCGATGGAGTTTATGCCGCTCCCAATGGGGTGGTTTGGTTTTCAGGGAGCGCGGGTGTCGCGCGGTTTGATGGCAGGCAGTTTACCAATTTCAACCGCACCAACGGACTGCCCGGACGCGTGATGAAGATTACGAGTACTCCGGATGGCTCGACCGTTTGGATGGCCAGCACAGTCGGGCTTTTGCGGTGCGACGGAACGAATTTTGTCAATGTGACCAAAGAAGCGGGCTTGAAAGAGTTTGGGACCGACTCGCCGCACGTCGCGCCGGATGGCAAGGTTTGGTTTGGATCGTTCGGGGTCGGCGCGTGGAGTTTCGATGGAGCCAGCTTCGTCAATTACACGACGAAGAACGGACTGCCAGACAACCAGGTGAATGGCACTTACTCTACTCCCGATGGCGCCGTTTGGTTCGCTACTCGAGGCGGCATCTCGCGCTTCGACGGAACCCGGTTTGTCAACTTCACCAAGGAAGACGGGCTTTCCCATAATGGTTGTATTTTCGTGACCGGCTCTCCGGATGGCGTGATGTGGTTTGGGACCATTAACGACGGCGCCGCCCGGTATGACGGAAAAGCGTTTGCCAGTTTCACTGCGGCGGATGGAGTGGGCGACAATCGAGTATCCGCCAGCTTAGCCGCGCCGGACGGCGCGCTCTGGTTTGGGCATAGTGTCTTCGCGAGCTCGTTGCCGCGTGAGTTCGGCGCGTCGCGCTTTGACGGAGGCAATTCAGCCGTTTCGCGGAACGCGAGGGATCGTCGGATGCTGTTCGACAAATAGCTAGTACACCAGACGGAAACACGTGGTTCGCCACCGCCAATGGCATCATGCGCTTGGATGGGATGGTGTTCAACCGGCTGACGAGAAAGGATGGTCTAATCTCGGATAATGTCGCGGGTGTTGCGAGGGGGCTCGACGGCACAATCTGGGCCGCCACCACGAAAGGCGTGGCTCATTACGTGAACGGCCAATTGGAAAACTTCACGAGAGCGGATGGATTACTGAACGCTTCGTACGGCGTTGCGCACGGGGACACCCGTGGACGTATCTGGTTTGCCTCCGTCAGTTCATACTATCTTAGGCCTGGGTGGGCGCCGCAATGTTCGACGGCAAATCGTTCCAGAATTTCACGACCACGAACGGACTCCCGGGCAACGACGTCCTGGCCTTCCACAGCGACTTAGATGGAAAGGTTTGGATTGGAACCGACCACGGCGTCTCGTGCTACGACGGCGAGAGATTTGTGGCCACCTATCGGCGCCACCAGGATCAGATGCCGCACAATTTCGTGCAGGCCATTCACCGCGACCGCCGCAACCTCCCTTGGTTCGGCACGCCCGCCGGAGCCACGCGATTCGACGGCCGCGTTTGGTCCACGTTGACCACGCGAGATGGGTTGATTGGGAATAATGTCCAGACGATTTGCGAAGACAAAGAAGGCGCGATCTGGTTCGGTACGGATCGTGGAATCACCCGCTATCAACCAAAGCAGGCGTTTGCCAGCACGCCTGTGGTCGCCGTCGAAACCGACAGGCTCTTCGAGAATATCAGCGAGCTGCCGCCGATCCTGCTCGGGCAGCGTGTGACAATTCACCTCGCCGTCACAGACGATAAGACACGGCCGGAGACGCGGCGCTTCAGGTATCAGGTCGTCGAGGGGCGATCGAGCACAGCCTAGGTCGGCACTGATCGGAACGGGCCGTGGCAGTCCGCGGATACGCGCCTCGAATGGAGCACAAACCGCGTCGGTGACTACACGCTGGCGATGCAGTACATCGACCGGGATTTGAATTATTCGGCGCCGGCTTTGGTGCCGTTGACGATTGTGCCGCCCTGGTATCTAAACGCGTGGATTGCCGCGCCGTCCGGTGTGTCCGCCGTGGGTCTCGTCGTCTGGACGTTCATTGCACGGATGCTTTACAACGCCAAGCGGCGCGAGGCGGAACGCTTGCGCGAGCGCTTGCTGGAAGAGGAGCACAAAGCGCGCATGGGAGCCGAGAAAGCCCGAGCCGAAATCGAAACTACGAACAAAGAGCTGTCCAAAGCCAAAGAGTCAGCAGACGAGGCGAACAAAGCCAAATCCCAATTCCTGGCCAACATGAGTCATGAGTTGCGCACGCCGCTCAACGCGATCATCGGCTACTCGGAGATGCTGGAAGAGGAAGCCCCGGAAATTGGCGCTCAATCCATGGTGCCCGATCTGAAAAAGATTCACGGCGCAGCCAAGCATCAGCTCGGCTTGATCAACGACATCTTGGACCTCTCCAAGATCGAAGCGGGCAAGATAACTTTGTTCATCGAGGAATTCGACGTGGCGAAACTTGTCTGCGAAGTGGAAGCGACCGTGCAGCCGCTCGTCGCGAAGAAGGAGAACAAACTGGTGGTGGACTGCCCGCCGGACATCGGGATGATGAAGACGGATCAAACCAAAGTGCGGCAGGTGTTGTTCAACGTTATTTCGAATGCGGCGAAGTTCACGGAGAAAGGGACGATCAGGCTCACCGTTGGTAGGAGCCGAGGTCACGAGGCTCTGCATTCCATTTTAGTCAGCGAGCCAAAGTCGCCGGGCGAAATGGAAGGAAGTCAGAGCCTCCTCACGCCGGCTCCTACAGTCGTGTTTCAGATTGCGGACACGGGCATCGGCATGACGCAGGAACAACTCGGCAGGCTCTTCCAGGCGTTCAGCCAGGCAGAGGCGTCCACGCAAGCAAAGTACGGCGGCACGGGGTTGGGCCTGGCGCTCTGTGATGCGTCGGTGAACATGCGCAACACGATTTCCGGTTCCCGCTAAGGTTGGCGGCGAACTATGAC
>JAQBVM010000233.1 GCA_027623095.1 Verrucomicrobiota bacterium
GCGGCACTTCTTGCGCGAAGCTGGTCATGATAGAAATGGCTTCGTCGCCCAGACGAGGCAGTGGGGATGCTGCCGGAGGAGCCGCGGGCCGCACTGCCGAGGGTACGGACACTGGGACAATGCCTGGTGGCGACAGCGGTAAGGGCGCCATTTCAGCGGACGCTGCCGCCGTCTGTGGGCGCTCAGATATCCTCCCCGTCGGCTCATGCGGCGAAGGTATCGGAGCCGGAATCGAATGAATGAGCGGCGGTGGATCAGGTGTCAGGCCGGATGCGGCATCGAGGCGCGTGGATGGGTGGGGTGGCGTCCGGCACTCGCTAACGTGAGGGCTGTTCCCCGGCGCTGGCGCTGGCGGCTGGCTCCGTGAAGGATTTCGTGACGCGACCGGTATTGACTCAACCGGCGCAGCCGCCGTGACTGGAACTGGCAATGGGGATTCGATAGCGATGTGAGGCTCGTAGAACGAGCCCACCACCGGACGTATGATTGGAACCGGCAGCACGGCCCTTACGGCGAGAGATGTAAGGAAGTCACTCATGTGCGGCGGGTCAGTTCGAGATAAGTGGACCGCCGGGCAGGAGAGAGAGAGAGGATCTCCCGCTCGCTCCACGAGTAGGCGGCGGCCAGTTCATGCACTTCGCCGAGCAGGCGCAGGGCTTCGGCCTGGAGGCGCGTCCAGAGGAACGCCCCAATGTCGAACGGCGCCTGCCATGCGGCGCCGCAGGCAGGACAATCGAGCGCGAGCCTCACATCCGCCTGCGGATCAGCGACAGCAGCGAGATCCATGAGCCGTGTCATGAGGTGGGCCGGCGGACTTTCGTTCGCCGCGCCGCCGGAGGTTGTCAGGCAGCGCTCGAGCAGAATGCGCCGCGCGGCTTCCACCGTGCCTGGCTTCGCCGCATGGCAGAAGTCGAGTGTGTCCGGCGGACGCCATGTCAATGACCAGCCTGCTTCGTCCACGGTCACCGTTCCGTTTCCGCCGGATGGACGCTGGACATCAGCCACATCGAACTCGAGTTCCACCGGCTTGCCGCACTGTGGGCAGTCCGTCAGCGCCGACAGCCGGGTTCCGGCAAGTTTGCCGTACCAATCCAGCAGGCAGGCGTCGCGCTGGCCGAGGGGGAGGCGCGCGGTGACGTCCACGGACTCCCCGGTGGAAACGGCGAGCAGCGCCGCGGGCCGCGCGGCGGGAGCGTAGGCCACCCCCGTCTCCCAAAGGGTTAGCAAAGTGGATGCGGGCAGGTTCATGATCGCAGTGAGCCCGTGCTCGCGATGACTGGTCACAGCGGTGGCTCGTCAAAGGACGGCTCCTCTTTCACCTCCACCTCGTAGTCGCGCTCCCAGCCCTCGTTTTCCAGTTTGATGGACTGGATGAGCACGGCGTTGGCGTTGGCATCGAGATCGGCCTGGGCCTGGAATTCAGAGACCCAGCAGCGGAAGACGTTGTAGGCCATCACGAGCTGGCCGGCTTCGTTATAGACCTCGATGCGGATGTCTTTGCGGAAATCCTTGAGCGACACCTCGGAGCCGAGGCCGCTGCCGAAGTTCCAGACTTTGTTCGCCCAGCGCTCGAACTCGGGATCGTGCGTGACGCCGCGTTCCAGCGAGATGGCTTCGTACTCCGAGCGGCCGGGCGATTTCCTAGTGCTGCTGGGATCGCCGCCTTCCCGGTGTTTGACGACTTCGGTGGTGCGCTTGAGCGCGCCGATTTTGCTGATGCCGGCGACGAACACGGGGCTGGCGCCGAACTTGACCCGGAACTTGAAGTTCTTGTAGGGGTCGAATCGTTTTGCGGTGATGGCCATGACTTTTATGAGTGGTTAAAGTTGAGATGTGTTTCGGTCAGGATTGAACCTGCCCGGCCATTTGCTGGAATTTCAAAATAACGAATTCAGCAGGCTTCAGCGGCGCATAGCCGATGAGGATGTTGACGATGCCGTTATTGATGTCGGTCTGCGTGGTGGTGCTGCGGTCGCACTTCACGAAATAGGCCTCGCGTGGCGATGAACCCTGGAAAGCGCCCTGACGGAAGAGCGTGTGCAGGAAGGCGCCAATGTTCATGCGCAGTTGCGACCAGAGCGGCTCATCATTCGGTTCAAAGACGGCCCACTGCGTGCCGCGGAAGATGCTTTCCTCCAGGAAGAGCGCGAGCCGCCGCACGGGGATGTATTTCCAGTCGGTATCCGCGAGCCGATCCGCGCCGCGCAGGGTGCGGCTGCCCCAAATGACCGGCCCGGCGCCGGGCATGGCTCGCATGCAGTTCACGCCGAGCGGATTGAGCTGGCCGTTTTCGGCATCGGTCATGGGCACGGAGAGCGCCGAGGTTCCCGTTAGGCCCGCGTCGAGTCCGGCAGGGGCCTTCCAGACGCCACGCTGCACGTCGGTCCGCGCGAATACACCGGCGACAGCCCCGCAGGAAGCGAAGGTCTCCATCTGATTCTGGCGTAGTGGATTCGGCATCTGGAGCCGCGGGAAGAAGACGGCGGCATTGCGGGCATTGTCGGTTCCGACAGTCGTCGCAATTGCGTTCACGCCGGTCGCGACGCTTGTGACGTCACTGATTTCGTCCCACGCGGCGGGCGCATCGAGAATCAAAAAAGCGCGCCGGCCACGGCAAAGCGTCGCGGCTTCGGTGACCACCGCAGCATCCACCTCCCCGCTGGCCAGGTATGGGGGAATGCAGAGAATGTTGAAGAGGTCCGCCTTTAACAGTGCGTGAATGCCGGTTCGCAGTGCGGCGCTGCCGGTGAAGTTTCCGGAAGTGAGCGCCGCTCCGTCATTCGCAGACACATTCACGATTATCGTGCCGGCGTCCGGGCGTGCCGCAGTAGTCGTCGGCGCTTCCACGCGCATTAGCTTCGACTTGCTCAGCAGGACAGTGTTGAGGCTGTGGGGCAGGCCAGGCAGGCAGGTTACGTTCGTGTAGATTTCCTCTACACGAGTGCCGAGGTCGGGCAGTTGCTGCAACGAGGCGACGCCGGTGTCAGGGATGAGTTCGATCTTTAGATTGAACAGACTGTTCGCAGTTTCGCCGGGCTCGGTGTCACGGGTGTCGTGATCAATGATGATGCGGAGGCGATTCCCCCACGAGCCGGGCGTGGCGGAGATGAGGTTGAGCGGCGAACCGGCATCCGAGGTGGCCGCGGCGATGTGGGAATTGCTCTGGCCGCCGCTGGTCTGAAACAGCCGGACGATCAGCGCCTGACCGCCGCCGTTTCGGAAGAAGTCACGGACGGCGTAGCTCATGGAGCTATCCGTCCAGAGTCCTCCGAAGATTCGTTCATAATCGGCGTAACTGTTGACGACGGTCGGGACCTGGTCCGGAACATCGTAATCATCGGTGGGGCCGCGGAGAGCCCGTCCGACGAAGGCGGTGATGGAAGTTGGCAGCGCCGCGACGGAGCGGACGCCGCTGGAGAGTTCTTCGACATAGACGCCTGGATAAGTAGGTATGACAGCCATGACTTGAGGAGTGGTTGAGTGTTTTGGTGTGCGATTACGGAGGGGTGACGTCACCCGCTGACAGGATGGTGAGAACGGCATCATCCGCCCCGGCGGCGCCGGAGTTTTCGATCGTCAACTCCTCGTGGTCCGTAAGCAGGTCGAGCACGCCGCCGCTGATGAGGAGCGGATTGGTGAGCGGGACGATTCGTTCGTCGGCTCCGCTGCCGTTCGAGATCTTGATCTTATCGGAATATTTGTCCGCGGTGATCATGAGAAGGGCGAGTTTGTCCGCGGCGAGGCGCACTTTAACTCTTTTGTCAACCGTGGAGGGGGCTGGCTCGATGCTGGAGCCGCCTGGCACCGTGATGGTGGTGGATCCATAGCCCTCCGGCTGAAGGGTATCGAGAAAAGTCAGCGCAGGTCCGCTGGAGATCTGGGCTGTCACAGTGAGTTTGAGGTCTGGCATGGCAGTATTTTGCGTTGTTGAGGTTAGGATAGGCGTTTGAAGTTGAGCGCTTTCCCCGGCAGCGGGGGCTTCTCGCGCAGGTTCGAGTTCGACCGGCCTGTTACTTCGCCGGTGACGCAAGCAAATCCGCCTGGTAGTCCACGATCCGGTTCGCTCATATATTTTTAGGGGCTTTGTTCGATGAAAACTACGGGATAGTTCCACCCTGAAGGCGGCAGTTTCGTGTTTGGCTTCCCTCCTGACTTGGGGCGAGATACCACGGGCAAGGTGCGAAGCAAAGGTTTTTCAAATCGGTCGCGAGCGCTGGAAAAATAGATCTCCTCCCCAGGATCACCAACGGCCGAAAACTTAATTGCTCCTAATTTCAATTTCACTCCCTGTCTCCCACGGTTATCAAAAAATTGAAACCCGCGCGAATAATCTCCACACTTACCTCGCGCCGTTGCTTACCGTGGATTGTTGGTAGCAATGCGCGAAAACGATGAAAGTGTCAATTGAAATCTAGAACAAGTTGTCCACAGGTAGGACGCGTCCTGTCAATTTTGGAAGGCGAGGAAATTAAGGAATTTGGCCAAAATCAAAGCGCGGAGTCGTTCGCGTCCACCTATGGCCGAACAGAAGAGATCTTGAAAAGTGCCTGTGTTGCATTTGGTCTTGGGATGTTTCTTTCGCGCTCAATTAGGCGACGGTGTCATCGGTAAGCCGAGATCCGGTCCGCAGGAAGTAGTTCAACTCTTTTTCCCAAGCTTGCATGAATCTCTCATAATAATCAGACGAGAATGTGGCCACGGACTACGCACTCAGGCTGTCTCCGACAATGTTCATCGTTCGAAAGCCGTCCTCAACGAACCGCAGAGTGGCCGTTCGATCGACTCGATGGTGTACGCCCAGCATGGGCATTAACTGAAGAGGTTCAAGTCCTCTGTTCATGAGGTCTCCACCTTCGCTAAAGCTATGGCGGGACGCAGCCGCGGGGGGGGGGGGCCGATGGAAGCAGGCCGCAAAACCACGGGGCGATGAACAAAAACGCCATAGAAGGCCCAGTGTCCGGGGTGAGTCAGCACAACATGACAAAACCAGTTGATTCAAGACATAGGGTAAATGGCGCGCTCGCGGGGTGGAAGTTAATGCTCTGTGTCGCTTCGGTAACTGTGTGTGACGCTCGGTGAGGCGGTTGGCTAGTCTTTGCCGAGATCAATCGCAGCAAAGATTAAAATCAAATCGAAAGAGTTTTCCAATCAACTGGAAGGAGTGCGCCGGGATCTTGCGCTCTGGCGCCAGCGGCGAAAGCATCGGGAGCGCATCCCAGAAACCAAGCGGGCGATATGCGTGCAGTTGCTTCGCGAATTGATGGAGAGAGTCGTTCTTCATGCAAACTCCAACCCCGGAGGCCGCGATGAGCGATACGATCAGCAGCCAGCGTCTTGAGCGTGCGGCCTACGTCTACATCCGCCAATCGACGCTCCAGCAGGTTCGAAACAATCTCGAGAGCAGTCGCCGTCAATACGCGCTTCAAGACCAGGCGCAAGCCCTCGGTTTCAAATCGGGAGTGGTGATCGATAACGATTTGGGAATATCGGGCACCGGCACTCGTGAAAGACCTGGATTCGCAAGGCTTCTGGCCGTGGTGTGCAATGGCGAAGTGGGAGGTGTCTTCGCGTTGGAAGCTTCACGGTTGGCCCGCAATAATCGAGACTGGCACCACCTCATTGATCTCTGCGTTCTCACGGAAACGATCGTGGTCGATGCCGAGGGCATCGGGGAATCCGTGGTTGGCCGGGTTCGGCTGGGCCCCGCCCCGCTGGGTATTTCGTGGTTTGAAAATGCCTCTTAGGATAAACCGGGTTTAAGAGGCCTTCCCTGCGCGTCCCGCGTTAATCGCACCGAAACAAAATTTGTCTCAGGTAGAATGAATTTTTTAACTTCCACCGCGACCGACACCGGGCCGAATTCGTCGAGAACCATTGACGCAACGTCAGCCGCCACCTTTTCGATCAGTTTCCAATCCTTGTCCTCCCCGAAATGCATCAATCGCTGGGCAACCGCGAAATAGTCGATGGTATCCGCCAAATCATCCGATACTCCGGCGGCTCGAAGGTCCCGCGTCATCTCAAGCGAAAGGTGAAGCCGCTGGGGATTCGCCCGCTCCTCGTCGCCGACGCCGACGCGATACCAAACTTCAAGATCCCGAATTGTGATCCTATCCATAAAACCAGGTGTCTCAACGGTCAATCAGCGGCCTCAAAGCGGCAAAAACTTCAGGGAATGTCCCGACTGTATCGAGCAGTTTCCGGGTCGGTTGATTCAGGGCAAGCTGCAATGCCTCGTCCTTGGGCAACCAACGGAATTCCTGACCTTCAGTGTTCAAAACAACGTTTGTTTCCCCGGTTGCCCGGCAGACATAGTTCAGCAGCAAAAAATGCGCGTCCCGATAGAATTCCTTCGAGTGAATGCATTCTTGAATCATCACAAGCCGAATTTCATCGGTCTCGAGGTCTGTCTCCTCTTTAATTTCACGGCGCAGCGCGTCCACCAGCGGTTCGCCATACCGGACTTTGCCTCCCGGTATGCCCCAAAGGTCCGACCATTTGTGGGTTCGGATCATCAGAACCCGTCCTTCGGCATCAAAGATGAGACCGCCCACCGTGACGACCGGTTTCTCATGCTGCGAAGCAGTCGTCCGCAACTCCTCCGGATCAAACCTCCAATCGTTCCGGTCTAAAAGTCGCCGCAATTCGCCCAGATGTTCCACGATCAGATCGGGTTCGCAGGCGCGCAACTGATCGATGGAATTGTACCCGGTTAACACCGCGCACGCCCCCACCCCGCCGTGCCGGGCAGTTTCCATGTCGTGCTGCATATCGCCAATGAAGATTGTTTCGTCCGCCCGAAGCTGATTCTCATTCAACAATTCCCCGATCTTCCCGCGCTTGTCATGGACCTCGATGTAGATCCGATCGAGATATTGATCAAAACCCGTCACTTCCGACTGTTGTCCGAATTGATTCCGGTGGATCGAGCTCAACAAAAAGGTCCGAACTCCGCGGCTCCGGCAAGATTCAAGAAAATCGCGGGCGTGCGGCAATTCCTGAACCGCAACTTGCGCCTCCTGAAAATGAGCGTGAAACCATTGCTCAAGCTGCTCGATCGGGATCTGCGGCGTGAACCGATCGTAGAATCCCTTGAAAGGCAGCGAAAACTCAGCGCGAAAACGCTCCAGCGTCCATTCCTTCATACCCGCTTGCCGAAAGACATGGTTGGTGGCATGCCACACTGCGGGCAAATCATCCACCAAGGTTCCGGACCAGTCGAAGATGATGTTGCGAATCATCGGCGCAGTCTAATCACGCATCCGGATCGGGCAACCCAATTGAAAGGCACCCCATTTGAAGCGATGCACGTCCGAGTTGTCGGCGGATTTGCATCGCGCAATCGGACCGCGGCTTGTCCCGAGCCGCTGCGATTCGGATCGAATGGGTGGGTCGGCTTGTCTCCAATGCGAGGAATACTTATTAAGTGCTGCGGGCTGGGACAGCCCGCGGTCCAACGATTCTTCCGACAAGTCGGCGATGGGTGCTGCAATTGCAGGCACAATTGTTTTGTGAAGTCACAGCGCAGAATGTAAGGTTTGGTGCCTATGAAACCTTACCCAAACCGCTTCGTTGCCGCCCTGACCGCGGCCTGCACCGTTTTCTTCGTTTTTACTTCCGCGTCCGGCGCGGCACCGTCGCAATGGTGGAAAGGCAACCTGCACACGCACACATTGTGGAGCGACGGAGACGATTATCCTGAGATGGTAACGGCATGGTACAAATCAAACGGTTACGATTTTCTAGCCTTGTCCGATCACAACGTGCTTTCCGCCGGACAGAGGTGGTCCGACATTGCCAAGAACAAAGGCGGCGACGCGGCTTTCAGGAAATACCTGGATCGATTCGGCGAGAGCTGGGTGGAACAGAAACACGAAGAAGGAAAACATCTGGTCCGCTTAAAGCCGCTGGGAGAGTACCGGCACCTATTTGAGGAGCCAAACCGGTTCCTCATGATCGAGAGCGAAGAGATAACCGACGCGTATCAGGACGCCCCGGTTCACATCAACGCCACGAATCTCAGGCATTTCATCAAGCCTCAAGGAGGCGGCAGCGTTCTCGAAGTAATGCAAAACAACGTGAATGCCGTGCTTCGCCAGCGCAGAGAAACCGGACAACCAATGGTCGCGCACCTGAATCATCCAAACTTCGTTTGGGGCGTGACCGCGGAAGAGTTGATGCGGGTCCAGGGCGAACGTTTCTTCGAAGTCTATAACGGGCACCCGGCGGTCCATAACGAGGGAGACGCGACACACGCGGGAACCGACCGAATGTGGGACATCATTTTGACTTGGCGCCTTGCCATCTTAAACATGGAACCTATATTCGGCCTGGGCGTTGATGATTCGCACAACTATCACACACAAAGCTCTGACCTCAGCAATTCGGGCCGCGGCTGGATCATGGTTCGTGCCGCGCATCTGACGCCCGAACACATCATCAAAGCAATGGAAGCGGGAGACTTCTATGCCACAAGCGGCGTTCGGCTAAAAGATTTCAAGCGGGAACTGAACCGCCTCACCATCGAGATCGATCCGGAAGATGGGGTGAGTTACAAAACTCTCTTCATCGGGACACGGAAGGGATTCAACCAAACGAGCGAACCCATCCTGGGAAACGACGGCAAACCGCTTCGAGTCACTCATCGGTACAGCGATGAAATTGGCATGGTCCTCGCGGAGCAAACAGGCCTGTCCGCGAGCTATCCGATGAGGGGGGACGAAATCTACGTTCGAGCTAAGATTGTTTCATCGAAGCTCAAACAGAATCCGTATCTGAAGGGCGAATACGAAACCGCCTGGGTGCAACCGTTTATTCCGAACGAATAGTCCAATCACTCCGTGAACCCACACCTCGAAGCCGAGACAAAGAATCTCGTCCAGTCATGGATGCAGTACGATGGCGCGCTGCTTCGAGACTATCTCGTGTCCGGAGTAGAAGACCCGCGAATCAATGCCCAAAGCATCCTGACTCGCGATTTCCTGACCACCGTTCTGTTCGGCGATCGATACGCCGAGCTAACGAATCAAGAACTTCGTTTTGCGCTAGTGATGAACTGGTTTGAGGACTTAAAACGCACCGCAGCGGAACAAGAGGAATTCGAGGCAATTAGCCACGCTCTTCGGAACAAATCGGATAACGCCGAGGGAATCGAGATTCCCCATTTTGTCCTGAACACCTATGACGCGCTTCCGCTGCAAATCGGCGAAACCATTGTTCCGAATTATATCGAGGACTTTCTAAGCGCTTCGGAAACATCCAACAAACAAACCGGACCCTCGGAACAACAAATCGACACCTTTCAAAACCTTTGGAAGGAACGGCTGAAAAACGAAACAGACCAGATTATTTCGGTTGTGGAACCGGCATGCGGGTCAGCGAATGACTATCGATGCCTCGATGGCGCCGGTCTGTCGAGGTTCTTGTACTATTCCGGATTCGATCTCTGCGAGACGAATATATTGAACGCGCGAACGATGTTCCCGCGTGTTCGATTTGACGTGGAAAACGCGTTCGAGATCAAGGCCGAGAACAACGCGTATGATTATTGCATTGTGCATGATCTCTTCGAACATCTTTCCATCGAAGGCATGGAAACCGCGGTTGCCGAGATCTGTCGGGTAACGAAGAAGGCGATTTGCGCCGGCTTCTTCCAAATGGACGAAATTCAGGACCACGTGATTCGTCCTGTCGATGACTACCACTGGAATAGATTGAGCATGGCCAAGACGCTCTCCCTTTTTGAGCGCGCCGCAGCGGAAGTACAGCCCATTCACGTGGACACCTTCCTCAGATTTCGTTTCAACTATTCCGAAACACATAATAAAGACGCTTACACCTTCATTGCGTCTTTTTGAGAATAGAACTTTCGGCGCGACTTTTCTCGATGACTGTTGTTGTGTGATGAAGTGAATCTGGAGTCCCTCATCTCACTTGCACACGAGCAGGGTGCGAGCGACCTGCATTTGGAACCAGAATTTCCAGCGGCGATCCGGGTTCGCGGAACGCTGCGGCGCGTGGGCGAACCGATTCAGGCGAAGTTATTATTGGATGCGGCCCAGGAACTGATCGGTCCAGACTTGTGGCCGCATTTTCTCAATCGGTGTTCGGCAGATTTCTCTCGTACACTTCACGGCGTTCGATGCCGGATGAATGTGTTGCGAACCGCCCGCGGCATCGGATTTGCCATACGGTTGCTCGCCTCGTTTGAGACTTCTCTTGAGAAACTGAATCTACATCCGGAGCTCAAACAGTTTGCGCATCATGCCAACGGTCTAGTCCTTGTGTGCGGGCCGACGGGCTGCGGCAAGTCATCCACGCTTGCCGCGTTGATCGAAGAGATCAATTCGAGCGCGGCGCGGCATATTGTGACGATCGAGAGTCCGATCGAGTACACATTTCGCCCCCGAGTGGCCTATATCCGCCAGCGCGAAGTCGGGCGCGACACTCCGAGTTTCGAACAGGCGCTCCTGGATTCTCTTCGCGAGGATCCGGACGTGCTGATGGTTGGCGAAATGCGAGAACCTGAAACGATGCGGTTGACGCTGAATGCCGCCGAAACCGGCCACCTGGTCCTCGCAACCGTGCATTCCTCCACGTGTGTGGAAGCGCTGCAACGCGTCGTATCGGCGTTCCCGGCGGAGATTCAATCGTGCGTTTCCGCGCAATTGGCGGATTGCCTTGTCGGTGTTATCTGCCAGAGGCTTCAATTTCGTCCAGACTTGAACATTCGCATTCCGGAGTGCGAGATCTTGACCTCAACCCATGCGGTGAAAAACTTTATCCGAATCCGGGAGTTCTTTCGGATTGTTTCCGTAATGGAAACAGGGGCCGATCGTGGAATGTGGACATTTCAGCGATACCGCAACTGGATGGACAAGCATTCGCACTGGAATGTTCCCGATGAACGGTCGGAACTCTCCAGCGCCGTTCGAGACGAGCGCGAAACGCTTTCGTCATGTTTGCCGCCGCCAGTCAAGCCGGCTGAGATCCCGATCCGGCAGCGCACGGCACAGTCACTTTTGAAAGATTCGAGCGTTTCGGATAAACGAATGATTGAAATCGAACCTGTCGAGGGTGGGATCGAGACTCTTCTGCGGAAACTGAGCTGAGAGAAGTCGGCCGCGGCTCTTATCGTCACGATAACGGAGACCGTTTAACAGATTTCTCGTATGCGCCTTTGGATTCAAAGGCGTTCATCACGATCAAGCCTGATCGGAGTCTTCCAACGTGGCTTCAACCATGGATTCCCTGCCGCGCGAATTGCGGTTTACTCAGTCCAGAACCTCCCAGTTTCCCTCTCGCTTGGGCGTTTTTAAGTCTTCTTTGGAGGCTATGTTGTTGTCCTCCAACAACAAATAAAATGGCTCCAAAGGTAGGACTCGAACCTACAACCCGTCGGTTAACAGCCGACTGCTCTACCATTGAGCTACTTTGGATCCCAAAGTACGGGAAGCTACAAATGCGAGCCTGTCGCGTCAATAGAATTTGCGGAAATTTCCCGCGAGCGAATTGCGCCAAAAGAATTGTTACCCTGGCTGGGTGGCTGAGGAGGGGAAAATGATTCGTTGCGCCA
>JAQBVM010000234.1 GCA_027623095.1 Verrucomicrobiota bacterium
GAAGGTGACCCGAAGAAGATCGCCGCCCATGGCGTCATCGCAATCAACGAACGATGCTTCAAAGGCCAACTTCATGTTTTCCCCGAACGAATGGCGTGAGCGACGGCCACCCGACCGGAGACTCCACCATACGAAATCATCCTGCTCCTATTCCTAAGGGGCGGCAAACACGTGCGCGGGTGGACGTTCTGCTCGACGCCCTTGTTAGCTCGTTCACCTCTTAACTGACTGTACACTTCCATCTCCAAGGACGGCGAACTCATGACCATCAGGCATGACGACTCGCGCTAAGATACTCTGGGGCATCGTGTCGATCATATCCGAACTGATCTCAACTTCCATCCCGTCGAACCCGCTAGCATCTTCGGGATTCAGAAATCCGCTGCGAATCAACTCGTCCAAGGAGCAGGTCTCACCCACGGCGATCCCTCGTGCCTTAAGGTCCAGGGTGTACGCATGCACGGCTCTGATCAACTTGTCGGCATCGACTGGACCCGGAATGGGCGAAGAGGAAAGAGCCCACCGATAAAACAAAATGGCAGTCGCGATGCCGATACAAAGGGTGATCAAGGCCGTGCGTTTCATTCTACTTTCGTAGCTAACGACCAAGCTCACCGACCGCCGCCCGGACCGTGAGGTGATGAGGCTGACCAGCGTCAAACAACGGGGCGCTCAGGCCGAAGCCGAGAGCTGGGCGGCGGTTCGTGTGGAGCGTTTTGTTAGGCGGCATAATCATACCCCCAAATCCTTCTTTGCAAGTCGGCGAACCTCAGCCAGCGCTGCCTTGTAGCCCTCGTGCTCGTGGTCGTAGAACTCAAAGGTCGCCGTCTTCTCCCAATCAAGGTGTGGTCGCGCTTCCAGCTTGGTCAAAACATCTGCAACCTCATCGGAAATGATGTATGCACCGACGCCCGTCGCCTTCCGAATCTCGCGACTCGCCTGCCGGTAGTCCTGGGTCAACTGTGCCTTTCTCTCGTCACTGAGCTCAACTCCTGTAAGCGACTCATCGGACATCGCCGAACAGAACTCCATCGCATTATGCAGCGCCTCGACAATCCGCGAATACGCTTCTGCCTTGCGTTCCCACCAGCGCTCGGCATGGAATCGCCGCAGCGATAATCGCACCGTGATGATTGCCGTGCAAACGCCGACGACGAGCGACGGAAACACCGTGGTTAGTAGGGTTGTGAGCCATTGAGACATGACAAGTTCTGCCGCCTAACGACACGGCTCACCGACGCCGCGCCAGTGATGCCCGAAATGAAACAGCAGCGCAATCGCGGCGTTCGCGTGCAGCCGTTTTGTTAGCCTGATTCACGGGTTCCGTTGCCGAACACTTCCATCGCCCATTGCAGCAATTTCATCACCGTCAGGCAATCTCACTCTCATGATCTTTTCCATTGGACCCACTTCTTTTGTTGCCAAAGAAATCTCTGCATCCATCCCGTAGAGGCCACTCACGTCCATTTCGTCAACCAGGCCCAACTTAATCAATTCCCCTAAAGTCACTGACGCCGGAACCGGTAATCCTTTCGTTTTGAGATCAAGGCCGTAGGCCCGCGCAGCCTCCCACGCAAGAACATATTCACGCATTGCAGGGCCGGTGTCACTGGAGGAAAAGTCTATAAGAGAACCAGCTAGCATTATAGCGGCAGCACCAGCCACGATAGTGATTATTCGTCGATTCCGGGACAAACGGCGAAACCAATGACGCTTTTCCATATTCTGAGAGTTCATATCCATTTCCAGGCTAACGTCCCGGTTCAGGCGCGCGCGGCTTCAAGCGCGTCGCCTGCAACCGGTGGTTAGCCGGCATTCCGATTTCGCCCAGGCATCAGGTAGTCCACATTTGGCGTAGCGGTCTATTGCTTTGGCTTTGGCCGCAGTAACAGCCAAAATATCAGCCCGTGCGTAATAAGTAGCGGTGGCACAACGACTGTCGGGATGAAGAACGCGGCTCCCAGCGAACCAAAGTCCACCGGTTCCGCGGTCAGGCCTAAGTAGAATGCGTGCAAGAGATCGGCCGTGCCCCACAAGTTGAACACCCACACAAACGGAATGACCCAGAACACGCGAGCAGACAGGGCCCATATTGCGATAATCGCAAGCACGGCCGCAACCAAATCGCCGTATGCCGCCGGAACAGCGAAGGCCGATGAAAGCGCGGGCGATACGACCCCGGGGATAAGAAAGCTGAGCCCGACAAACCGAAACGTGTGAGGCACCACCAACGGAATGAGGGCATCTTCTCGGTCCATGACCCCAAGTCGCGGCCAGATGTAAAGCTTCGTGACGATGCCGAAGGCAATAAAACTCATCAGAACGCTGACTCCAAATAAGGCCTCGCTATTCATAGATCCTCCTCGTAGAAAATGATTCGTCTCATTTGCCGGCTAACGACAGAACTCAGCGACGCCGGGCCAAGCGCGTCCGACATGAAACGATGAGCGCAATCCCGGCGTTCGCTGGAGTGATTTTGTTCGGTGTTTTGAAGCTTCCGTTTAGTATCTAGTCGCAAACAAAACCATCCCGCATATCGACGACACCTACGTTATTTCGCGTTCAAAAATCAAATCAATCCAAGCCGTTGCCACTCCAGGAGGTGACCACGTATCACACAGCCGCCAACCCTCGCCCGCGTGCTTGTGTATGACTTGCTCGTAGGCATCCTCGCCAGTTGGCTTCTGCTTGGAATTTCCAATGGTCCCTTTTGAGGCTCGGATGCGGACGAGCTTGTATTCGAATTTTCGTTTCATAATCTTTCACCGAACTATTACTTATGCGTAAGTGAGTTACGCCTAATTCGGAGCGGGAGAGGCCGAAAAACGGGGTTTGAGTTCTGGTTTTGTCGGCGACCTTCACTGGCGAATCTGGCGACGTTTTCATTTCTCCCAAGCTTCGATTCAGATCATGGACCTCAGGCCGAACGGTGTCAACCCCTTGGTTCTGAGGCGGATTGGCCACGATGGGTTGAGGCTCTGGGCGAGGGCCGATTACGGTGAACGGTCCGGAAAGAATCCGCTTGGCAAGCCGGAGCCTCCGATGTTATGCAGAAGTCAATCAAGGAGGACAAATGCGTAACTCAGATTGGGAGCATGCCCTGAAAAATTCCGCGCTTGCCGAGCGGGAAAAGCGGCAGCATCGGGTGATCATTCGGTGGTTTTCGGCCTATTGCCGAAAGCAGCATCCGCCGGCGCCGCCTGGCCGGGAGCTGGCCAATGAGTTTGACCGGAACGTACTGAGAGAGCGCAAGCGGGAGGACTGGCAACTGGCCCAATGGCGGGCCGGGCTGCGCTGGTTTCTAGAGTATCTGGGCGAACGCCCTCGGTCACTGACCGCGCCACCAGATCGAGAGCCGCATGGAGAAGCGGCGGGGGGCCCACGCGGAGGAGCGCCGGTTTCCGAAGCCGCACAGTGAAGGGGTCGGTTCTTGATATTGGACACTCGCCACACGCGGCCGGTTTCACTTCAACCGTTCGGACAATTCGCGCGTCTCTTGGCATTCGGATCACACGCCGCCAAGCGAAGTCCGGTGTCCCGCTCGATTCCGGCGCGCCTCAAATTTCCCGCAGCGCCACAACAACCCTCCAGCCCACGCCACCAGCAGCAACCGGGTGTTCACGTCGGCACGAACGCGCCTCCCAGCTTCGCACGTATCACACGGCACGCTTCGGCGACGCGCGCGCCCGACCGCCCGGCCAATTAGTCTGGGGACAATAGACGAATGCGCTTACGTTTAGGAGGGGTCAACCCATAGCATGGTCCGAAATTGGAGGTGACACTCGGTCTGCTACAAAGTTCAAAGGGTCGCTAAAGTGGTGAAAAACGAACCAAGCTATGGGTTGACCCCTTTTCGTGGAACGAGGAGGTTCGGGACGCGACGGACAGTCCCTTAATGCGGCCCAGAGCGTTGATCAATTCTTCGGTCAGGCCGTCAGTCCAGTACTCGTTTTGCGGATCTCCACTCGCTTCGACAAAAGGCAGCACGGCAATCGCCGTCGCGCCGGAAGCGCGCAAGACCGGCATGTTGGCCATCACCCAGTCGTGGTCAAACACGCGCTCGTAAATCCGGTTGCGCACTCGCAGGCAGCCGTTCTCCACGCGCGTGATTCCCGAAAGCCCCAACGCTGTGACGCAGGGGTTGGCCTCGTCGTCGGGCACGGTCTCGTGGTTGCGAATCCGATCGTACAAACTCAGCCGGCCGGCCAAATTGGCCTCGCCTCGAAGAAGCCATTCGCGGACAAACAAGAGGTTGTCATCGCGTTCGCGGGCGCGGTTTGAGAGAAAGAAGTCCTCGCAAAGACGGTCGATGCCCCGGCGGTTCAGGATCCGAAGTTTGGAGATTTGTTCGCCGTCATTGGCCTCGGCGGTGGCACGGCAGAGCCGTTGCGTCAAGTACGGATGGCCGTGGGTCCAGTATAACATGCGTTCGAGCAGCTCCTCCGCGAGTTCAGGTTCCACTCGAAAGCCCCGGGCCAGCGGAGCGGCTTCTTCGAGCGTGAAATCCGTCAATTCAATCCGATGGCCGATGTTAAAGGGCGTCGTGCGGGCATTGCGGATCAAGTCCGAGGGCGTCGCCATTCCTAGCAAACAAAAGGTCAGTGGGCTCAGGCTCGGCTCGTCACTGCGGCGATTGAAGCATTCACGAATGGCTGCGAAAAACTCGTCGGTCGAGAAGGGCAGGCTGCGAACAATGTCTATTTCGTCCACGAAGACGACCAGCGGCTCCGGAAGACGTTTCATTACGACTTCCCGAATCGCGCTAAAAAACCGGTGCACGGGGCTGAGACGAGTTGAGTTCAACCAAAACTCATCCAGTTCATCCTCCAGCTTGAGTTGATGCCCCAAGTTGACGACCAAACCATCGTGCCATTGTTCGGGAGTGAGGTTCTGGCCCACCGCCGTGAGGTCCAGCGTCACAGCGCGAATCGCTCGCTCGCGCAGCCTCCGCGCCGTGCGGGCCATGAGCGATGATTTGCCCATTTGCCGCGACGTGAGCACATAGCAGAACTCTCCTTGGATCAATCGCTCGAAGAGTTCGCGGTCCGCCGGACGTTCGACGTAGGAAAGCGCGTCCGGTCGCAGCGTGCCGCCGATGACGTAAAACGAAGTTTCGCTCGCGCTCATGGAACGGATCGAGATTAGCAGGATCCCGGACTTCTAGGAAAGGACATTCATGCCAATTGCGAATGAGCCGACCGATTGGCCTACGCGAACACCAACACTACAGCGACACTTCTCGAATAGGCCCGCGGCCTTCCAGGCCGCAGCACGGTTGCTAAGCGACACGGTCGATCTGGTCCGCGGCTTTCCCATACCATTATGAGCGGAAATCTTGTTTTCTTGAGAAGCTTTTTGGGAAACGGACAATGGAAGACATCAAATACACGGAAAAGGACCAAGTTGCAATAAGTCGGAATTCGTGTCGTCCTTCCTCCGTGAAACGAGAGAGTGCCGGGATGTTCCGTATGAATCGCTGCCAAAGAAATTGACGAGACTTTGATGAACGCGGCAGCGTCTTGGACTGCGGTGACGAGCGGAGCGATTCACCGCTTTCTCTCCGGCGAGTCCGAAGGCCCGGGAGAATTCCAGACAACTTGGTTCCATGTCAAAAGCGGTAACTGCGCAGGCTTCGTTACCGCACTCCAAAACCTGGCGGAAAATCTGGCGAAACCCTGAGTCTCCTTGCGAATGGCCGGAGAATGGATCGCCCACACCCTTCCTAAGACGGCGCGAATACGACCGGGCGGTTTCTGGAATATTTCTGTGAGATTCGTAACACTGTAAGAAGAAGTCTCTGTTTTCTTTAGAAGATTTTTCAGACACCCTTTGGTCGAGCTTTTACCTCCCCCAGCGAAAACGTGTTCCACCCGGCAGAGTCTTTTCCTGAAATGCGGAGTGGCTGCGCCGGAAGCTTGAATGCGTAACGCTGTTTGAGTCTTGATAACCGCGAAATACGCGGAAGGGTTCTCTTTGCTAATTTCTCTCTCCTTCCAAGGACTTCTTCAGTATTTTGGTTGGGGCTTCGCCGCGCTGTGTTATTGCGTGCTGCGGCCTGGAAGGCCGCGGGCCGGTTTCATATGTGTCGAGTCTGGAGGAGGTAAAGACGGGTTGGCGAGGTGCGCCGTAAAACGAAAGCCCCCGCGACGCAGCGCGGGGGCTTGTGCATTGACTCGGGGTTCGTAGGCTATGGTCCAACGATCTCCCATGTGCCGCCGGGCCGCGACGGGTTGAGCAGTTCCGCGGAACGCAGCGCGTCGCCATCCATATACCAGACCGCTATCGATCCGACGCCTCGGTGTTGAAAGAGGAGGTCCGGTTTTCCGTCGCGATCGAGATCCATTACACTTTGGACCCGCCAAGGCGCTTCATTTGGAAGGCTCGGATTCAGGAGTGTGGCCTCCGTCAGGTGAATGCCATCCAGATACCAAAGCGCCAAGGTGCCGTCTTGATGCTGAAACGCGAGGTCAGGCTTTCCGTCGGTATTGAAATCTCCGGAGCCGACCACGATCCATTTCGCATCACCCGGGTGATTCGGCTGAAGGAACTCTGCGGTCTCGAGGCGAATTCCGTCCATGTACCAGATCGCAATCCAGCCATCTTCGTGCTGGAGGATGATGTCGGGATTGCCGTCTTTATTGAAGTCATTCACTGCCACAACCCGCCACTTTTTGTCACCCGGATCGGCGGGGTCCAAAAATGTGGCTGATGTACGAGTGATCCCATCCATAAACCAAACGCTTAACGTTCCGCCCTCGTGCTGGAACAGAATGTCCGTGTTTCCGTCTTGGTTGAAATCTCCCAAACCGGACACGCGCCATTTCTTGTCACCGGTGCGAATGGGATTGAGAAATTTTCCTGATTGCAACTTTGCGCCATCCATAAACCAGACCGCCAGCGATCCGTTGTTGTCTTCGAAGAGAATATCGGCCATGCCGTCGTTGTTGAAATCTCCATCGGCGGCTGGGCCGATGACAGACAGTTTAGCGGGCGCGCTGATGACCACGCCGTACGCGTTGGACACCGCCACAGTGTAGAGGCCCGCCTGCGCTGTCTCGAGGTTGCTCAGGGTCAGTTCCGTCGAGTTCGCGCCGCGAATGGCGGTGCGGTTGAAACTCCATTGATAATTCAATGCTCCCTCGCCGCTTGCCGTCACGGCAAGCGTGATGGTTGAACCGGTGACAGCCGACTGGCTGGCGGGTTGCCGGAAAATAACCGGCGGATTGCCGGCTATGGTGAATCCCTGGAGGCCGTTTAGATTCGTGGGCGGCAGCGTCCCACCACCCAGCGTGACGGTAATCGGCACTGATCTTCCAGCGAGCATGGAGGACTCGTAGGTTTCGCCGTTAAAGGCGGTCATCATCAAAGTTGCTTTCCCACCGGGAGGAACGCCATGCACCGAGACCACCACCGGGTTTACGTAACCCATTGCTTGCGCGCTTGTGGTTCTGAACGTTGTTGCCGCAAGCAACGGCACCAACGTTTCACCCTCCGCCGCCCCGTACAATTGCGCTTTCCATCCGGGGCCGGCACCGGTTCCATCCGCCAATGTCACGCGGGCATCCACAACGCCCGTAATGCGGTTGTTGAAGTTAACTAATCCGACATTTCCCGCGGGCGGCGCATCGCTGGTCACCGTGAATCCTTCCATGCCGGTGAGATTGGAGGGCGGCAGAGTGCCTCCACCAAGAGTGATCGTGATCGCATCCGATTGTCCGGCCAGTGGCGAGGTCTCAAACGATTCGCCGTTGAAGACGGTCATGACGACCGTTGCGTTTTTTCCGGGATCGACGGCGGGAACTACGACATCCACCGGAACCACGTATCCCATCGTCGCGGCACTGGTTGTTCGAAATCGAGTCGTTGGGAAAAGCGGGATGAACGGTTCTCCCACGGCAGCGCCATAGAGTTGCGCGGTCCATTCTTCTCCGGCTCCACTCCCATCGGTGACGAGCACGCGCGCATCCACAACCCCAATCACACGATTGTTAAAACTGATCAATCCTCCCTCGACTCGAGGCGGTTCTTCCCCGAGCAGAACAATTCCTTCGAGGCCGGCCAGATTTGCCGGGGGCAGCGTGCCTCCCCCCAATGTTACGATGATCGGATTCGATTGCCCGGCGATAGTGGACGATTCGAACGAATCGCCGTTGTAAACGGTCATGACGATTGTCGCTTGGTCGCCTGGTTGGGTTCCCGGAACGGCGACGTCAACAGGACTCACGTAACCCATCGCGGCTTCGTTGGAAGTTCGGAATGTGGTGGCAGGAAAAAGGGGCGAGAGCAGATTGCCATCGACTGCGGCGTAGAGTTGGGCTTTCCATCCCGGGCCTGCTCCGCTTCCATCCGCCAGCAAAACGCGCGCGTCCACAACGCCGAAAACACGATTGTTGAAGCTGAGCAATCCGCCTTCCACAGGTTCCGGTTGGTTTTCACGAATGGTGAATCCCACGAGTCCCGCGAGATTTGCCGGAGGGGTGACACCGCCTCCGAGCGTGACAGTCACGCCGGCCGATTCTCCGCGGAGATCGGATGTTTCGAAAGATTCCCCGTTGAACGCTCGCAACACAAGCGTGACGACGTCTTTGGGAGAAGTCTCCGGAACCGTAACATCGACGCTGGTCACGTAGCCCGCCGCTTCCGAACTGCTCGTGCGAAACGTTGTGGCTGGGAAAAGCGGCACAAATTGGGCAGAGCCGCCGTTTGTGGGAACGATGTACAGCTGGGCGGTCCATCCCGCGCCGGCGCCACTCCCATCCGGGAGCAAAACTCGCGCATCCACGAGGCCGGAAATGCGATTGTTTAGGAGAACCAATCCTCCGGTAATTTGTTATTTGAAGGTGACCGAAACCGTGTGATCCGATCGGATGTCGGATAGTGTGTAGGTGATGCCGCTAGTTTGCACAGGCGAGCCATCAAGAAACCACTGATCCACAGTGTATCCGGAGGCCGGCGAGGCTGCAAACGTCTGTTGCTCTCCAGCGAATGGGCTGGCGGTCGGGGGTGCCACAGAGCCGTGTAATTCCGCAGTGGCGGTGACCTTCAGGCTCGACGAATTCCTCGCAACCCTGAACGATTTGAGACCAACGAGAGAGGCGGGTGGCAGCGTGCGTCCGCCGACAACAATTGTAATCGGATCTGATACTCCCCTGAGCGGAGACGTCTCGTAGGTGGAGCCGGCCATGAAAGCCTTCATCACAACAACGGCCTGTGCTCCGGGTCGCACATCTGGAATCGAAACATCTTTCGCGGTTACGTAACCCATTGCCGATGCGCTGGAGGTTCGGAACGTTGTGATCGGGGTAAGCGGACGCAGTCGTGCGGCCGGCGTCCCCGCGGGGCCACCATACAGTTGCGCGATCCAGCCCTCTCCCGCGCCCGTGCCGTCGGCAAGCATGACTCTCGCGTCCACGACTCCGCTGATCCGGTTGTTGAAATTGATCGCACCCTGTCCGTGAGCCGTAGCGGCCCACACCAATACCATTAATAATGAGGTTAGTTTTTTCATTTTTTGAGCGGAACAACGCTTTCACTTTCAAGCGGTTCATCCGTGATTCGCTGATCCCTCGCCACGCTTTCCACTCTTCGATATCCAGCAGGTTTGATGCCGGGTGTGACGTGAAGATTGAATAAAGCTCGTGCCTCGTCTGGATTGGCTCTGAATGAGGACACGCCTGAACTGCGGCTGCTTCTTCATCGGGTTGAAGAGAGGGGCGCAGAGGCTGGCTCTCCCAGGAGAGCTATTAAGGATGAACGATGCAACTGATACGATTCGAGTTTCAGCCCCCTGCGATCCCGTGGGGTGACACTCCGTGGAGCCATGATCAACCTTGCGGCGAAAAATCCGAACGAGAACGCACGGAGTTCAGGCAGAAGATTGAAGGCAATTCAGCGCTAATCCGCTTCAGGCAACCCCATCCCCTTTGTCTCCGGCGCGAAGGGTAACGTCAGTAAACCCACCAGGAAAATTCCGCACAGCGTTAAACCGGCGTAACGAAGGGGTTCGGGGTAATCTCCGAAAACTCTGCTCGTCAATAGACCGAGCGTTAGCGGACCCAGCGCCGCGAGAAATCGTCCGACATTGTAACAAAACGAAACTCCCGTGCTTCGAAGATGGGTTGGAAACAGCTCGGGAAAATAGATGGCGTAACCGGCGAACAAAGCGAACTGACAGAACCCCATTATCGGAAGCATCCAAAAGAGGTCCGAAAAATCATTCAGAAACAAGAAGACCATCGCCGTGCTGCACATTGCGGCCACAAATGCGATCGCAAACGCCCGGATGCGTCCAATACGCTCGGCGACCCAGCTGAAACCGTAGAGTCCCGCAAATGCGCCGATATTAATCATGATCGACGCGATGCCGATCCAGAGATTCAGTTTTCCAGCAACAATCGCGGGCGCCAGCCCTTGCGCTTCGAATGTCTTTCGCAAGACCGATCGAATCAAGTCGATGCTGAAGAAAAGAATTCCCCAAAGCCCGACGACACCGACAAAAGCCAGGAGAAACCCAACGATCGCATTCCGGCGCCATCGCGGATTTCCAAAGAGTTCGCCGTAAGATCCGAGCTTTCGATCCGTTCGTCCCGCACGGACGGCCGCCTGCCACCTCTCGGGCTCTTTGAGGCGGCGCCGGATAAAAACCACGAGCAGCGCCGGAATAGCTCCGATAAAGAACATGATTCGCCAGGCATAATTCTGGTCGATCAACCCGCTTTGTTGAAGAGACCCAATCGTGATTCCCACAAGGGCGGCGCTCACGTTCCCCACGGTGGACAATGCCTGCAGCAGGCCAAGGGCATAAGGTCTTGCCCGCTCCGGCATCACTTCAGCAACAAGCGCTACGCCGACGGCGAACTCACCGCCAACACCCAATCCGGTAAGAAATCGATAAAAGGCGAAATCCCAAAACCCAACGGAGAATCCGCTCAACCCGGTGAACAAAGAGTAGAGCAATATAGTGATAACCATTGTCTTCGCCCGCCCGATTCGGTCGCCAAGAACCCCGAACACGAGCCCTCCGGTCGCCCAACCCACAAGGAAGATCGATGTTGCGTATCCGCCGAATTCCGTCACTTCCCGAATGTCGGTCGAATCAAGCAATTGCCGCATGGCGGGAACCCTCGCCATGTTGAAGAGCTGCTGATCCATACAGTCGAGCAGCCAACCGAGCGCCGCGACGATCAAAACGAACCAGTGATAGCGGCTTAGCTCGCGCCACCAAACAAAAGAAGTGGAAACCTGCGTGTTATTATTCGATGACATGATATTCCGTGAGTCAGAATTCCGAACGCTCTCGTAACTCGAGAAACACTCTAGTCTCGCGTTCCCTACACATTATTGAAAGACAAGCCAAGAAGTAATTCCTTATGGCAAAGGGGCGCGTCTCTGAATGAGGACAAACCCACTCTCCTCACTTCCGCCGGGGAGGACGCGCCGACTCTCGTTTCTCTCGGTGGGGCGACACTCCGTGAAGCCCTGACTTCTCCTTGTGGGACGGGTGTCCTGCAAATCGGAGCTGTGGAAACGCCGGATTGCTTGGATGTCT
>JAQBVM010000003.1 GCA_027623095.1 Verrucomicrobiota bacterium
GACGAATAGGAGGGAATTCAACCGCTCAGTCTTATCCTCAAAAGACCCCCTTTATTTTGAGGTCTGGAGCTCGATGCAGCCCTGGAAAACTTGCTGCACACATTTTCTTGAATTGACAGGCGTTTAGAAACATTAAGAAGATATTGCAATGAATGAATCCACCGCTAGTCCCACGTCACGCCGCGAATTTCTGAAGAGCACAGGCCGTATTGCGGCGGTCTCGGCTCTCGCCGGCGTCGCTCTCCCTCATGTCCATGCCGCAGAGGACAACACGCTTCAAGTGGCTCTTGTCGGCTGCGGCGGACGCGGAAGCGGTGCCGCGGTCAACGCGCTCGGCACCTCAAAGCAAGGGCCCATCAAGCTCGTTGCCATGGCCGATGTCTTTCAGCACCGCCTGGATGGAAGCTACAACGCCCTGAACCGGGAAAACTCGAGCCAGGTCGATGTGCCGCCGGAGCGGAAGTTCATCGGGTTCGACGCCTATAAGAACGCGATGGATTGCTTGAAGCCTGGCGATATAGCTATTTTCACGACACCGCTTGCCTTCCGCTGGGTTCATTTCACCTACGCGATCGAAAAGGGGCTGAACGTATTCATGGAAAAGCCCTTGACGGCTGATGGGCCAACGTCCCGGCGAATGATTGAACTCGCCGAAAAAGCGTCGGGGAAGAACTTGAAAGTCGGAGTGGGATTGATGTCTCGCCACAGCAAGGCGCTCCAAGAATTGCACCATCGCATTCAGGATGGCGAAATTGGAGATCTTGTGTTGCTGCGCGGTTACCGGATGCATGGACCGGTGGGGTCGGCCTTTTCGGATAAATGGCCCGGCACGCCGAGTGAATTGCTTTGGCAAATCTCGCGCTTTCACAGCTTTATCTGGGCGAGCGGCGGGTGTTTCAGCGACTTCTACATTCACCACGTCGATCATCTCTGTTGGATGAAGAACGCGTGGCCCGTCTCGGCCCAAGGGATTGGGGGGCGGCATTATCGGGAATCGCCCAACGGCGGCAATTACGTGGATCAGAACTTCGATTCGTATTCAGTGGAATACGTTTTCGAGGACGGCGCCCGGTTTATTATGGACGGGCGCTGCATCGTGGGCTGCAACTCGATCTACAACAGTTATGTCCACGGCACCAAAGGTTCGGCGATCGTATCGAAGAGCAGTGACTGCGGATATCCCTCCAGCACCTTTCGGGGGCAGAAACCGGACCGGAGCAAACAGATTTGGATTTCGGAGCTGCCGCCCTCCGAGCGGGATCCCTACCAAAACGAATGGGACTCGTTGGTCGGCGCGATCCGCAACGACAGGCCTTACAACGAGGTGAAGCGCGGTGTGGAAGCCAGCCTCGTAACCTCGATGGGCCGCCGGGCGGCGCATTCCGGTCAGGAAATTACTTTCGAGCAAATGATGAACTCGGAGGAAGAATACGCTCCGGGCGCGGACAAGCTCACGATGGAATCCCCGGCATTCTTGATGGCGGATGCCAATGGCCGGTATCCGATCCCCGAACCCGGCCACAAGAAATCCTTGGAGTATTGAGATATCTTGCGGCCAATGGCCGTTTTCACGAACACGCCCTGCGCAAAACAGCGCGGGGCTTTTTTTTGAGACTGTCGTTCAGATATGAAAAAGATTCTCTTAACGGGCGCCGCCGGAATTGTTGGAACAGCGCTGCGGCCTCTTTTGCGGGAGCGTTATTCGCATGTTCTGCTGACCGACATCGCGGGGATAACGAGCCTCGCTGAGAACGAATCGTTCGAGCGCGGAGATATCGCCGATCTTTCTTTTGTAAAAACATTGGCGGCTCAGGTGGACGGCATCGTGCATCTCGCCGGAATGGTGGGGCCTGATTATACGTTTGATGACGTTCTGCTGCCGAACATCGTCGGCACGCAGAATGTCTATGCGGCGGCGCACGCTGCCGGTGTCACCCATGTGGTCTATGCGAGCAGTCATCATTCGGTCGGTTTCATTCGGCGCGGCGAACACATTGACGAAACTACAGCACCGCGGCCGGACAGTTACTATGGTGTGAGCAAAGCGTTCGGCGAATCTTTGGGCGCTTTCTTTGCGGACAAGTTTGGCCTCAACGTGCTCGCGATCCGAATCGGATTTGTAGGGGATACAGTCGCCGATGAGCGCCGGCTTCACACGTGGACCAGTCCGCGCGACTTGGCTCAACTCATCGAGATTGGACTCACGACCCCGAATCTGGGATACGAGCTAGTCTATGGAGTCTCGGACAATCCGGGGCCGTTTTTCGTAAATACGAATGCAGAACGCCTTGGATACCGGCCTAAGGACAAATCGGTGAACGCGGTTGCTGATCCATCCGTTCTGGACGCCCGCCCGGATCCAAATACGATCGAGGGCGCCGTGGTTGGCGGCCGGTTCGCAGCTTCGGGTTTCGAGGGAAACACGGGCCGTGTTGCAGGATAACGCTGATAATGAGAATTGGCTCGAACTCCAAAAGCTTGTCTGAAAAGCCAGAGGAAACGTGGGAACGACCACGACCTCCAGATTGACAACATACGGCAGCCACCCGCGGGAGTTGCGCGCCGGAGCCTTGGACTGCGGTGACGAGCAAAGCGATTCACAGCTTTGGCGTAGGCGGATTCTGCTGAACTGGAACCGATCTTTGCGACCCGCGTGGCTGGATTCCATCAGCAGATTGTTCAGGAAGTGGTCTTCTCCGGAGGCCGTGTGCAGAAAAATGTCCGAAACGTAACGATCCCATTTTATCTGGTCTCGAGGTGGTGATGGGGACTGCCATACCGGGACGAATTGCTTCCTCCAATTGACTGGAACCCCGTCCGTTCCGAACGGCCGGTTGTTCCCGTTTTTCGGGCAACTCTTTGTTCTCCAAAGAGCTGAGGATGGGGTAGTACGCCCAACTGAAGTTTTGCCGCACGGCGAAATTTGGAAAAGCGCGCGCAAAACGCAGGCACCGATATTGAATGCTGCCGTGGACCCCTCAGTCGGTTTGCGAGGCGCCTGATATCCTCCCGTCCAAGTTTCTCGCGGTCTTGGTGGTGGAGCAGATGTACGTCAATCAACAATCCGGTTTCCCAGTAAGCGCGATCTTTCTCATTATGAGCGAGGATAGTGTCCCACACATGGGACTGGATATTCCCACAAGCGGGCAATCCGCTTCCGTGGCAGAGCCGCAGAATCGTATTGTTCGTGGATATCATAGTGTTTCTGCATCCTCACGAAGAATTGGCATGACGGCTGCATCGACTGGCTGATTTTGTATGACCGACATTAAATTCGCCTTCCGCCAACTGCTGAAGAATCCCGGCTTCACCGCCGTGGCCGTGCTCACGCTCGCGCTCGGGATCGGCGTGAATACTTCAATGTTTACCGCGCTTCAGGCGCTGCTCGCGCGCCAGTTGCCGTATCCCGATCCCGGAACGCTGGTGCAGGTGTTCCAAACGTCGCCCCGGTCGCAGCATGAACTGCATCACTCGGTGCCGAATTTTCTAGACTACGAGCAGAATGGCGACTTTGAGTTCATGGCGGCCCTGAACGACAAACCGTTCAATCTGGTAGAACCCGGTCAACCCGCCGAGAGGGTGCTTGGACTACAAGTTTCCGCCGGACTTTTCCCGCTTCTCGGAATCCAACCCGCGCTCGGCCGCGTTTTCACAGCCGATGAAGACCTGCCGGGCCGGAACAATGTCGCCGTTCTGGATTACGGTTTCTGGCAGCGGCGGTTTGCCGGGGACACCAACATCATCGGTCGAGTTCTGCGACTGGACGGTGAATCGGTAACGGTGGTGGGCGTAATGCCGGCTCGGTTCCACGACATTATGCTGATGGGACCGGCCAGCCTGTGGCGGCCAATTGCTTTCACGGATGATCAGCGCGAGGAGCGAGGAAACAATTTCCTTAAATGCATCGCCCGGCTCAAACCCGGCCAGCCGCTGAAACAAGCTCAGGCGGCGGCGGACATTTTGGCCTCGACTCAGCTCCAGGATCACCCTGAAAACTCGGCGGAAGGCCTGCGCCTGGTGCCGCTGGCCGAGGCCAGTCTGCCACCGCAAGCGCGGAGGATCGTTTGGTCGGTGATGGCGCTCGCGGGCTTCGTGCTGCTCATCGCATGCGCGAACCTTGCAAACCTTCAGTTTGCGCGGACCGCCATGCGCGGGCGCGAATTCGCCATCCGTGGGGCGTTGGGGGCTCCGCGCGGACGACTGCTCAGGCAATTGCTCGTTGAAAGCTTGATGCTTGCCTTCATTGGCGGCCTGCTCGGTTTGATCCTGTCTCAATGGAGCAACGATTTGCTGCGGCGGCAGTTTGGCGCTGACGGTGAAACGGTGCTCAGCCTTCGGCTCAATCTGACGGTGATTGTCTTTGCGCTGGCCGTGTCGAGCGCGTCGGGTTTGGCGTTCGGCCTCGTTCCGGCGTGGCTGGCCTCGCGCACGGACGTCAACGACGCACTCAAGCAAGGAGTGCGCGGCACCACAGGCGATCGTTCCCAAAATCGACTTCAGCATTCACTCGTCGTTGCAGAAGTGGCGCTCGCCATGGTGCTTCTCGCGGGAGCGGGATTGGTCGTGAATGGACTGCGAAGCTTTGCGGGTCTGGATCCGGGTTGGCGGGTGGACGGCATGACCCAGGGCTATCTAACCCTGCCCGAAGGGAAATACGGCAGTGGCGGCTCACTTCGTGCGTTTGCGGATCGACTCGAGGAAAGGCTGACGGCGATTCCCGGTGTCGAACGGGCGGCGATTTGTTGGAACCTGCCGATCCGCCAGTTCAATGTCACGTCCAGCTTCAACATTGATGGCCGGCCCGAGCCGCCGAAAGGGCAGGCGCAAAACTCCTTCGTCAACGGCGTCTCCCCCGGGTACTTCAGCACCTTGGAAATGCGGTTGCTGTCCGGTCGGGATTTCCTCTCCGCCGACACCACGAACCGTCCGCCGGTCGTCATCATTAACGAGACGATGGCCCGCGCCTTCTGGCCGGAGGAGTCGCCCGTGGGTCAGCGCATCAACGGCGCGGAAATCGTGGGTGTTGTGAGCAATGTTCGGTTTCCCGCGAATCCGGCCGAATCTAGGACGCAGTTCCAAACCTATCGCCCGTTCGCCCAAGAACCGCGAAACCGGATGACGATCGCGATCCGGGGCCGCGTCCCGGCGGAGACGCTGCGCCGTGCTGTCGCGGACGTGGACACCGACCAACCGGTGGGAGAGCCCGGTCCCGTTCGCGCGGGCGTGGGGAAGTCCCTCGACAACTGGGCTGTGGGCGGGCGGATACTGAGCATCTTCGCTCTGCTGGGCCTTTCACTGGCAGGCTTGGGCATTTACGGCGTGATCTCCGGATTCGTCGTCCGGCGCACGGGTGAGATCGGCGTACGGATGGCGCTGGGCGCGCAAGTCCGCGATGTTCTGCGGCTGGTGGTCGCGAAGGGGTTGCGATTGTCTCTCCTGGGGATGGGGATCGGACTATTCGGAGCGTTCGGAATCACGCGCCTCCTTGCCTCCGTCCTGCCGGAACTGCCGGCCAGCGATCCGCTCGTCATCACGCTCGTGGCAGTGGTCCTCCTCGCGATTACCATCGCTGCCTGCTGGCTTCCGGCAAGGCGCGCCGCAAGAGTTGATCCAATGGATGCGCTGCGAGCGGAATGAACAAGGGGGAATCGAGAACGGAAAAGGAACCTGCCAGACGGCGCGGGCGCATCTCCGATTGAGGGCAGGCCCACTCTCCGCAGTTCCGCCTGGAACGACTCGCCGAATCTCGCTTCTCTCGGTGGGGCGACACTCCGTGGAGCTGATGAAGAATTTGACGGAACTTTGATGAACGCGGCAGCGTCTTGGACTGCGGTGACGAGCGAAGCGATTCACCGCTTTCTCTTCTGCGGGTCCGAGGGATCGAGAGAGGTCCAGACAACTTGGTTCCAGGTCAAAAGCGGCAACTGCGCAGGCTCCGTTGCCGCACTCCAAAACCTGGCGTAAGATTTGTCGAATCCCTGAGTCTCCTTGCGAATGGCCGGAGAATTGATCACCCACACCCTTCTCAGATGGCACGGTACGGAGGGGCGGATTCTGGAATACTTCCGTGAGATTCGTAACATTTTAAGAAGAAGTCGCTGTTTTCTCGAGAAGATTTATGGGAAGTGGACAACCGAGGATACCGAATCCAGGAATAAGGACCAAGTTGATCCGGTGACTCTATTGTCTCGCAGGGCCGGATCTACCGCGGCTCGGGGGCTTGTAATCGACCAGTTCGTTCACCGGTTTCTTGGCCGCCCAAGCGATGCCGCGCAAGAGCATTGGCTTAATGGTGGGACCGGAAAAATTGGAATACGCATGTCCTTGCATCCAGACGAACGCGCGCGCCGGGGAGGTGCCGCCTGGAAGTGTGTGTTCATACGTCCAGATTTGCGGCACGACTTCGCCGGCGTGGCCCGCTCGAACCGCCGTTGGAGTGCTGGCAATCACTGCGCTGGCCAGAACGTTGATTTTGGGATTTGCCGCCCAAGTCATTGAATAGAACGCCTCGTCTTCATCGAGCGTGAAGTCCGACATGCCCTGCATGATCGGATTGTCGCGGTCAACAATCGTGTAGGGGACCGCCGCCTCGAGTGTGAAATTCGTCTCGCCGTGCTTTTTCGCTCCACCGATCAGTGTCGCGAAATACTCGGGATCAGGCCCGCAGAGCGCATCGTGCAAACTCACCAAACCGCCGCCCCTGCGGACAAAGGCTTCCAGATCAGCCTTCTCCCGCTCGGTGAGATAGCCCGCGTCGCCCTTGTAGATCACGACCACGTCAACCAGGTCCAACTCCGCCGCGCCGGGAGAGTGAAGCGAACCGTCCACCACGGCGCCGTGTTCGGTCAGAATCTTACTCCAATCCGCGAGAAACTGCGGGTAATCGTGCTTCCCGGGGCCGTGCGACTTAAGCCCGGCGCGAATGTAAATTCGCATGCCGGCGGGATTCTGCCCCGGCGGCAGCGGCACCCGGTCGCGCGCCCGGCCTTGCGCCGACGTTCCCGATTGTTGCGCGGAAACCCACGCGCAGCAAAGGGTCGCGAGGGCGACAGTGAGGTAAGCGTTGATCTTCGAGGGCATGCTCTCGAAGCTGGCACTTCCCGCTCGATCATGCAATTCCGATTTTCCGGCAATGTCGGCTCTGTGCGTCTTGGGGCTGTGCTGCTCCGCGGCCCTAATATCAGGGTGGCGCAGCAACGCCACCCAACCACATCAGTCCACCGGTTACCCCGAAAATGGGAGGGTGAGGCTCCCGCCAAACCCTGAAATCCTCGCGAAAATGGGTTCGACTGGCAGTCTCACCCTCCCAAATAGAACTAGGAACGTTCTTAAATCCGCGTTTTCACCCCTGGGTCAAACGAAGTCAGAGGGTGGGTTATTCAGTGCGGATTGGATTTCCCTTCGGATCTATCATAGTCGGGGTGACAAACCGCCGCGCGCCAAATGCGCGGGGATCATCATAACCCAGGAATTCCACAATCCCGGCGGTGATCGTCATCTGGATCGCGTAGTCTGTGATCGAGTAGCGAATCGGTGAGTTGGCACCGCGGACAATCGCGTGCAATGCATCCCTGAGACTGAGGTTCCGAAGCGGCGGATCAATCCTGATGACGACGCTCCGAAGATCCTGCTCTTTTTGACGTTCCGAATCTATGATTAGGTTAATGCCTTTCTTTTCGGAGTCGATTTCCTGAACCTGCTGATCGACATTCCTGAGGACTTCGTTCAACGGCACACCTTCGTAGTGAACTTCTGCCAAAACGATGGACGTCAGCCTCGTTGTCAGCGCTCTCAACTGAGGGCTTGAGTAAACCAAATTCGTTTTGGATGGTAACTGCGGATTTGGCAGACGCTCTTGTTGAGCAGGTTCCTTAAGAATTGGGGTCGTGGTTTCTACTCCTTTGGACAAAACATTTCCGTCTTCGTCCACGATGGAAACATCCGATGCCTTCAGTCCTTCAATCGAATTGGCTACCAAGAAGCCAATGGCATTTGCTGCGTCTCGGCGGAGACGGCTGTTCGGGCGCAGCTTGATAGTAACAAAGGCTTTGGGGCTTCGCTCGGGCGCGAGAGGGTCTTCAGTGTCCCGATTGACGATTGCCACTCGCGCCTCCTCAACCTCATCGATTTCGGTAATGTTCCGGGCTAGTTCTTCCTCGATAACCTGCAGGAATCTTTTCCGCGACTGCGGATCTGACGTCGCACTACGAGATTCCGGTCCGTTGATGCCAGGACCTCCGTCTGAACCGGCAGCGAAGATTGAGATTGTCAGAGAAACTTTAGATCATGGAAGCTATCTGGGAGGATCTGCGCGATAATGGGGAGCGCGTTTCCGTTCCGGATTGGCAGAAGATGTTGCTGGACAGACGACGAAAAGCGGTTGAGGAAGGTCGAGAGAAGGTTTTGGACTGGGATGAAGTGAAGCACACGCTGGGCGGCAACACAGCTCTACCATAGGAAGAATGAAGTTCATGGTCACAAATCGCGCTCACTATAGGGTCGAGGCCGTCCACGAACTGTGGACTATTCTCGTCCGGAGCTTTGTAATCCTGCTTGCAGCGTTTGTTCATTGCTTTGGTGGCGCATCATCCGTTGCATCCGAGGCGCGACGCGTCTTGCCGCCGGGAATTCGGATCTCTGACCAAGACAGGGGCGAACTGGAATCCGGCGCGACTGAACTCGGCCAACGGATTGAACAGTTGCGGACCGCGCTTGGGGATAAACCGGATCTGCTGGCGTTGTTGCCCGATGTGGCGATTTTTCATAAGGCCGTGAACTGGCCTCTAGTGTATGACGAGTTTCTCCGCGCCAACGATGTCGCGGCGGCGAAGTCGCTCCTTCGAGTGGGAATGGAACGCGCCGAGTCGCTTCGCCAGGGAATCGCTCCCTGGACGGCGGCGAACGGACTGGTGGTGCGGGGTTACATCTCGAAAGTGGATGGTTCCATTCAGCCTTACGGGTTGGTGGTTCCGGAATCGTTTCGGCACGCTTCCCCTCAACGGCATCGGCTTGATGTCTGGTTGCACGGCCGGGACAACAATTTGACCGAGCTCAAATTCGTCAATGAACGGCTCCGGTCTCCGGGCGAGTTTACTCCGCCGGACACCTTTGTGCTTCATCCGTACGGCAGGTATTGCAACGCCTTCAAGTTCATTGGCGAGGTCGATGTATTCGAATCGCTCGATCATGTTCGTGAACAGTATCAGATCGACGCCGACCGCATTTCGGTGCGGGGATTCTCGATGGGGGGCGCAGGGTGCTGGCATTTAGCGGCGCATCATTCGAGTTTGTGGGCCGCCGCGGCGCCGGGCGCAGGATTCGCTGAGACAGCCGAGTATGCGGGTGTTCTTTCACGCGACCCCAAACCTGCATGGTACGAACAAAAGCTGTGGCATTGGTACGATGCCGCCGACTATGCGCTGAATCTCTTCAACACTTCGACCATCGCCTATAGCGGGGAGATCGATAAACAGAAGCAGGCGGCGGATAGGATGGCGCGGGCGCTGAGTGAGGAAGGGATTGAGATGACCCATATCATCGGGCCTCAAACAGCGCACAAGTATCATCCAGAATCCAAGATCGAAATCAACCGCCGAATTGATTCGATCGCGCTCGCGGGTCGTGATCCTGTGCCGTCCACAGTTCGTTTTACCACGTGGACTCTTCGTTACAATCGGATGGCTTGGGTGACCGTGGAAGGTTTGGAGCGGCATTGGGAACGGGCGCGAGTCGAAGCCGAAATCCTGAACGATCACAGTGTAAATGTGGATACAGCGAATGTCTCCGAACTCGCGTTTTCGATGCCTCCTGGATTTTGCCCTCTGGACGCAACGGTCCGTCCGACAGTTGTGTTGGATGGTCAATCGGTTGCGGCGGTCGCGGCGCAATCCGACCGTTCATGGAACGTCCGATATCGGAAACTGTCAGGGAAATGGACGCTGTTGCTCGGTGAAGATGGGGAAACAGGCTTGCGCAAACGGCCCGGACTGCAAGGTCCGATCGATGACGCTTTTATGGATTCGTTCGTGATGGTGATCCCAACCGGAATGCCGTCGAATGATCAAGTCGGCCGGTGGGTGGCAGCCGAACAAAAGAGGGCGATCGAGCACTGGCGGCGGCAGTTTCGCGGAGACCCCCGCGTGAAGAAGGACGTCGAGGTGACCGCCGCCGATATCGCGCGGCACAATCTCGTTCTTTGGGGCGATCCAAAAAGCAACACACTCTTGGGACAGATTGGCGAGAAATTGCCGATTCGGTGGAACGCGCAAGGCGTTCATAACGGCAGTGCAATTTATCCCGCGGACCGCTATGTGCCAATGCTGATTTATCCGAATCCACTCAACCCGCAGCGTTATGTTGTGATCAACTGTGGCGTCACGTTCAGTGAATTTGGGCATTTAAGCAATGCACTCCAAACTCCGAAACTGCCGGACTACGCCATTTTGGATCTGAATGTTCCGGACGCTTCCGTGTTTGGGGGAAACGTCGTGCAAGCCGGATTCTTTGATGAAAACTGGCAACTGCAGCAAACCCGGGACTGACGAGAAAACCTTGAGCGGATGAAAGGCGCCCTTCTTAGAACTCAAGGTTCCAACTCGTTCAGTCGTCATCATCTACCCCAGCGGCCCAGATTGGGTAGGGAACCTGCGAGCCTTTCATGGCGTGCCAAATGATTCGGTTCAAAAGATCCTCCGGACACTGGTCCACTTTATCCAGCGGCAGCCGGGCGGAAGCGTAGGCATTCTTGCGCAGCAGGGAATCGGAAATCTGTTTCGGATCGGGATTCATTTCATCCAGCGGCACGTTGTTTGGCACTGCTTTGAACGGAGTGAAATCCGGCGTTTTGACAAAACAATCGAACATGGGAGTGGCCGTGGCATCCATCTGGTTCATGGGCGGCAATCCCAAAATCAACTCCATCGTCCGAATCAGACTAGTCTGATTGTACTGCGTGCTGATCACTTCGCCCCGTTTTGTGTACGGACTGACGACGTATGCCGTGGTTCGATAACCGCTCACATGATCCCAGCCTGCTTGAGGGTCATCCTCGATCCCGAAGATGCAGGTTTCTTTCCAGAACCTGCTGTGACTGATCGCGTCCACAATCTGCCCGAATGCCAAGTCATTGTCGGCGACCTGAGCGGCCGGCGTGGGAGATCCGGCCCGGGTGCCGCTCGTGTGATCGTTCGGAAGACAGATAATCACGAGGTTTGGAAAATCGCCGCTCTGCTCGAATTGTTTGAGTTCTTTGATAAACTCGGACGCCCGGAACACGTCCGGCACATCCATGTCCCATCCCACCGTGCTCGTGACCAGATAGGGCCGGAGCGATTCGATCGCGGGCCGGCTGCTTAGGTTGATCGTGTCAGTCCCATCAACGAACTCGCGGTAGTGATCGGAAAACTTCGGAGTGCCTTTGCGCGTTGCGTCCTTCCACGACTTGTCGGTGATCGCGAATTCGCCGTAGTCTCGAAGCGTCTTGCCATGGGCGATTGCGTTGTCCCAAATGAACCCGGCTGGCGAGTAGGCTAGTGCGTCCACATCGGCGTCTTCCATGCCATCCGGATAACTCCGCGGAAATCCGGCAAACGACTTCTCCATATAATCGGTTGCGAATGCCGAATCGCTCCATTGATGTCCATCCGCGCTCAAAATTCCGGAACAGTATGTGTTATCCAGCAGCACGAACTCCCGCACCATCTTGTGTTGGTTGGGCGTGATATTTTCTCCGAACACGCACAGCGACGCGTCGCCGTTGCCTGCCGAAATGTCGCCGAGGACCTGATCATAAGTCCGGTTCTCCTTAATGACATAAACAACATGCTTGAAGACTGAAGGTTCTCCGACCCGTTCGGGGACCGGTTGCGGCTCCCGGTTCGGTCGAGCGCGGAGCCGAGCCTCACGCAGCGCCGGGTAGCGCATGTTTTGCAACGCCACGCGCGTGTAATCGGCGAGCCGCCGCTTCGACGGCAGCTCCACCAACGAGAGAGTCCCGAAATACTGATGCGTGTTGTACTTTACCGTTTCTCCGGGAGCGTATCGTTTCGTGGATCCGATTCCCTTGATGTTGGCGACATAGATCGAATCGCGTGGGGAATCCACCAGGATTGCCCCGGGGAACCATCCGACAGGGATCAGGCCCTTCAGCTTTGACTCGCCTGGGTCGAACGAGACAACCGCAACCGCATTCTGCGTTCCGTTGCACACGAACAGCGTTTTACCTGAACGGTCGAACGCGAGGGCATTTGGACTGGCGCCAAACAGATCGGAGGGATTTTGCCGCGTCCAAATTGTTTCGATGATCTTATGCGTTTGCGTATCAATCACACTGACCGTGTCACTCCCGGCATTCGCCACCAAAAGATATTTGCCATTCGGCGAGGCAGTCATTGCCGACGAATGCAGCCCGGCCAAGATTTCTTCACCGACTCGGTTCGCATCCAGGTCAACAACAGACACAGAGCCTTCGCTTGCGATATGGCGAACGGGATCCACTCGCACCAGCGTGCCCCGACCCGCAGGTCCGGTCAGGCTGTGTGCGTCCGGACGACGCCCTCCCCAATTGCTGACATAGGCTCGGTTTCCGAGAAGCAACACGTCATAAGGGGCGAAACCTACGTCCCACATGCGCAAAACCGTTCCCTCGCTCGCATTGAGTTCCGCCAATCGATTCGAGAGATTCAGGGCCACATACAGTCGTTTGCCATCGGCGGAGACCGCCAAGCCTGAAGGGATATCCGAGTTACGGTCTCCGGCGCGGAACTCGGGTAGCGGAATCGAGTGCAGACCTTCAACTTTTCCCGCCGAATCCACCCCAAATACCTTAATGCTTCCGTTCACGTTCGAAAGGTAGATTCGCGAGCCGTCCGGCGAGAAGACCAAACCGGTGTAACTGAGCTGTCCTTTTTCATCTGGATCCAGAATATGGTTGGAAACGGAATTGGGCCGCGGATCGCGGTCTTGATCTGACGGCAGAGCGACACGCTGCAAAATCGCGGCCGACACGGGATCGATCACGACTAACTCGTGAGTTTTGCCGGACGTCACCAGAATCCGATTATCCGGACTGAGCGCGAGCGCTTGGGGACGCGATTCGGGAAGGTCCACCTGTCTGCCCGCTGGCGTGAGAATTTGATTCGCCGGAGTGACATACGTGTTCTCCGCCACCTGACCCACGGGATGCCGAAGATTGTGTTTCGCAGCCTCGACCCATCCGGATTGGCATCCCAAAAGCCCGGCAACGACAGCAGCCACAGAAATCAACACGCTCAAACGCGCGCGGAAGAAGAATCGTTTCATTGATATTATTTCAGTTCGAGGACGCCGGAGTTCGCGACTATCGCCTCGGCAATCGCCATTTCTCATCAAAGAATCCGGCATTCGCAATGCCGCCCGGCGCCCGGGAGGAAACAGGAACGCTCAAGTCCACAATGGCCCAGTCGGGCAGCTTGGCGATCTGCCGCGCGTTGTTCAGATAGTCGTATTCGCGGAATGTAAAACCGCTGTTCAACACGACATATCGTTCCGGGTTCAGCGGATTCGGATAAACCAACACAGGCACATAACGATCCACCGGGAAGATTGCGTCGCCTGTGTGAACGCCTTGGCTGTCCCAGCGAATCGGGAGCTTGTTCGCGATCTTCGAGAGCAGCACGTTGCTTTGCGGATCTCCCCATAAAATTAGGTTGTGCGCGGCGATATCTTCCTCTGTGATTTCGATGTCCTTCTTGACGCGGGCTTCACCGCGAAATTGGTTCCGCCAATGCGTGATTGCGTGTGCCTGCTCAGAAGCTGTCCAGGCACCGACTTTTTCGTTCAGCGGCGTTCCGGTTGGAACCACCATCAAGAAAGAATCCATAAATGCGTCGTCGATTGGACCCTGTAGTCCGTGACGTTTGGACAATTCAACGCCTGCCTCGCGTTTTTCGGATACTGCCCACTGGCCATTCGTCTTCCTGAAATGCGCGGTCCAGGACCGATCAGAAAGCACGCCGGGAGCGGCAATCGGTTGACCGTCAAGTGCAACAAGCGGCTTAGCGGTTGTGTCCAGCGGACAAAGCCCGGGTGGCATCGACAAGGTGAGCGCGGAAACGTTCTGGGTGTCCACTTTCACAGATTGATTATCCGTGATTTCAGCGTTCACGCGCGCACGTTCCCAATGTTGGTCCAACCCATCGACTGTCACCCAGAGCATCTTGTTGTACCGAAGTGTCCAGGTCGTAAAACGCACTTTGCGGGGAATTGGATCCCGCCCGACCGCGGCGATGTTATCAATCCGCCGGTCCAATTCATTCTTCGTTTCCGGATGATACCGGTGCGCCGTCTGTGGTCCGATGAGGTGTGTGAGTTCAATCCCTTCCTCGGCGAGCGCTTTTGCCATCATGTCGGCGGCCTGTTTCTGGCGGTCGATCTCGCCGCTGTAGGCGACCGTGGGGCAGTTGAAAAGATTGGCCGCGTAGTCCGTGCAATCATACCAGTGCCAAAGCTTCTGTTCGTACCACGGGGGTTGCACGTTTTCTTGCTGAAAAACTTTTAAGAAATCGGCCGTCTCCGAGAACCCGGCGCCAGGCGCTGCCGCGGCCCACAGCCCGGCATAATGCACGGCGAATTGCCAGCACGCCGCGCCTCCCATCGAAAAGCCGCGCACAATCAGCCGGTTGTCATCGATTGGATAGTGTTTTTGAACATTTTCGAGCGCCTCCAGCAAATCGATTTCCCCCGCGAATTTGTTCGCGTTGCAGTAGCGGCCGTACAAATGCAGGACAAACGCGTTATCCGGTGTGAACTGACCCGGCGAAGTCTCGCGTCCATTGATGAAATCTAATTCCGTCAGCGTTTCGCCCCGACCGTGAAACCAAGCATCCAGCCGGAACCGGTGCGGGGAATTCGGTTGATACGACGCCGGAATCACAAGCCCATACGGCTGTACGGAACCGTCGATTTTGGATACGTATCCGCGGGCGACCAAACCCGTTGCTGTGGTCCACGGCGCGGTCCCACCTTTGAGTTGCGCCGCGCGCTCCATTCCCTGCTGCAGCAACCGTTTCGCGATTTTGACCTGATTTGTCTTGTAGAATTCGTCGTAAGCCAGCGCGTAACGGACGGCATTATGATAGATCCGCACGTCTGGCAGAAGGTTCAACAACTCCGGTTTTGATTTCAGGCCATCTTCTGTCGCCTTGATCTCCAGTCCCAGAGCCCGAACGAGTGAATCTAATTCCGACCGATCCTGATCGGAAATTGTCAGGCCCGGCGGTGGCACAGGGCGCACTTTGTCGGGAAGATTATCCGCGGGTCCATCCGCAAGGAGAATCGATGCGACAAAGGGAGTGAGAACCAGGAAAAAGGAACGTGCGTTCATAGGTGCGAAGTCTGGTAGGTTAAAAGTGACGGATTTGCAAGACACATAAAGAAGACACATAAAGAAGTCACTGCTCCTAGAAAAACTCCCGCAGTGATAAAGGGGTCTTGACTAGCCCTGTCGCAACGTCGCGCCTCGCCAGGGACCCTCCAAACCAGCAATGCCAGCATTGAAATAATCTGGACAAATTCATGTCGTATGTGCGACATGAATTTGTCTCGAGGTCGCAAACGAGGTTTTTCACTTTTAAGGTTATGAATTCTAAGACCCAGGAACTCCTAAATCTGCTGCTGTGGTCCGCCGACATGCTGATGCGGCCCACATTTCGTAATCTTACCGATTCGTATGAAAGCTGGGCTTATCACAATGGATTGGAGAAGCAATTGGCGAGGTTGGAGCAGCGCCGGTTAATTCAGCGTGATGCTGGCTCGCCGATGGATCGAGTCTATCGATTGTCCGCGCAGGGGCGGTTGCAAGCTCTGGGTGGCCGCGATCCCCAAGAGCGCTGGGGGCGGTCGTGGGACGGACAATGGCGGATGGTGATTTTTGATGTGCCCGCCAAACGAAACAGTCACCGCGAACGGATCCGGCGTTACCTCCGCGGCAAATGCTTTGGCTGCCTTCAATATAGCGTCTGGATCACACCTGATCCGCTGGAAGAAGAACGGCACATTCTCGTTGGGGGAAAGATCGAAGTGGAATCGCTTCTATTGCTGGAGGCAAGGCCTTGCGCGGGAGAGTCGGACTCGGAGATCGTCGCGGGCGCGTGGGATTTCGAACGTATCAACAGCCGCTACGCGAGGCATCTGAAAATCCTCGACGAGCGACCGGCCGGTGCTCTGCGTAACGATTTGTCAGCGAAAATGCTCCTGCGCTGGGCGGCGGAAGAGCGCGGAGCCTGGCTCAATGCCGTTTCCAATGATCCGCTCCTGCCAGAAAGGATCTTGCCGCTCGATTACCTCGGAAAGTCGGCGTGGCAACGTCGGACGGAGATGTTTCAAGAGGCCGGACGCCAAATGCAGACATTTACGCGAAACAAGCACAAATGAGGGAGGACAGTTTTATGTCGCACGTGCGACATAAAACTGTCCTCGAAATCTGCGGGAGATCAAGAGCGGAATCCTCTACCCCGTCCGCGATGTTGTTGCGCAAGCCGATGGGAGCCCGGTCTAGAACCAGGCAGCCGTGGGGGAACCAAAACCAACCGTTCTTGAGGCGACTGGATTCAATGAAGGTCCAGCCGCTTCACACGGATGTTGCGGTAGCGCACGAACTCCTTTGTGTGATCGCCGCCGCCATGTACTTGCAAAGCAATTCCGCCTTTCGCGGGATGGCGCACTTCGGTCTCTTTCCATTCCATAATCCGAACGCCATTGATCCAGGTGGTGATGTGTGGAGGGTTGTTCACAATTCGCGCCCGGAGTTCGTTCCATTCGCCATGCCGCCAGAAGAGCGGCCACGAATCCTCTAGAACAGGCAGCGGATACGGCGCGGGAACGGACGTTATCTCGGTCACTTTCTCGCCGAACCGGAAATTGGCAACGCTCGGTTTGCCGCCCAAACCTTCGCCATACACTCCCATGAGGTTTCCGTTCGCGTGGTAATCCACCATCGCTTGCCAGGCTTTGCCGTCCTCCGTGCTGCGAAGAAAGAGACCGCTGTCCGGTCCGAAATCGTTCTTCATCTCAAGAACCACTTCAAAGTCGCCGAATTGTTCGTCCGTAATAACAATTCCTCCGTTTCCGGGAATATCCTGGCTCCCGATGATCGCGCCGTCCTCAATCACCCACTTTCCGCCGGTCTTATTCCCACTGGAACGGCTATGACCTGTCTTTCCGCTGATATGCCAGCCGTGGAGCGTCTTGCCATCGAAGATCGAAACGAAACCCTCATCTTTCGCGCGTCCATCAAACTGGAAGGCGGTCAAAAGAATAGCTGCGCTTAGACCAAATGCTTGAGACTTTCTAGAGGGAAATCTAAATTTCTGATTCATTTGGGGGAAACTTATTCAATGCCCGCTGTTTTTCAATCACTAAGAACCCCTCCAAGGAAGTTTTGGTTCAGGCTATGACTCCACGGTTCTACGACGCGCACAACCACTTCCACGACGAACGCCTTGTGTTTTGCGGTGCCGCCACGGGTGCGGGCGCAGCGAAAATGGTGGTAAACGGCTCGAAAGAATCGGATTGGCCGGAAGTGCTCGCAGTGGCGCGCCGTTGGCCGCTGGTGGTTCCTTCATTTGGTTATCATCCGTGGCATGTGGCACAGCGAACGCCGGACTGGCTAAACGAACTCGCGCGCTGTCTCGGCACGATTCCGTCGGCCGTCGGTGAAATCGGTTTGGACCGGTGGATCGATGGGCACGACCTTCCGGAGCAAGAGCGGGTCTTTTTACCGCAGTTGCATGCAGCCGCCGAAAGGGGAATTCCCGCGACGATTCATTGCCTAAAGGCATGGGGCCGGTTGTTGGAACTGTTGCAAAGCCATCCGCTGCCAAAATGTGGATTCCTGCTCCACTCGTACAGCGGCCCTCGGGAAATGATTGAACCGCTGGCTGAACTGGGCGCGTATTTCTCGATTTCCGGTTACTTTGCGCATGAACGAAAACATCGCCAGCGCGAAGTATTTCGCCATGTGCCCGCCGATCGTTTCCTGATCGAGACCGACGCGCCGGATCAACATTTGCCGCCGGACCGAATCGAATACCCTCTCATTGATCCGTCTTCCGGAGACGGGATAAATAACCCCGCGAACCTGGCGGCCGTTTATCGTTTCGCTGCGGAGCTGCGCGATGAACCGATCGAGATTTTGGCGGAGAAGGTCGAAAGGAATTTTTATCGGCTGTTCGGTGGACTTTGTGAGGATTCAGAGCGGCGCGTTTTTGGCGGCGTGTAAAAAGCGTCGGTTTTCCCCGAATCACCGGAGCATCTTTTGGATGGTGGCAAGATACTGGCGGGCTTGCTCGTTTGTGGGGTCCAGCTTCAGCGTCTGTTCGAACTCGGCGCGCGCTTCGTTCCACTGCATCCTTCTTGCCAGGGCGACGCCGAGATTCAAGTGCCCCCGGGCGAAACCGGGTTTCGCGCGCACCACCCCCGCGAACTGGAGTTGAGCCTCATCAACGCGGTTCTGCGCAGCGAGTTCGACTCCCAGAAAATATCGCGCTTCCCAGAAGCCGCCGTCGAGTTCAACCGATTTCTTCAACAGATCGAAGGACGCCGCACGCTCGTTGCGGGCGGCCATGGCGTTCGCCAGGAAGAAATTGGCGCGGGCGTCCTCGGGTTGCTGCCGGACTTGATCCGCAAAATAGGTCAAGCCATGTTCCGGTTGAAGTTTGACAGCTTCCGCAAAGTGCTTCGCTGCCTGAAGCAGATCACCTTCTTCCGAAAGAAGATCCCCCATCTGCATCTGGATCGCGAACGAACGGGGCTGAACCTCCAATCCTTTCAAAATGTATTCACGCGCCTTAGTCAGATCCCCCGCCTTTTGCCAAAGTTGACTGACGTTCAGCAGCGATTCCGCCTCCTTCGGATTCCGGATAAGCGCGCTCGAAAACGACTCGATGGCCTCGCGTTCTTTCCCTTGATTGACCTGCGCTTTTCCCAAACCGATGTATGCGGCGGCAGAGTCCGGATTCAACGCGAGAGCATTCCGGAACTGTTTCTCCGCCTCGTCGTAAGCGCCCGCAGCCGTCAAAAACACTCCGAGGTTGTGATGAACATCCGGATGATGCGGCAGGAATTCGAGGACCTTCTCCCCCTCGGCGACCGCTTCGGAATACAGCTTCCGGGCGAAGAGAAAATTGGCGAAGTTTTGGCGCAACTGAAAATCGCGCGGCGCCGCCTGAATCGCCGAACGATAGCGCTCTGTTGCCTGGTCGAGCCCGGACGTCTGCAGGATCGGCTGGAGCTGATCCAATTGCTCGCGGAACCGCTGCTGCCGGACTGCGTGGTTCAATTGATTCGTAAAGGGCGCTTCGGAAAGCCTCTGGCGCATTCCCTCCAGCAACTGGATTTTATTCCAACCGGTGAGGGCAAGCTGTTCGCCGCACTCGTCCTCTGAAGCCCAATTTTTCGTGTCGAGTTGAAGAATTGTATCCGGCAATACCGCCAGGATCTCCCGGGCAATCGCCAGCGCTAACCGATAGTTCCCGGCAAAAGTCAAATGTACGTGATCGAAGAACAACTCATCCCCAGGAATTCCATCCTTCGCCGCTTCTTGGAATGCCTGATCTGCACGCGCCAAACGCACACCTTTATCTCTCCATTTTCGGCTCGTTTCCTCCACAATCGTGTTCATGCGCGTGTCTGTCCGGAATCGGAGTGCGTCCAGATCCCGCGCGTTTTCAAAAGCGACCCTGGCGGAGTTCGTTTCGCCGAGCGCCAAATGCGACCTTCCAATTCGAAACTGAAGCTCCGCGAAATTTGGATCCATTTTCGCAGCCTCTCGATACGCATCAAGCGCCTCGCCGATCCGTCCCCCGGATTCCTGTTCGATACCGCTCAGAAAACCGGCTTTCCACTCCGGCGCGCTTTTGGCGTTCAATTGGGCTGAGTGGACGGACGCGAACGGCGGACAATCCCGCAGGTTCGAAGCCACGGTGCTGATGATGACTTTTGTCCCGAACCGAAGACCGGCCTCAAGGATGTCCTCCAAGTTTCGCTGAAACGAATCATAGACTTTTTCCAGTCGGGAATCATCTTCTGCGATTTGATTGTTTAGGAACATTTGCAGTCCGCCCCATTCAGGCGTCGAACTCGATCCCGAAGCGTGCCGTTCGCGAAGCGATTCGAGAAGCTGCCCGGTTCGATAACTCTTCAAGGCGATGCCGGCTCGAATCAATCCCAGGCTTCGCGGCTGTGCGCCGAAGACCGTGGCGGGACCAAACGGACCGGCAACTTCGTTATTGCCCATGTACACAATCCATAGATCGCCATCCTGCCGGGCGCATTCTTGGGCGATTGGAAGAATGACGTGCGAATTTATCGCCGTGAACGCCGTATTAATAATTTCAAATTCCGTTCCCGGAAATCGGTCTCGAAGCAAAACCTGCAGAATCCGGCTGAACGAAAAACTCGGATCAGGATCGCCCATTGCCGCTGATTCGCCGAAAACGAAAATTCGGTATGTTCCGCTTGGTTTATCCGGCTCGAGAACAACCGGTGGCGGTCGCCGCATCAATTTTTTGGGAAAGAAACGGCGGCCAAATTGGCTGTTTTCAACGAGAACGGCTTTTCCTCCGATTTCCGCACGGAGGAAGTAAGTCGTCGGATACCCGATTCCCGCGATTCGCAGACAAATCTCAAGTCCCGCGAGCAGGAGAATTGGAACTCCAAAAAGACTGAGCGCTCGAAATACCCATCGACGGGTCCGCGAAGGATTCGCGAGCGGACTGTATCCCGGGGTTTCCGGGTGCTTCGGCGTGCTCTCGGGAACCCGAGCTTGTTTCTGAGGTGAGCTTCGCTTCCGTTTCAACCGGGCCACTCTAATCGTCTCCGAGCTCGGAGCGAAAGAAAATTGATCGGATCCAACTGGGCGCATCGAATGGGGACAGACCCGCTCTCCGCACTTCCGCCTGGTGGGACGCGCCGACTCTCGTTTCTCTCGGTGGGGCGACACTCCGTACCACTAAAAGAAGGACTCTTTGTTTTCTGCGAAGACTTTTGGGAAGTGGACCACGGAAGATTCCGAATACAGGAAAAGGATCAAGTTGCAACAAGTCGGGATTTGTGTCGTTCTTCTTCAGTGAAACAAGAGAGGACCGAGATGTTCCATATGAACCGCTGCCAAGATGAAAAGCATCCGCTGCTGAAGAATTTGACGAGAGTTCGATGAACGCGGCAGCGTCTTGGACTGCGGTGACGAGCGAAGCGATTCACCGCTTTCTCTTCGGCGGGATCGAGGGATCGAGGGTTCGAGAGAGTTCCAGACCACTTTGTTCCATGTCAAAAGCGGCAACTGCGCAAGCTCCGTTGCCGCACTCCAAAACCTGGCGGAAGATGTGACGAAACCCTGAGTCTCCTTGCGAATGGCCGGAGAGTTGATCACCCACAACCTCCTCATAGCAGGGCTCCACGGAGTGTCGCCCCACCGGACCCCTGAAACTCGAATCGTACCAATTGCAGCGTTCATCCTTAGTAGCTCTCCCGGGATCACCAGCCTCCGCGCTGCTTTCCTCGATCTGATGAAGAAGAAGCTGCGGTTCAGCCGTGTCCTCATTCGAAGCCTTATGGCGACGGAGGTGCCGGACCGTTTCCAGTTCGGTGCCGCACTGCGGATGTTGGCTTGAATCATACCTCGATGAATGCATTCTGGAATCGGATCAAATAATTCAGGAAGATGTCTGAAGAATCAGTTAGCACCGAATCACGTTGGACGTGGAAGTTTTGCTTCGTTGTGTCCATTCTCTGCCTCGCGGTTTCGGCGCACTCCCTCGATTGGGAAAACGGCAAAGGATTCCGCAGTGCGCAGGTGATGGTCGAACCGGGAAAAAGAGCGGGTTTCTCTCGACTCACGTCATCGACGACCGGAATCAACTTCACAAATTTGGTCCCTGAATCGCGGCATCTTACGAATCAGATTCTATTGAACGGGTCGGGTGCGGCAGCCGGCGATGTGGATGGCGACGGTTGGTGTGATCTGTACTTCAGCGCCTTAGACCAGCCAAACCGTTTGTATCGAAATCTAGGCAACTGGCGATTTGAGGAGATCGCGCAAAGCGCGGGTGTTGCCTGCCCGGACTTGGCCTCGACCGGAGTCGCGCTCGCGGACCTGGACGGGGACAATGATCTCGATCTGGTGGTTAATTCAATCGGAGCCGGGACACGAATTTATTTTAATCAAGGCAACTTGCGGTTCCTTCCGGGTCCCGTTCTGAACGGGAATAAGGGCGGGATGTCGCTCGCGGTGGGAGACATTGACGGCGATGGATTTCTCGATTTGTACATTTCAAATTATCGGACTTCGGCGCTGATGGATATTCCGAATGCGCGGGCCACCTTCAAACGTGTCGATGGCAGGATCGAAATGGACCGCCTGAATGGCCGTTCGGTCACCGAACCCGACTTGCAAAACCGGTTTGTCGTTTCTCCCAGGCGGGGCGTCGAGGAGTTGGGAGAGGCCGACTCGCTCTATCGGAATCACGGAGGGACAAACTTTGTGTTGATGCCGTACACCGGCGGAGCGTTTCTGAACGCGCAAGGGAACTCGCTGCCGTCGCCCCTTTACGAATGGGGGTTGGACGCGATGTTCCGCGACATCAACGGCGATACGTTTCCGGATTTGTATGTCTGCAACGACTTTTACAGCGAGGATCGAGTCTGGCTAAACGACGGAACGGGGCGCTTTCGCGAGGGCGGTCCATTCATGCTGCGCAAATCGAGTCTGTTTTCGATGGGGGTTGATTTCGCCGATATTAATCGGGACGGTTTCGATGATTTTCTTGTAGTCGATATGCTGAGCCGGAGCCATCACCAACGAATGACACAAATGGGGGATTCCGCGCCGCCTCTCTTGGCGGTTGGCGAGGTGAATGACCGCCCGCAGTACGGAATTAACACACTATTCCTAAACCGAGGGGACGGTTCGTATGCGGAGATCGCGCAGCTCAGCGGGCTCGAAGCATCCGATTGGTCCTGGATGCCGATGTTTCTGGACGTTGATCTGGATGGATGGGAGGACGTGCTGGTATCGAATGGAAACGAACGAGCGGCGCGCGACTTCGATGTTGCTGAGCGCCTGAAAGCCATGCGCGCTGAGAAACCAATGAGCGATGCCGAAGTGTTTGAGGCGAGACGCCTGTTCCCACGGCTGGCGTCTCCTAATCTCGCCTTTCGCAACAGGGGTGATCTCACATTCGAAGAGGCCGGTGCGGCGTGGGGGTTTAACGATGCGAGTGTTTCACACGGAATGGCGGTGGCGGATCTGGACAATGATGGCGACCTCGATGTGGTGGTGAACAATTTCAATGCCGAGGCTGGCATCTACCGGAACGAAGCCTCCGCTCCGCGTGTCGCCGTTCGTTTGAAGGGAAACGGAGCCAACACCCACGGCGCGGGAGCAAGAATCAGCGTCTATGGAGGCGCTGTTCCGTCGCAGAGCCAGGAAATTGTCTGTGGCGGCCGCTATCTTTCATCGGATGAATTAATGCGTGTATTCGCGGCGGGCACAACTGGAAATGAGATGACCATCGAAGTGAAGTGGCGGAGCGGACGGATGAGCACTTTGCCTGGCGCAACGGCGAACCGAATTTATGAGATCGACGAATCCGTCTCGCAGGAAACCAAAGGAGGAAGTTCGAGCAATGGAAACCGGAAAGACCGGCGGGATCAAGAATCGCGCCCGCCTCTCTTTCAAGACGTGAGCGTCCTGCTGAATCACCGGCATCCTGAGGAACCGTATGATGACTTCGCCCGCCAGCCGTTGCTCCCAAAACGGCTCAGCCAATTGGGGCCCGGAGTGGCGTGGTTTGACTGGGACGCGGACGGCTGGGACGATCTTCTCATTGGCAGCGGCAAAGGAGGGCGTATGGGTGTGTTTCACAACAACGGCGGAACAGGCTTCTCGCGATGGGAGAAACCGCCTTTGACAATCCCGGTGACACGCGATCAATCTGGCCTCGTGGTTTCAGAACTCGGTCCGAAGCGGATCGTTTTGTTAAGCGGCTCCTCAAACTACGAGGACGGCCTTCCGATAGGTGCATCCGTTCGGCAGTACGGGATTTCAACGGGAGTCATTGATGACGGGATACCCGGCGATGTTTCCAGCGCCGGACCGCTCGCGGTGGCGGATATCGATGGAGATGGCGATCTGGACCTTTTCGCGGGAGGACGGACCGTCCCAGGGAGATATCCAGCGGCGGCATCGTCCCGGCTGTTCCGAAACGAAAAGGGGAAATTTCTATTCGACTCCGCTGGAAGCAAAATTTTTGACAAAATCGGGTTGGTCAGCGGGGCCGTCTTCAGTGATTTGGATGGGGATGGCGACTCGGATCTTGTGCTGGCATGCGAATGGGGGCCCGTCCGGATTTTTCTGAATAAGGCGGGAGCGTTTTCGGAAACGACCGCCGCGCTAGGAATGGAGGCATATCGCGGCTGGTGGAACGGAGTTTCGACGGGCGATTTCGATGGGGACGGACGCATGGATATCGCCGCCTCAAATTGGGGGCGCAACTCGCCGTATGAAAGCCATCGTGCGAAAGCGCTGCGGATTTACTACGGCGACTTCGACGGCGACAGTATCGATGATTTGATCGAGGCGTTCTTTGATCGCGAAATCGGAAAGTTTGTTCCCGAGCGGCAGCTTGGCGCCACGTCTCGCGCAATGCCGTTCGTACGAGAGCGATTGAAAACCAACGCGGCGTATGCGGTGGCGGGAGTTGAAGAGATCCTTGGAGAACGATCCGCGGCTGCGAAGGTTTGGGAGGCCGAATGGCTGGATTCAACGGTTTTCCTAAATCGTGGAAACCACTTTGAACCGCGCACCCTGCCCGTCGAAGCGCAAATGGCGCCGGCATTTGGGGTGAGTATTGGGGACATCGACGGAGACGGACACGAGGATCTGTTTCTCAGCCAAAACTTCTATGCAACGCAACCGGAAGTGCCTCGTTACGACGCCGGTCTCGGTCTCTGGTTGAAAGGCGACGGCATGGGTGGATTCCGTGCGATGAATCACATTGAAAGCGGCGTGCAGATCTACGGTGAGCAGCGTGGCAGCGCATTGGCGGACTTTGACCGGGACGGGCGGATTGATCTTGTCGTCTCACAGAACGGCGGGGAAACGAAGTTGTATCGCAACATCGGTGGAAAACCGGGACTGAGAGTTCGACTCGAGGGTCCGAGTGAAAATCCATCCGCGATTGGGGCAACGATCCAGATCATCAGCGGCAGCCGGTCGGGACCGATGCGCGAGATTCATGCCGGGTCCGGTTACTGGTCGCAAGATAGTGCGGTGCAAATAATGTCGATTTCTAAGACGCCAGCATTGATCTCGATCCGCTGGCCTGGCGGGGAACAGCAACGGCTCGCGATTCCAGAGGGCGCGCAGGAAGTGAGAATCAGCATGGGAAACGAACTTCAAGTTGTGAGATGACCGAATATCCTTCCACAACGTATGAGAATTCTCAATGAACAACGGTGGGGCGACACTGCTTTTCGCGAAGCGAACATCTCATGTGGGCAACTAACTTGCAGGGCTTGGGAAGCCAGTCTGTGGAGCCCTGACACCTTTCGAGCGCTTGAGAAAGTCAGGGCTCCACAGAGTGTCGCCCCACCCCAATGGGTTCAAGGGCGCAATGCCTGCGCGCAGCAGTTCCTTCTGCTGCTTGTCTTATTTGCATTCTCGTTCATGCCTATTTTCCCGTCGCGTGCCGCAGACGCGGTTTGGCACAGCGACACGGGATTCCGCTGGTCCGAGCTGAAAGTGAACATGGGGGGACACTCGGGATTTTCACTCCTTGCGCCAGAGCAAACCGGCGTCGCTTTCAAGAATGTGTTGAGTGAAGAAGCAATTGCAGCGAACCGCGTTCTGGCCAATGGCTCGGGCGTAGCGGTCGGCGATTTCGACGGGGACGGGTTGCCGGATCTTTATTTTTGCGGACTGGAATCCTCCAATGTGCTCTATCGAAACCTGGGAAACTGGAAGTTCGAAGATGTCACCGCCAACGCAGCCGTCGCTTGCAAGGGCAAGTTGTGCCGTGGCGCAGTTTTTGCGGACTTAAATGGCGACGGTTCCTTGGACCTTCTCGTTTCGACGGCGAACGAAGGAGTGCTCTGTTTTCTCAACGACGGATCGGGACATTTTACCGATGCGACCTCGACCGCTGGAACCAAGAGTCAATACGCGCCGATGACAATGGCGCTGGCGGATATCGACGGCAACGGGACATTGGATCTCTACATTGCGAACAACCGTCCCGATGACATCCGCGATCTGGGGCGATTGAATGTTCCCATCGTCAATGGCAAACCGTCGATTCCGATTTCGCTCCGGAACAGGCTTCTCTTTCGCGAAGGACGCGTCTCCGAGTACGGTCAGCCCGATCAGTTGCTGCTGAACGACGGGAACGCTCGTTTCAAAGAAGTCCGCTGGGATGACGGCACATTCCTCGACGAGCAGGGGCGGAAACTGACTTCGGCGCCATTGGACTGGGGATTGACGGTGACCTTTCGCGATATGAATCACGATTCCGCTCCGGATCTTTATGTGTGCAATGACTACTGGACTCCGGACCGCATTTGGATCAATGACGGCAAGGGACATTTCCGGGCCATTGATAACGTAGCGCTCAGAAAGACGTGCGCCAGCTCGATGGGGATCGATTTCGGAGATTTCGACCGCGACGGTGAGCCGGACCTATTTGTTGTGGATATGCTCAGCCGCAAGTCCCATCTGAGAAAACGGCAGAACATGGCAGACAAGCCGGAGACGACACCGCCTGGAATCGTTGAGGACCGGCCGCAGGTGATGCGAAACACACTGTTCAGAAACGCGGGAGGCGGCACCTTCTCAGAAGTGTCGCATTTTGCGAATCTGTTCGCATCTGACTGGTCGTGGTCTCCCATTTGCCTGGATGTGGACTTGGACGGTTTTGAGGATCTTCTCATTTCGGCCGGCCATTTTCGCGACGTTCAAGACATGGACGCCGCGATGCAGATTCAGGCTCAGCAGCACTCGTGGAGCGGATATCCGAACGAGGCCGCGCGGCAGAAGGCCTACACACAGGAATTGCTTGAGCACTACCGGCTTTATCCTCTCTTGAAGATGCCTGTGATCGGTTTTCGAAATCTGGGGAATTGGAAATTTGAAGAGACAACGGACCAATGGGGGTTGACCCACGAGAGCGTGCGCCATGGCATCGCAACCGGCGATTTCGACGGAGATGGTGACTTGGATTTGGTGGCGAACTCCCTGAACGGCACGGCGGACCTGTTTCGAAACGAATCATCGGCTGGACGCGTCTTGGTCCGGTTGAAAGGCCAGCGTCCCAACACCGAAGGGATCGGGGCAAAGGTAGAGTTTCGTGGCGGGGCCATTCCAATGCAGTCGGCAGAGATTATTTCCGGAGGCCGTTATCTTTCCGGTTCGGATACAACAGTCGGATTCGCCGTGGGTGATGTTAAGGAAGGCATGACGATCGAGGTGCGATGGCGCACCGGACTCGTGAGCGTGGTTTCTGATGTGCGTGCCAATCGATTTTTCGAAATCGGCGAGCCGAAAAGGGACGGGAATGAATCGGCTCCAGAAACCGCCGATCAAGTCATTTCCTCCGATTCCATTCGAGCCACCCCTCTGTTTGAAGATGTAAGCGGCGCGATCACTCACGTGCATCATGAAACCGAGTTCAACGACTTTGAACGGCAACCCTTGCTTCCGTTTAAACTGAGCCAGCAAGGTCCCGGCGTGGCATGGTTCGACCTGACCGGGGATGGACATGATGATCTTGTCATCGGCACGGGAAGCGGCGGAGCGCCCGCCGTGTTTCAATCCGACGGTTCCGGCAAATTTTCAAAACTCACCCGAACACCCTCATTCATTGCGCCGCGTGACACGGCTGGAATCGTTGGTTGGATTGCCCCGGGCGGACGCCGGGAACTCCTGATGGGTATCACGGGATACGAGACAGCCGCTGAGCACGGTGTGGATTCGTTCCGCGTGGAGGGAAATCGATGGATTGGGTCGGATCAGGCCGCCCGTGAGATGTCGAGCGCGAGCGCTCTGGCATTAGGTGATCCGCATGGGAACGGTCAATTGGTTTTGTTCGTTGGCGGCGGTGTTTCACCGGGGCAATACCCGCTTGGAGCGCCGTCGAAAATCTATAAGCATGACGGAACGCGGTGGCGCCTGGATGTTCGCAACAGTGTGCTGATGGAACGGCTTGGGATCGTTAACGGAGCGGTGTGGAGCGACCTGAATGAAGACGGTCTTGCGGAACTCGTGATCGCCTGTGAATGGGGAGCGATTCGAGTTTTCCAAAGCCGAAGTGAACTGCTCTTCGATGTCACAGAGGAATGGGGGCTGAGCCGATACACGGGATGGTGGAAGGGCGTCACCACGGGCGATGTGAATGGAGACGGCAAGCTCGATATCATCGCGTCGAATTGGGGCGAAAACAGTCCGTACCGCGCCACTCCGGAAAAGCCTTTGGTTTTCATTTATGGGCAACTTGCCCGGCCAGGCGTGACCGACATTATTGAAACGGAATACGACGCCGGCGGGAACCTCACGCCGAGGCATCCGATCATGACCCTTGCTCCGTCGCTTCCATTTCTGTTTGAGCAATTCGCCAATCATCGGGCCTACAGCGAAGCCACCCTCGACCAGGTGCTCGGCGCGCGCAATGCCCTGGGCAGGCGAGTCGAAATCACAACCCTCCTTTCAACGGTTTTCATAAACCGGGGCGGCCGGTTTGAAGCAGTTCCGCTTCCTGCCGAAGCTCAGTTCGCCCCGGCGTTTGGCGTGAACGTTGGTGACATCGATGGGGACGGAAATGAAGATCTGTTCTTAAGCCAGAATTTCTTTGCGACACGACCCGAGATGCCGAGGATTGACGCGGGAACGGGGCTCGTGTTGCGGGGAGATGGAAAAGGCGGGTTTGAACCGGTTCCGGCAGTTCGATCCGGCATCAGAGTCTATGGCGAACAGCGTGGTTCCGCTCTCGGCGACTTCGACGAAGACGGTCGAATCGATTTGGTGGTCACACAGAATGCCGCCGCGACAAAACTCTTCAGAAATGTGGGCGCGAGCCCGGGTCTTCGGGTGCGCTTGAATGGATCTCCGTCGAATCCGAACGGAATCGGCGCTGTCATCCGCCTTCAATTCGGAAGCGCCTATGGACCCTCGCGCGAGGTCCACTCCGGATCGGGATATTGGTCTCAGGACAGTCTTGTCCAGGTGATGGGATTACCTTCACCTCCGAAAGCCGTCCAAGTTCGATGGCCGGGAGGAAAGGTCACCTCGACCTCCGTCACGGACGGCGCAAGAGAGATTACAATCGACGTCGATGGAAATGAGCGCGGCGTGCGATAGCCCATAAGCGGCTCCTAGATTTATGAAAGCACTCGTTTTTAAAGAGATTAAGAAACCCCTCAAATTGATAGAGCGGCCGGGCCTTGCTCCGCAAAGCGGACAAGTCGTCGTGGCGCTCAAAGCCGCCGCTCTCAACCGGCGCGATTATTGGATCACGCAGGGACTCTATCCGGGTGTCAATCCGGTAGTCGTCCTCGGTTCGGATGGCGCGGGAGTGGTATCGTTGACTGGCGACGGGGTCGATCCGTCGTGGAAAGGTCGCGAAGTAATCATTTATCCCGGCCGCGACTGGGGCGATTCGGAGGCCGCGCAGTCGAAGAGGTTTCATGTTCTAGGTGGTCCGATGGATGGCACCTTTGCAACCGAGGTGGCGGTTCCGGCCGCGCAACTTCATTCAAAACCCTTGCATCTCGATTGGCGGGAAGCGGCCGCGTTGCCATTAGCTGGTTTGACTGCGTATCGCGCGCTTTTTTCCCACGGTGGCGTGGAGTCCGGCGAAACCGTTCTCATTACAGGCATCGGAGGCGGTGTGGCGACCTTCGCTCTTCAGTTCGCGGCGAGGGCGGGCGCCAAAGTGTGGGTCACTTCGTCATCGCCGAGAAAGATCCAACAGGCTGTCGGACTGGGCGCTCAAGGAGGATTCGATTACACAAATCAAACCTGGCCGGCGGAATTCACAAAGATTGCCGGCGCGCCGAATCTAATCATCGACAGTGCGGCCGGGAAGGGTTACCGCAGTTTGATTGAAATTGCCGCGCCGGGAGCACGGATTGTTAATTACGGCGCCACCGCGGGGCAGCCTGAAAAGCTCGACATGTTCAGAGTTTTTTGGAAACAGCTTCGATTAATCGGCTCGACCCTGGGATCACCAAAAGACTTTTCCCGTATGCTCGCATTCGTTGAGAAACATCAGATCAAGCCGGTGATCGACGCCGTGTTCCCCTTGTCCGAGGGCAATCAAGCGATCGAACAGATGGCGAGATCCCCGCAGTTCGGGAAGTATGTGCTGGAAATAAAGCATTAGCGCCAGACCTGTGGCCTCGATTCAGCAATTCATTTTGGCTCGGCGCGCGCCCATCCAGGGCGCGGCGGGCAGAGGAAAACGAACGCCGCAGGCTATTCCCCAGCGCTTTCGCTTTCCAGGGCCGCGCGCCAAAATGAGAATTGCTGGCCTCGCTTCCAAACACCGCTGCGCGAATTCTTGATGTGTTGTTCAACCGGCGCGCGAAACTCGCCGCATTCCTTTGAGTAGCTGGGAGCGTCGAGATTTCAACGGCCTCGTTGTCCGAGAATTCTTCCAACATCACCTCATCGCGAATCCCGGTGTTCCGGTCTGGTGGCCGCAGTTCTGTCTGACCTACGACATCACCGTGGCCGGATTTCTGGTCTGGCCGCTCCGCCTCATCCCTTTCCTCGTAATCTCCCTTCCCGAAAGGGTTACTCCCCAAGCTCCTCTATAAATATCCTCCGAAACAAAATTGCCTGATAGACCATCAAGGTCAGGAAATAACGTTCGATTCTGCTTAGAAGGTGCTTCCAAGTGACCCAAAGAACATGATTGGAGGGACGAGATCGATCCGCGCTGTAGGCTCAGTGGCTCCGCCTCGGAGGCTGCGCGCGGGAGGGCCGAAGCCTCCGAGTCCGAAGAATTGTAGCAATAACCGCAACTATCGGGACGGAGACACCGTTGTGTTACCGATGGCCAGCAGGTCATTGCGGGTGCGGAAGAGCAACCGGCCTTCCGCTATTGCCGCTGTGGACAAGAACGTTTCTCCCAGTTGGTTAGTCGCACTGACGGAGAAGGAAGGCTTTGTCGGGACTACGAAGACTTCCCCCTGCTCACTGGTTAGATAAAGGTTTCGGCCGTCCGAGACGGGTGACGAGGTAAATCCCTGTCCGGCGCTGAGGCGTTCGCTGTAATGGATCTTCCCGGTTTGCGCGTCAAAGCAGGTAAGAATGCCGTTGTCGGTGCATCCCCAAAGCAGCGAGCCGACCAGGATGGGGGTTTGCATGTAATTGCCTTGGCGTGCGTGCGCCCAGGCAATGGCTGCGTTGGTGGCTCCCGGATCTTCTGGCGTGACTGTGCCTGTGGAATCCGCGCGAACCGCGCGCATCGGACGAAACTTTCCATGGGCGCTCGTCAGGTAAATGAAACCGTACTCGCGGCTGAAGACCGGAGTCGGCACGGGAATGTCCCCGCCCTCGGACAGTTTCCACAGCTCGCGGCCCGTTTGAAAATCGTAGCCACCGGTGTGATGCCAGCCATTGACAACAATTTGTTTCCGATCAGACGTCTCCACAACGGTGGGAGTGCTCCAGGTCGGCACATCTTCGCGGGCCACTCGCCATTTTTCAGTTCCGTCCTCGATTCCGAATGCCGCCACGAAAGAACCCTTCTGGACGTCGCATTGCACGATGACAGTATCGTCATGAATGACCGGCGAGCTGGCAAACCCCCATTGCGCGGTCGGCACAAGATAATAACCGGAATCCATCGCGCCGAGATCCCTTCTCCAAACCAGCCCGCCTTGGGTATCGAAACAAAACAAGCCTTCGGATCCCAGGATTGCGACGATGCGCTTCCCGTCTGTGGCCGGCGTTGAGTTATTGTGGGTGGCTTTGGTGTGCCGTTTGACTTTCGGGATGCCATCGTGCGCAAGGACGTCCCAAACAATGTTTCCGGTATTCAGATCCACGCATAGCAAACGCCATTGATGATGCTCGTTTTCGGTCACCGAATCAATGTTGCCGTAAAGTCCGACCTTGAGACTCGACTCGCCCGGTTTGATGGCGGTTGTCAGGTAAATTCGCTGGTTCCAGGTGATCGGACTCGAATGGGACAATCCGGGAATCGGAGTTCTCCAAGCGATATTCTCGCCCGTTTCGGAGTTCCAACGCACCGGCAGTGCCCGGGAATCATCCACGCCGCGAGCTTCGGGACCTCGAAACTGCGGCCAATGAGCCTGAATGGTGGATACGGCGCAAAGACTCCCGATGATCGTGAAGCGAAAGAGGGATTGCATGCGTCTCAGCGTAAGATCCAAAGGCGCCTTGTCGAGATTCTTCCCACCAATTCGAAGCACCCCCAGCCGGAGAATATGAAGAGACTTCGATGAACGCGGGAGCGTCTTGGACTGCGGTGACGAGCGGAGCGATTCACCGCTTTCGCTTCGGCGTGTCCGAGAGCCCGAGGGAGTTCCGGACAACTTCGTTCGAGTTCAAACGCGGCAACTGCGCCTGCCTTCGCTCGGAAGCCACGGCAAGGAAGGCAGGCTCCATTGCCGCTCTCCGAAACCTGGCGGAAGATTTGACGGATCCCAATTACGATCTGAACAGGTTCTGAATGCTGACCGTGAAAGCCGGCAAGAGCGACTCCTGAAGCATCTCCCGGCACGCAAGGATCCTCTTTAATGCCAGGCCGTAGGGACCGCTCTGATAGATCTCAACATTATCGTATCGGGGATCAACCATCCAAAGGCGCGGAAGATTCAGTTCTTCGTAAATGGCTTTTTTGATGACGGTATCGATTTGGTGATCCTTCGCGTCGATCACTTCAGCGGCAAGAAACAATCTCCCGTTCGCTGCGGTCACCAATGCGAGGTCGGGACGAAATATCGTTCCGGCTCGCACCTGCACAACCGAACGCGGCGGAAGCAATCGCGTCGTGGAAATCCCTGTCACCCCGTTTGCCATGAGAGAATGCAGACGATCGCAGACGATTTCGTGGCGCCGATCTGGCGCGGGTCGCAGGAGAGATTCCCCGTTTACGATTTCTTCGTACGCCTCTGCCATGGATTCTTGATGAGCGTACGAAGAAACCGACCCGTGTGCGAGCGATTATTCTCCGCGACCTGTTCGGGTGTTCCGGCTGCCACGATTTTTCCCCCGCCCCCGCCGCCCTCCGGACCCAAATCGATTACCCAATCGGCTTCCGCGATAAGTTCCAGATTATGCTCGATGACGATCACGGAGTGGCCGGCATCGACGAGACGGTGCAGAACATCCACGAGCCGTTGAACATCGGCGATATGAAGGCCAATCGTCGGTTCCTCCAGAATGAACAAGTTCCGCCGCAAATCCGCCCTCAAGCGCGTTGTGTTCTCGTTCAACCCCGCGAGCAGATGGGTCACGAGCTTGAGCCGCTGCGCTTCGCCGCCGCTGAGCGTCGGGCTAATCTGGCCGAGCTTCACATAGTCCAGGCCCGTGTCCCTTAAAGCCTCGAGAGGACGCAGGATCTTCTGGAATGCCGCAAAATAAACGATCGCTTCCTCAACACTCAGTTCCAAAACTTGCGCGATATTTTTGCTCCTCAACTCGATGTCGAGCGTCTCGGTGTCAAACCGTGTTCCATTGCAGGTTTCGCACCGCACAAAGGCTGGCGGCATGAAGCTCAATTCCAACTTGATCGTTCCGGTTCCCTCGCATTCCGCGCAGCGTCCCTGGGAGCTGTTGAATGAGAACCGGCTTGGCGAATAACCGCGAAGCCGCGCTTCCGGTGTCTGGGAAAACAGCCGCCGGATCTCGTCAAAGAATCCAACGTACGTGGCCGGAATCGAACGCGGCGTGCGTCCGATCGGCGATTGATCCACTTCGAACACGGCCCGCAGGGACTCGTGACCGCTCAGCCGAAACGCGGGAGCGGACTTTATTCGGGATGAAGGCTTTTGCAGCGCCACCTTAAGCGCCGGCCACAGGCACTCCCGAACCAGCGTGCTCTTTCCGGAACCGCTGACCCCTGTGACCACAACGAAACGATTGAGAGGAAAGATCGCATCGAGACGGTTCAAATTGTTCTTTGACACCCCACTCAGCACGAGACTCGCATTCGAATCCTTTTGAAGACAAGCTGCTTCTTTGGATCCGGTTTTCTCGAGAACTACAACTGGACGGCGGGATCGTCCGTGCGGGAACGATCGCTTTTCCCTGAGGCATCGGCCGGTGACCGATTCGCGATGACGCATCAACTGCGCGAGCGTGCCGGTGGCGACAACTTCTCCGCCATGCACTCCGGCTTTCGGACCGAGATCCACAATGAAATCCGCGCAACGCATTGTCTGTTCGTCGTGTTCGACCACCACTAAAGTGTTTCCTCTGGCTTTCAGGATCTTCAACGCGTCCAAGAGTTGCTGATTGTCGCGCGCGTGCAGACCGATCGTGGGTTCGTCGAGAATGTAGAGAACACCGCTGAGATTTGAACCAAGTTGCGCCGCCAATCGGATGCGTTGCGCTTCCCCGCCAGACAGTGTCGTCGCGCCGCGACCCAGTTGCAGATAACCAAGACCCACCCGTTTCAGAAACCGAAGCCGCTCGCGAATCTCTGGAACAATATCACGCGCTATTTCAGCCTCGCGCCGTCGTAGCCGCAGCGATGAAAAATACGCGAGTGCTTGATCCACGGAAGCGTTTGAAAGCGCTTCCGTCGTCAATGGACCAAATAGCGATGCCGCAGAACCCTTGCGTGATTTTGAGCGCCGTCCTTCGGTCGCCAGGCTCCCTTCGAGATTTAGGCGGACCGCCCTGGCGACAGGATTTAACCGGCTTCCGGAACAGTCGGTGCAGAGTTGCCTTTCGCTCTGTTGCCATTCGTACCAGGATTCCTCGATCGCATCCGCGCGCGCGCCTCGATCCACGTCAGGCAGATAAAACAGCTCCCCGAATCCGCGGCATGCCGGACACCATCCTTGCGCGGAATTGTAACTGAAGTTCTTAGGATCCAGCGGTTCGAACGATTGCCCGCACTCTGGACACGCCCGGAGCGTGGAATGAATGGAACTGCGTCCGTGATTGTCCAACGCGAGAAGCGCTCCGTGGCCGAGATGCAGGGTTTCATCGATAATTTCCCGCTCTGTTTTCGGCTGCGCCGATGTTTTCTGTTTTGATGGCTGGCGTTTCCGATTCGAGTCGAGAACGCCGGTAACGATTTCAATCGTGTGTTCACGGAATCGATCCAGCCTCAGCCGCCCTGACGTCGCAAAGATTTTCCCGTCCGCCCGGATCTCGGCAAATCCCTGTTTCGCGGCCCATGCCGCCACATCGGTGTGAAATCCTTTTCGGTTCTTAACAACCGGCGCCAGCAGCAGGAGATCACCCCGTCGCGCCATCTCTCGCCGAAGCGATTCTGTGATTTGATCCCGTGTTTGCGCCTCCACAGGAAGATCGCATTTCGGGCAGAACTGGGAACCGAGCCGCGCAAAAAGCAGTCGGATGAAATGGTACACCTCCGTGACCGTTGCGACGGTGCTCTTTCCACCTCCGCGCGAGTTTCGCTGCTCAATGCTGACCGTCGGCGGGATGCCCGTCACCAGATCAACATCCGGCCTTGCAAGTTGCTCGACAAATTGCCGTGCGTAGGCATTCATCGAGTCCAAGAATCGTCTCTGCCCCTCGGCGAACAAAAGGTCGAATGCCAGCGTGCTTTTGCCTGAACCGCTGACGCCGGTGATGACGACGAACCTATTGCGCGGAATTTCCAGCGAGATGTTCTTGAGATTATGCTCGCGGGCGCCATGGATCGAAATCACGTCTTTCCCCACAGCGAGGCTGGTTTCATGCGAAATCACGGGGCATTCATACCATTGCAGCGTGATTTGGAAAGAGGAGACAAAGAAATCGCGGCGCTCTAAATCCACCAAACTTCAAAACGGACTTGCGCTCTCTCGCGGTCGAACTGCTTTGCCTAGGTTTAAGGCTCGCAATTTTTGCAATTGGTCTGCTATTGGTTGCGACTCTTGTGAAAACGCAAATCCCTACCAGTTCTGCAAACCCACCCACCGGCTGGCCGGCACGACTGTTCAAGCGGACACATACCGAATTGATTGCGCTGATCGTCGGCGTTGCAGTGTGCTGGCCTATTGTGAGTCACGCGCAGGACACTGCGGCCCGTGATACCAAGTCAACGCAACTCTACGCTCGGATCAAAGGCGCTCTGAACTCCGTAGCCGCCATCGATACCCATGAGCACTTAAGACCGTTCGATGAGATCCCGGACCGAGTCAACACGACTCTGGGACATGGGATGACGCTTTATAGCATTTGGGCTCACAGTTACCTCCGGCGGACGACGCCCATCACTCCCTGGCCCGCCGATGGTTTGTTCGATACTTGGTGGCGGGATGCTAAAGATGATTTTGACGATGCTCGAGCAACCAGCTTTTACCGGTATCTGCTTCCCGCCTTCCGCGACCTTTATGGCGTCGAGTTTGATTCTATTACATTGGGGGAAGCACGAGAACTGAACAGTAAGATATTTGACAACTACAAGAGCGACGATTGGTTGCAGCGAGTTGTTACCGAGCGCGCCAATATCGAGTTAATGTTGATCGATCCGTATTGGAATCGATTGCAATTTGCACGTGAGTACACGTTCGCGGTTCCCGTGCTGAACGTAACGACGATTATGCGAGCCGTTCATCCCGATCGGTTTACATCGGACTTCGATAGCCCCTTTGCTTTCGCCAATCGCAAAGGGCTAAGGACCGATACATTCGACGAATTCCTAAGCGTCATTGACGCTCTGTTCGCGGAGGCAATTGCAGCCGACACGATTTGCCTGAAATCAACTCAGGCTTATCAGCGCTCGCTGGATTACGGACGCGTGACCAAAGACCAAGCGGCCGCCGTATTCGGTAAATCGACGGCAGATACGACGAACGAAGGGCAGAAGCAGTTCGAAGATTTTATGTTTTGGCACATCTGTGAGTTAAGCGCCAAATACGACTTGCCGTTTCAAGTTCACACGGGTGACGCACGAATTCAGGGTTCCAATCCGATGCAACTGGTGGATGTGATTGAAGCAAATGGGAGTACCAAGTTCATTCTGTTTCATGGCGGATATCCATGGGTCGGAGAGACGGGAGCGATCGCCATGAAACACCGAAATGTCTGGATCGATTCCTGTTGGCTGCCCACTTTGAACTACACGATGGCCAAACGTGCGTTTCAAGAATGGTTGGATGCGTTTCCTTCCGACCGGATCATGTGGGGAGCCGACACGGTCGATGCGGAAGGCATTTACGCCGCGACGGAATTCACGCGCCAATGCCTGGCTGAAGCATTGACGGAGAAAGTCGAGCGTGGCGAACTGCTGGAACAACACGCCAATCGTATCGGGCGGCAGGTGATGCGAGAAAACGCGTTAAAACTGTTTCCAAGGTTGAAGCGAATGCTGTGGAGGCAATCCGACGAGTGAATTATGAAGGCCCAAATATTCGCATTCGTCATGATTTTTGCGTTCTTGTGCAAAGCTGCAATCGCCGACTCGCCGGACGGTTTTGACGATCGAAAATACGGCCATTCCGAATGAAAACCAAATTGCATGCGGTTCTGTTGCTGTCGATCTGGAGTCACCATGACACAGTCATTGCTCAGGAACAAAGCGGTTCCCCGGAGTCAATTCCACCATCCCAACGGCTGAATTACCACACGGCGCCGGACTGGACAAACCCGTTGATGAAGGAACAGCATCGTTACGCGATTCCTTCTTCACTGATCCTCGATGACGGGACGGAAGTCGGCACACCGGAAGATTGGTATCAGAAGCGGCGACCGGAGCTGGTTCGCCATTGGACAAAAATTCTCGGCAAATTGTCGCCATCGAAAGAAGACGCAAAGTGGTTCGGGGACATACGCAAAGTCGTCATTCACGATACTGAGGAGAAAGAGGGATACACGCGAATTCATCTCAGTCTTCCCATCGAAAAAGACTTCCTCCAGCCGCATCTCTTGTTGCTTCCGAAGAATCAGGGCCTCGGGCCGTTTCCAGCGGTGATCGCCTGGACGTCTTCGACTCCTGATTATGCTCAGCCTGAAGAATGGTGGGGGCAATGGCTCGCCCAGAGAGGTTACGTGGTCCTGACCGGTTGGTCGTTTATTCGTAATTATCGAGAGGGTAGAACGCATCGCGATCAAGTGAACGAAATGGTTTATGAACGATTCGGTCACTGGCTGCCGATGGCCAAGATGGTGCACGATGTTCAGCGCGAAGTGGAATACCTCAAAACGCTTCCGGAGGTGAATGCGAATCGGCTGGGCTTCATCGGTTTTTCGCTGAGCGCCAAGGCCGCCCTCTACGTGGCCGCATTTGCTCCAGAAATCAAAGCGACCGTTGCCGTCGATCCTCATTTGGCGATTCATGGGGACACCAATTACCAGGATCCCTGGTATCTCGACTGGAGACACAAGTTTGATTCCATTCAAACGGACGACTATCCGATTCCCGAGTTGCGCGGCACTGTCTGGAGCCTGCTCGATGCCAATCCATCGCGTCCTGGATTCGAGCGCAACCACCATGAACTGCTGGCCCTCTGTGCGCCGAATCCGTTCTTGCTGATCGGGTGCAGCATGGACAAAGTGCGCTCCACCCACTCGGACAACCTGCAAAGCTGGGGTTACTTCAACCGCGCAAAAGAAGTCTATGACTTCCTGGGTATTCCCGATCGACTTAAGTTTACGGCAAACGTTGACGGGCATCAGGCGACCAGTCCGCGCACCGATCCGGACTGGCAACAGTTCTTCGAACAGTGGTTGAAGAAAGCACCCCTAAATGGACTGATCCCTCGGCGATTAGACTGAGTAGGAACCTGTTGTCTTTCACTTTTCAGGCCGAATGGCCAGAAGGATTAAATCCATGAACAACCATCCAGTTTTCCATTGTCTCATCCCGTTCACACTCGCCATCGTCCTGCACGGCGTTTCAGCATGCGCGGCGAATTTGATTACAAGGAATACCTCAGGCGAGCGTGTGGCGCGGTTCTAAACTGATGGATGCATCCCTTCACTGGCTCGATTGGGCTGTTATCGTCGCCTACTTCATTCTGGTCATCGCAGTCGGCTTGTGGGCCGGTCGTCGCGTTAAGGAGACCAGAGACTACTTTCTGGGTGGTCGCAAATTCAGTGTATGGCTGATCATCGGACAAGCCTTTGGGGTAGGCACGCACGCGGAGATGCCGGTGTCACTGGCAGGCAAGGTTTACCTCTCGGGATACTCGGGCATTTGGTACCAGTGGAAAAACCTGTTCATCACGCCGTTCTACTGGATTCTCGCTCCGCTGTTTAGGCGCTTTCGACGAACGACTATTGGTGAGGTTTACGAAGATCGTTACGGAAGTTTCATGGGGCAGGTTTACACTCTGTTCGCCCTGGCCTTCATCACCTTGAGCATGGGTGCCATGTTGAAAGGGGCGGGCAAGCTGGTTGCGGTTGCCATGGGCTCCGCCATTGATCCAAACACAGTCGTGGTGGCCATGACAATTGCCTTTGTCGGATACAGCTTCGCGGGCGGCCTGCTCTCGGTGGCCTACACCGACTTTGTACAAAGCTTTTTCATCATTGCGCTGTCCTTTTTACTGATCCCAAAGGGATTGCAGGTGATCGGCGGATTCGAGGGACTGCGTGAATCGTTGTCGCCCGAGATGCTCTCCATGGTCACGCCCGGTGACATCGGCGTGTTCACGATTCTAATGCTGACCGTCAACGGCCTGATCGGCATCGTCGCCCAGCCCCACATCCTGGCTAGCGTGGGGACGGGACACAACGAATTCAGTTGCCGAATGGGAATGGCGGCCGGCAATTTCGTGAAGCGCTTTTGTACGATCGGCTGGGCGCTCGTGGGGTTGGTGGTCGCGGCCATGCTGATTCAGCAGGGACGATCCCCTTTGGAAGATCCCGAAGACGCATTCGGTCTGGCCGCGCGCGAGTTGCTGTCGCCCGGGTTGGTCGGATTGCTGTTAGCCAGCGTGCTGGCGGCTAATATGTCCACCGGATCGGCTTTCACTGTGGACGGCGGGGCGCTTTTCACTCAGAACCTTTACCGGCGCTACTGGGTCAAGGACCGGTCCGACAAGCATTATCTTACGGTAGGCCGCTTTGCAGGAATCACAGTAACTGCGGCCGGCGTGGTCGTCGGCATTCTCCTCACGAACGTGCTTCAAGCGTTCCTTTTCATTGAGAGTATCGCCGCGTTCATGGGCGTCAGCATGTTTGGGGCGATTTGCTGGCCACGCGCGAACCGGTGGGGGGCATTCGCAAGCCTGCTCGTGTCCTGGGGTCTTTTTCTTGTGTTGACCTACCAAGAGTTCGGTGTGTTTCTGCGCTGGGAAGCAGCCAACTTCGGAATCGCCATCGTGGCCGGTTTCCTGACATTGGTCATCGCCAGTCTGCTGACGAGTCCCGAATCTGAAGATCGGTTGTTGGCGTTTTACAAATGCCTGAACCAGCCGACTGAATCTGACCCGAGGACGGGCGAGGAAAAACCGGTGACTGAGGCTGGCCACGAACTCCTGTTCGTCCATTTATTTGACCTGCAACTCGGCCGTGGGTTCAAGCATTTCTACCGGCGATTCCGCGTCGATCTGACCGGGCTTGCGTTCGCCTTCGGAGTGGTGGTTTTCATAATCGTCCTCGCCAAGGCGATTCTCTATTTGCCTTGAAACACTCATGAAGCGAACCGATGAAAGATTGCTGCTTTCGTATTTCCAGGATCGCCACTACGATTCGCGACCAAATTCCTATTGTTAAGTCGGTTTTAAACCTCGCATAAACGCCAAATTGATTCGCGTTGAAAACATTGACAGTCAAATGACATTGTCCCGCTCAATTTTCTCGCGTTGGATCTTTGAACCTCGCCTGCGCGCAGTTCAAAGTACTCATCCACGACCGCAAGATCACCTCACATGGCGTCATCGTCGAATCATCAAAACACACAGGCCGCATCAGCAACGTACGATCTTGAAGTCAATTACCTCGACGATAAGAATGACGCTTTGCAGTTTGAACTCACCGTCAACGGTGTCATTCAAGGGCAACCGTGGAAATCGACTGGCACCAGCAAAGGCTGGGTGATTCATACGATTCGTGGCCTCAGTATCAAGACGGGTGACGAGATCACTGTATCTGCGTCTGGCGGGCCAGCGCAGATTGACTACGTTCAGTTGAATGCCCAGCGATCAACCGCGCAGTCAACGCGCGCTATCGATCCGAAGATCCGTGTGGTGACCTGGCTGCTCATTGTGCCGCATCGGGATGACCTCGCACAGCAACATGCCGAATACCTCAGTTTTTACGCGCGCTCGAGTGCCGGCTTTATCGTCATGAGGAACGAGACATTCCACCATTCCAAGAAGGGCGCCACTTCCCGGAAAACCCTCAACCAGTAGTTGGCAGAATTTGGTTTCTGAAGCTAATCTCCTGATATGAAACGCGACATCGAGATGCTGCTGCTCAAGCTCACGGACGGTGGGCGCATCCTGCGGTTGAACGATGCCCAATCGGGCCTCTGTCTGGAGAAACGCCTGAATCCCCAGGATTCCGTTTCGCGTCAGAAAGAGCGTTGGAAGCGAGTTTTTCTTGCACTGCTGGAGCGCGAGTTGGGTGCAGCCGGCTGACGGGATTCATTCGATCCACGGAAAATTGGAAGCGGTATCAAGCACCCAACTCACTTCGGAAACAGCCTAGAGCGGAGGAAGGAACGATACAATCATCAGCAATCAGTCATCAAAGGGCATTTTGACGCCTCTTGCTTTTCACCGCCTTCCCCGATTCGTTCTTCGAACGTATTCGTGTACTTCGCGCAATTCGTGGTTCTCGAACCGAAAGTTCCGCTTCAGCGGCTGCCCGACCTCAATTCGTTCCCCAAGGAATAAAATGATTTCGCGTGATGGGGAACATCGAATACAGGATGGTGTTCTTCCGGCTCCTCCACTTGCGCCTTCGCTCAACCGAACGTTCGTGATGGCAAGAAAGTAATCGGGTCTAGTGCCACCGGGGCTGAGATGAAGGACACGGCAAAGATCATCCGTTATTCTGCCTGCGAGCCAATTCACATCCTCGCCAGTGTGTCCTTCAGGTCCGAATGGCCGAGATTTCGAATAAATATCGACGTATCCGTTCCACGGAGCAGCGAGGGATATAGTTCGTTTTCCCGAAGAACGTCGCTTCTCTTCCACCAGTCGACCCAACTCTGAAGTGCGTGATTCCTGGGGCAATCTCGATTCCAAAAATCGCGCGGGAAATCAGCTCAAATCCCGCGATGTCGAGGCGGTCAAGATTGTAGTCCAGCAGTCCCGCGCTTCGAGCTCGAAGACGAGTTCCTAGGACTGGAATTACAGCGGCTGGGCGCTATGAGCATTATTCCGTGAAAAGCATTCATGAATGTGAATTGACGGACCATTCGAATCTCGCAATGTCCGACTAAATTGCAATCGGCGCTCCAAAACGCAAGGGCTTGCGATGAAGTCGCAGCGCCAATTGTCAATGTTTGATTCTGCGATCCCATTGCCTTTTTCATAATCTGCAAGGTTGAAGCCGAGGAGGATTGAAACGTCTCCCCAGTGGGCATGGACGGTCAAACCGTCTTTGGACTTGGCGGCATCAAATTGGGAACGGCCGCTCCACCGGGAAAAGTTCATACGATTCGCGTTGTTGCCAAACTCCTTAAGCAGAGTAAAATAACCGGGTTATGAGCACGCTCGAAGCGACCGTCGAAGAATTGAAAAGCCTCCCTCCCTCAAAACTGGCGGAAGCAGCGGGCTACATTCATCGGCTCGCTTCCTCGGACGGCAACGGGAGCAGGACTGCACTCGAACGCGCTTTCGGCTGTCTGACCCCGTCCGAAGCCGGCGAGATGGAACGCGCCATCGCGACCAACTGCGAGAGGATTGATGCCGGCCAGTGGTGATGTCCTCCTCGACACCTCGGTGGTCATCCCATACTTCAAGGGCGATCCATCTCTCCGCGCAAGCTTCCTGGCCAGTCCCACGCTCTTCCTGCCGCTGACGGTTTTGGGTGAACTCCATTGCGGCACGAACCTTTCGCAAAACCCCGCGAAACACCTGGCTCAAATCCAGAACTTCCTCGCCGCAGTGGTCGTGATTTCTCCCGGAATCGCCACGGCGGAACATTACGGACGTGTCCGGGCGCAACTCGGCCGGGCGGGTACTCCCATCCCGGAGAACGACATCTGGATTGGCGCCCTCGCCTTGGAGCATCAACTTCCGCTTGCGGCCCGCGATATCCATTTCGACTGGATCACCGGCTTGCAAGTCTTGAAATGGTGAGCAAGACCGCCAACTGATGGTCGGGACCTGACAGCGGTATTCGCCCGGCTGGCTCAAGGGCGGGAAGTCCACCCACAAGAACTTCCGGAACGGCGCTTCTGTGGCCGGTGTCCATCTGCGGTTCTGGGTGATGGTGCCGGAGGTGAACGCGGTTGAAGCTGACGCGGTTCAAGACCGAAACCGGCATGCCAGAAAAGCGAGCCCCTCGTTCACCGCAAACGCTTGCGCTCTCTGAGAGCCTGTCTGAGAATTCCTTCTTCTGGTAGGTGACGAGGCTCAAACTTCATCGAAAACGGCGTGACTTCAGAGCCTCCTTACATCGGCTCCTACGATTTTAGACAGGCTCTGATATGTCCTGCGTTGCTCTCATAGCGAGCAATGCCATCGTCAATCATCAGATCCTGTTCAAAATCCGAATCGCGTGGATGTTCACTTTGCATCTTCTTCAAGGATCACTCGACTCTGGCAACCTGTCTTTGCTGTTTGTTGTCATGATTGGGACCCGTTTAAGTGCTTTGTGGCTGGCTCGCATAGTTCACTTTCTAACGCACCTTCCGAATGAAGATCTCGGTGTAGATTTCCTCATTTCCATCATGTCCATCGCCATGACCAAGGTCGGCGGCGGAACCATGCGCCTGATCTAGGTAATGCCAAATTTGAAAATCCGCTTCAGCTTCCTCCTCTGTTACCTCAAGCATCCCGCGGAAGTGCGACCGCGTTGTAGTCGATCCAGACGGTAAGTTATGTTCCGATGTGCCGAGGGCCTCGCGAATTTTTCCGCCGACGGGTGGGATTCGAAACAAGAAAGCTCGGTGGGCGCCAGCCGCATAGGCTGGGGCAGAGCCTTCAACATAATACGAACCGGCTTTGAGGCGGATGGTGTTCCCAGTTTGAAGAGAGATCGAATCGCCGGACTCAAAAACCTTGTGGTTCAATTCCCGTAAATTTAGACCACTTTCACCGGCGGGCGCAGCACCTCCGTGCACGCCATTCCCTTTCTGATCAACATAATACGCGGCTTCGAAGGCGATATTCCCGGAAGTGTGACCATCGGCGCCCGCCGGTCCCGCCGGTCCTTGGGGACCAGTAGCGCCCTGCAATCCCGTATCCCCCTGATCTCCTTTCGGTCCTTGGTCGCCAGGAATTCCCTGAAGACCTGCGGGGCCTGGATTTCCCTGAGGTCCCGTTGGACCATCTGCCCCTGCCGGACCGACAGAACCCTGCGATCCGACCGGACCTTGTGGACCAATGGCACCCGTCACTCCTGCATTCCCCTGGTCCCCTTTTGGTCCTGGTACGCCAGCGATTCCCTGCGGACCCGCAACGCCTTGATCACCCTTTGGTCCTGCCGGCCCTACAACCCCTTGAGAGCCCACAGGACCCTGCGGCCCGGCCTCTCCTTTTGGACCGACTGGCCCCAGATCACCTTGCGGCCCTGGGATTCCTTGGTCGCCTGTCACTCCCTGCGCACCCGCCAATCCCTCAGGGCCAGGTTCTCCTCGGGGTCCGGCTGTACCCTGAGGGCCGACCGATCCTTGCGAACCGGGTTCTCCCTTTGGACCTTCCGGTCCCACGGCACCGATAGTCACCGCAAACAGATCCTGCTGGCTCGTCCCATTCCCTGATCGAACGACCAGTAGAAAACTGCCGGGGTAACCTTCGATATTCTCCGGCAGCGCCACCTCAATCTGCTGCACTCCGTTTTCGAATTCCTTTCTGTCAATCAGTTCGAGAAAATACGCGTCGAATTCCGAAACAAACAGGATCGCCTCAGGAGTTTCCTTCTTCTTCCAGAAATTCCGCCCCGATATCAGCAGCCTGTGCTCGTTCAGATTCGGCTCAGCGCTCGTGATCACCAAGTGTTTCAGGGCCTTCAGCGCCCCTTTGTCATCGTCATCGTCTTTCTCGCCTTTGGCAGCGCGGGCCGCAGGCGCCGCAAACGCCAGACAAGCGAGCAGCCCAAGTGTGATTGTCCAACGTCGAACCTCGAATGAAGCTGTTTTGCACATAAAACTTGACAGTTAATTACCGTTGATCTCATCGGGTGCCGGGAGAGGGAACCCGCCATGGATTACCCCACCGCCACCGGCCTTCTATACGCAGCGATTGGCGGAATCCTGCCGGTGCATTGACAACTTCTTCTCTCGGTGATCAAAACCTGAAGAGATACTCATTGGATTTCTCTTTTCTGGCTTGCACAGGACAAGATCGGTTGAGTATTTAAGGAGCATCCCGGTAATTGAAATGGACGCCATTTCGCAAAGAATCGTTGGTGGAAGGTTTCGAACAACGTGCTGGCAGGCGGTTCGGTCTGCTGGGGATCCTAGCGGCCCCGAACAAGGTCAGGCTTTGGAGAATCTTCTGGTTCAGTATCTCCCGGCCCTCAAAGAATTCCTGGTGGCTCGATTCAAGTTTGAGGGAGATTCTGCGGATGATCTTCTCCAAACCTTCATACTCGAGAAGATCATAAGGAAGAGTTTGATAGCTCAAGCGAAGCGAGAACGGGGCAAGTTTCGCACGTTTTTGCTCAATGCTATCTGCAACTTCGCGATCAGCGAGATCCGCCGAACGGATGCCCAGAAACGGATTCCGGAGAAAATGCTTGTTTCGCTCGATCACGAAACAAATGGACGGGCCATCGACGTCGTCGATGCGGAAACTGCGGTAGAATTTGATTTGGCGTTCACGAGGCAGGTGTTATCGGAAGCAATCGTTCGCATGCGTCAGCATTGCGAAAAAATCAAGCGCCCTGAGATTTGGGAGGTATTCGACGTGCGGATTTTGAAACCGGCGATGCATGGTGATGAACCGCTGCCGTATGAACAGTTGGTCGAACGATTCGGGTTTCGGTCCCCGGATCATGCTTCGAACATTCTGATTTCCGGGAAACGCATGTTTACCCGCATTCTTAAGTCGGTAGTCGGGCAATACTCCTTAACGAGCCACGAAATCGATGAAGAGCTTTGCTACTTGAAAGCGCTTCTGGAAAAGGTGTGAAGTTGCGCTCATCGACGTTCGGAGGAATTCATCGCAGTCAGACCACGGAATACAAAACAATTCCTTCTTCATTCCTGTCATTCGCACCACAATGAGAAGAACTCTTTGTTTTCTGCAAAGATTCTTCAGACACCCAGTGGTAATAGCACGACCCCGCACGATCCTCAGTTCACTTGAGATACTTTGCTCACCACTCGATTCCAACTCAACGTGTCTATAACGACAGCGATAATGACAAACGAAGATTGACCACGGATTACACCGATCACACGGATAAGAAAAAAAGGCGATGCGTATCGGAGCTATCAGAGCCGTCCGTAGTAACTCTCCACCAAATTTTGCTTTACAGCTATCTGTGAAATCTTGGAAATCCCTGGTTGGCCGGGTTTGATAGAGGCTCTGCCGCGCCGGGCAATCCGCGGTTTTTGTCCCTTTCTTCGTATCGCACCGAAAATGGGAGGGTGAGGCTCTGCCGAACCCTGGAACTCTCCATGAGTGGGTTCGACCGGAGTCCAACCCTCCCAAAAATAACGAGGATCGCGCAGTGAATCAGCGTTTTCATCCAACGCCGTGCTCGAAAGGGACCTGGAATTCTTTGGCAGGAATGCGAGGTTTCTCGCGTAAATAGACCTGAGCCGGGTTCACGATAACCCGACGCGGGAGGTGGGGTGTGGGAACGCGACACGCCCACCTGGCACGCCCGATGCGCCTCACAGCCGTAAGCTCGTGATTCAGAGTGAAAGAAAAACAACCGACCGATCCGCCAACCAAACCAAATGGATTGGCAAACCTGATTGACCTCAATCCGGAACCACGCGCGCTTTGGAATGCCGAAGAGCTCGGAGCCATTCTGGAACATCAGCTCGCGACAACCGTTCTGCCCAACCTCTCGATCATTAGCCCCAAGTTAACGGACGTGTCTCCACGGACATTTCAATCTGCAAATCTAACGTTTGGCCAGGCGCTAACAGCGTCGAATCCGCCTATTGAATTATTGAAGTTGATCAAGGATTTCTCGAAAGTTCATTGGCATTCCAAAAACAGCGGTCTTCCGAAGGAAGTTGCGATGGTTCTTTATTACGCGGCAATTGCGAGCGCGTTGTATCATGGGAACGGCCTGATCACGAAGCTTTCACTGGATTCTCTGAAAAGCGGGATGCAGTGGGTCTTGGACCAGAATTGGGTTGATGATGCGATCAAGGCTGCGGTCCGGAACGCGTTGGATCTCGTCGAATAGAGCGAGGGCACGGTGAAGCGTAGGTCAATGACTTCCGATGTATCCACTCTTTCGAGTTTCGTGGCATTTGGCCATCAGACCAGCGTTCCGTTTCCCGCACCTCCGCTAAAATCCCGTGCGGCGGGTTTTCCCCAGTATGGCTTCAAACAGGCGCACGCCGCCGCAACCTTCGTCCAGCCTCGACCTGAGCTTATACGCGACGGCGGCAGGCGGTCCCGGCCGACTGAAGCCGGAACTACATACAGGTTCATGGAGAGGTAGGATTCCACGGTCTATGCGCAGGCGAGGGTGTTTCAGAAGTTTTCAACGTTGCACCCGCAAAACGATCCGAAATCCCATGGCCTCGATGAGGCCCACAGGAACATAATTTTGTTTCAAATTCCAGTTGTGGCCGCTCGTCAGTTCCCCGAACGGACCTCCTCCCATGAACTGGTTCAAATATGCATGTCCAACACTATCTGTCGGAACCCTGCCGCCGTAGTCGTAGATCCCTAGCATCCATTCCCAAGCGTTACCCTCAAAATCAAATAGGCCGAGCGCGTTCGGCCGGGAATTTGCCACGGATTGAATAAAAGTTTCTCGTCGTAATCCCGGGTCGCCATAGTGCCCGCCGCTCTTGTCGATAGGCGGCCAGTGCGTACCCCAAGCATAGACTCCTTTCCAGCCAGGGATTGTCATGGCACCTGCCGATCTTGATAATCGCCTAGAAAGAGCCCTCTCGATCTCGTCCCAGTCTTCTTCACTACAGAGGTCGTAATTCCAAGTCCGTTCCATTTCTCCTGTCCACCACTCTGCTGACGCCAGCCAACCGTTGAAATGGACCGCGTCCGGAAAAGAAATACCGACCGCGGGATGGGTGGGGCTGGGGGTGACTTTCAGGTGTTTCCACCAGTTGGGATCGGGATGCTGATTCCATTCATCTGCTCGGCGAACGAAGACGTCGAAGTCGATCACTCGTGTTTCCCAAATGCTCACCCAGAGACTCGGGCTGACGCGAACGAAACGCATTCCCAGACTATTGGTCCTGAGTTCGGCGTCTGGCACAGACGTTTCGAGAAACTGATCGGTCCGTCGATGGAGGTCATCCAGGTCTGATTTCCATCGGGAATAGATCTCTTTCGCTTGTTGGTAGTTGATTCCGGCCAGCGCATACGATTGGCGGATCAACGCTGATTCAGCAGATTTGACGAGGCTGTCTGGGTTCCCATCGAATTTGAGTGTGGGTATTGAATCCGCCCTAAACGACGAATCCCAAGCCGCCTTCGAGGCCTGTGCATCTGCCCTCGACGAGGTTGCCACCGCAGCTCCATGCTGCGCGAGCCGATTGTTCAAGGCGTTCAACAAATCGACCCCCAGTGAATATTGACCTTTGGCAACCGCTTGTCGTGCTTGATTGAGCACGTCATTCGGCGCTGGTAAGTCGTCGGACGGAATCAGTCCAGCAGCGGACTGTGCAAGAAACTGGGTGGATTCTTTGGCCTTCCGTTCGGCCACGATGAACTTCTGGAGCTGATCTGTGTTGGAATCAAGTTGCTCTAATTTGATTTGCGCACTCTGAAATGCCCTCAAGGCATGCTCTTCCTTGTTCTGCTCCAGTAATAATTCGTGCCCGCTTCGCATTTTTTGATCGATCTCACTCCAAAGCTCGGAGTCCAAACTGCCCTCGAGCTTTGCGTCGTCACTCAGGTTGGCATTGAGAAATTCAGCGTAATTCTTCGCAGCGACCTGCTTGTTTTTCAGGAGGATCTCAGCGAGGTTGCGCGCCTCGATCCGGGTGGCATCCAGGCGAATCCCCGCCTGTCGCCAGGAGGCGATCAGTCGTTCAGTTGAGAAGAACAGCAGCATGGCGACCGTCATGATCGATGCCACCGCCAAAGCGACTCCCTTTTTAGACTTGGGCATCCATCGGAGCGGTTCGCCGTCGGTGCGAATTGCCGCCGCAAACGTCCGCATATCCGGAAATCGCTCATCCGGATGTGCGGACAAAGCGCGGTGAATGGCTCGGGAAAGCCCCTCTGGAACCTCGGCGCGCAGTTTTCGGACTGAATTCGCCATTCCGGCGACGATTTCTCCGGTGAGAAGCTCGTAAAAGAGGACGGCTGTCGAGTATTGATCGGCGCGCGCATCAACTTTGCCGAGGCCTCGGAGTTGTTCCGGGGCCATAAAATAAGGAGTTCCGAGGCTCACGCCCGAACGGGTGAGTCCGGCATGCGAACGTTCCCGATCCAGCAGCAATCCCGCGAGACCAAAATCCATCAACTTGAGAGTTCCGTCGGGCTGGATCCAGACGTTCTCGGGCTTCACATCGCGATGGACCGTGAAGTGATGCGCGTACTCGAGCGCATCGCAGAGTTGAAGAACGAGTCGTTTCGCTTCCTCGATCGAGAATCGATGCCCCTCTTTGCGCCGCTCACGGATAACCTGGCGCAGCGTCTTGCCGGCCAGCAGTTCCATGGTCAAGAACGCTATTTCACCATCGCGCTGAAATCCATATACATTGACGATATTTGGGTGGCTCAGATCGCTGGTGATTTGCGCTTCGCGGCGGAACTGCTCCTGGGCTTTGGCATCGGAAAGGAGGTTCGCCGCGAGGACCTTGATCGCGATTTCATGATTCCGCTGCCGGTCGTAAGCGGAATAGACGACGCCCATGCCGCCCATGCCAATCTTTTGATGCACCTCATAACGGTCCGAGAAAACAGCCCCTTCCCAGTCCGATCCCGACCACGGATCATTCGAGGATCCGCGTTGAGACCCTTCGGAGTTTCTCGTCCAATCCGATTCTTGGATGACGCCGGAGAGGAGGGCGCCTCCGTTCTTCGGGTTGATAGGGTGGTCGGAGCTCATGGTCACAGAAGGGCTGTTTTGATGGTTATGGCTCCGGAGCGGACAACACGACTCGAAACCCAATGTCCCGAGACCATTCACCCAAATCTCCCCGATAAGAGGATGTGATGTGGTCACGCGACGCAGTGAAATATCCGCCACCGCGAATGACCCACCCGCTGTCTTCAAGCGAGAAAGGATCATAGGGGTCCTGGCACCATTCCCAGACGTTGCCACCCATGTCGTAAAGGTGGTAGGGTCCCGTTGGCGGAAACCCTCCGACTGGCGAGGTGTAAAAGTAATAATCATAGCCATCAGTCATATACCAGTAATTGGCTTCATTTCGTTTGGGCGGATAGTGGGTGCCGTAAGGGAAAACATTGGGGATGCGGCCGCTTCGTTCCTTGGGCGTCGCGCCATCTTCCAGAGGCAATCCCACCGCCCGGCTCCACTCCAGATCTGTCGGCAGGCGGTACATTGCGTTCGTTATCACTCCTGCTTCCAGTTCCTTCGTGGTGAGCCATCGGCAGAAAGCCACCGCATCATTCCACGGCACCCACACGACGGGATGGGTGGGGCCTTGAGTGAAGTTGCCCTCCAGTTCGAGGGTTCTCCATTTATGGTCGGCGTCGTATCCCGCCGTTTCCGCGAAAATATCGTAATCCATCACCCTTGTTTCCCAGATGCTGATCCTCAGTCCTGGTCCGAGCGGAACAAACCGCATTCCGAGCGAGTTCTTCCAGGTCTCCAATTCCGGAGTTGGCAAGGCTTTGACATCTTTGGTCCAACTCAAATAAAGCAATCGCGCTTCGTCCAGTTTTGCGTACGCTTCAAACCAAACGCGCGCGTTGATCGCCGCGCCCGCATCCTGGATTGCCCTGTTCGGATTGCCCAAATGTTCAAGTCTGGGCGCCTCTTGGTTTGCGAAAAGGCCGAGCCAGTCTTCGCGAGAGCGGATCGCGGCCTTTCGGAGAGAATCAACGATTTCTTCGGACAACCCGCTCCAACCCTGACTGGAGGCTTCGAATTCGGAACGGGCCAAAGCCATGTCGCCAGCAGTTAGAGTTTCCAGGGCTTTGTCCAGGCGAGCTGCAGTGTCCAGAGCGCCGCTCGATTCGGTCGCGCCACTGAGTCTGCCCAGACTCAGATACTCGATTTTTCGGTTCAATGCGGTTTGCAAAGCAGTTGCGGTCAGATTTGCCTCGGTGACTTTGGCTCGCAATAAACGATACTTTTCCGCCGCCGCTTGAAAGGCCTTTAAAGCTTCATGGAATCGCCCCTCGTCGAATCGGTTCTGTGCGCGTCCGATTGTCGAGTTTGCCTCGATCAGAGAATCCGCATTTAGAACGTGCCGGTTCAATATTTGCAGTGATCGCCAATGACTCTCCTGCTGGACCAGCAAACCTGCGACGTGTTCCTGGACTTTTCGGGGTATCGTGTCGATTAAGAAGTCGGGCAGGGGCGTGTTCGTGATTTGGAGGCCGTAGAGCATTTTGATGAGCCTGGGCCGAAGATCACTCCAGACAGAATCCTTGGCAAACCGGTCGAGTGGCCCTGAAAATCGATTTGTTCCGAGCGCTGATGTGAATAGGACTCTTTCGGAATCGGTTTTTCGCCCCAATTCCTCGGCTGCGGCGAAGAGGGACAGGCAGTCGCTGAAGAATCCCGCGCTCGCAACCATTGCGGCATCACGGGCCTCTTCGGCCCGCAGTTCCCAGTTTGGACCGCTCCAGGAAGAGACAGTCTCCTGCGTCCAGCGACTGACAGCGTTATCGGTGAGAAGCGCGGTCGAGCCGATTCCAGCGAATACGGCGATCGCAGCGGCCACGAACGTGAGGCGTGCGTGCCGACGGAAGAAGCTCGGCTGAAGACTTATCGCAAGATCGTGCATGAACTCGCGGATCGACGGATACCTGCGGTCTGGATCCGGTGCGAGTGCTTTGGCAAGCACCACAGAAACCCGTGGATAAATTTCCGACCGAAGCGCCGAGGCCGGTTTCGGAATTCCCAGCGGCAGTTCGCCAGTCAACACTTCGTAAAGCACAACGGCCAGGGCGTATTGATCGCCGCGTGCGTCCATCTCCTTCTCCTCGTCAATCAACTCCGGGGGGAGGTAATAGGCGGTTCCGCTCGCAACGGTTGTCATCGTTGTTTGGCGCCGGGTCAAGCAATGCGCAAGGGCGAAATCTGTGATTTTGTAACTGCCCATTTCCAGGATCCAAACCGCTTCCGGTTTCAGTGATCGATGAAGCGTTATCCGATGCGCATACTCCAGCGCGCGGCCCATCGATTCGGCCAGCACCTTCACTTCAGCCAATTCGAACACGCGTCCGGACGCCTTTCGTTCCTCCATTTCCTGACGAAGGGTTTTGCCTTTCAGGAGTTCCATTGAGAGAAAGAGCAAGCCGGTCTCGCGATGGATGTCATACACATTGACAATCTCCGGATGCCTGAGATCGCACGCGACCTTGGCTGCTTCCAGAAAAAGCGCTTCGGCTTTAGGATCCTTTAAGAGGATGGGGTGAATGACTTTGAGGCAGATGTCTTGCTCGCGGTTCCGATCATAGGCCGCAAAACAGATCCCCACCGAACCCAATCCCAATTCTTTGCGGATTTCGAAACGGTTAGCCAACACATCTCCAATACGAATCGGAGAATCGAGAGCAATCGAGTGGGGGCTCTCTTCGTTTTTCTCAGGAGACATGGCGGATCCCAAACGGCGCCACGGCTCTTACGGACGCCTATCCGCTTGGTGATGAAGAACGAGTACAGCGGGTGATCCCTTTGTCAAGGTCGAGAAAATGGAATTCTCCGGTCTTTTCTTATCGGCGAGGCGCTTGCCAGGCGCGGTGGGAAAGTGAATCGAGATCTTGAGCCAATGATGGTGGGGCGACACTGCTTTTCGCGAAGCGCACATCTCATGTGGGCGCCCAACTTGCAGGGCTTGGGAAGCCAGTCTGCGGAGCTCTGATCCAACCGTTGAGGGGTCACACCGAGGAAGAAGGCGCAATGGAAACAACCGATATCCGGGAACGCTCCGTTTCCACAACCCCATTCCATGCAGGCTGGACACTCCGAGGGGAAGTCAGGGCTCAAGAGACTTTCGCCCCACCTTGGGTGGTCGAAGGTCTGTTGTTCCTCGCTCGCCAATACTCGCGTGCAAGCCGGGAATTAGAGGAAGGGCTTTGTTATCTGATTCCCTTCACTAAACCACGCCCTAAGAATTTGCGGAGTGAATCGTTGCTTCAATTGCCGCTATCTTGGCTTTCACCGCATTGAGCGTCGAATCGAGATCGGATGTTGCGTCGGCCAAACCTTTCACACTTTGCTGAAGTTCCGAGTTTAAGGTTCGATAGGATTCTATTTGCCTGTCAGCAGCGGCCAGTCGGTCCTTTAAGGCTTTGTTTGCCCGAAGCGCGTCTTCCAATTCTTCGATTACAGCTTTCAGTCGAGACTCGAGATCCAAGATTCTGGGTTCAGAAGGGCTTTCTACTGCCGGAGGTTGTGTCCTCGGTTCGAATTGGTTGTCGCCTGTGAATTGCCCAAGCATCAACTCGTTTGGACGAGGTGAATTTGTCTTGATCACGTTCGCTTCAACGACCGTTTTTGCGTTGTTCTCGAGTCGCACAGCGAATTGAAGCGAGATTCCCGGCACAACCGTGTTGATAAACGGATCTCCAATATCAATCGTGTTGCGTCTGATTGCCACGCCGTTTGAGGCTCCGGAGAGATTTATTCCCTCGGCGCAGTTCACGATTCGATTAGCTTCTATTGCCGATGAATAGAGTGAGCCGGTGTCAAAGTTAAACGCGCATTTGGAGTTCACAACTTGATTGGATTCGAAGAGCGTTCGCTCGGCATCGGCGCAGCCGAGCCCGATTCCGCCAGGCACTTCGATAATGTTGTCGTGAATGTGTGCGGCTTGACTCGTGCGTGTTCCAATCGGGAATCGATCCCCGTTTTGCGTTCCCTGGTTCGTCTGGCTGAAGATCGCCGTGCAATATCCTCCCGAGACAAAATGAGGCTTCTCCACCCGGCAATGAGCAATCTCAACACACGGGATCGGCAGGTTTTCACTTTCTTTCTCTCCTCGATACGTGTCCAGGCGCAGCGGAAAGACCTCATTGTACTCATCGCCGTTTTTGCCGTCTGCGCCGAAGTCCACGACCGCACATCGTTCCACCTTACCCTGCCAGCACCTAAGCGCGAAAGCACCGAGCTTGAAATTGCCGTTGGTGGCCCGCCGTTTGTTCTCCCAAAGATTCCAATTGCAATTCAGCGTCAATCCGAAAGCGTAGAATAGCATCATGTGGCTGTTGCGATAGAGCATCTGCGGCACGTGAAAATTCGACGGCTCGCGCGGCAGCAGATCAATGTAAACGCTCCCCGGCTCATCTGCGATCAGAGAGCAAGTTTCGGGGAGACTTACACCGTTGGTTTCGTACCGGCCTGGAGCCAGGCGATAGACGACTTTGTCAATTGTTGGGTGGATAACAAGATTGCCCGGCGTAAGTCGAATCACTCGACTCAGCTCCATCTCGGGATTCAAATGGTCTAATTCTTTCATATCGCTCCTTTCGTTCATTCCGCGTCTCCCGAGCTTACTTCAGGTACTGGATGATCTCTATTCTTTCTGACACAAACTTCCTCGTTGATCGGCTCCAACTTGCTTTACAAGCGAAACAGTTCCTCGAAGCTGCCGGGGCCATTCTCGAATTCTTCGAGAAACCTTCGATCGTCTCCCTCTTTGATGGGCATGTACTTTCCGGTCGCCGAGGCGAGGGCAGCTCCTTGGCAATCGCGAATTGTGCCTTGCGCCTCGAAAATCCGATTGCGGCGGTTGTTCACAAGCTCTCCTTCGGCCCAAAGTTCCATCTCCGGCTCCACATGCCGAAGGTATCGAACATTCAGTTCGACGCAGAAAGCGAATCGTTTACTACGAACGCCGATTGCCCAGACCATGATCTCATCCAGAATGGTGGCGGTGATCCCCCCATGAACAACTCCTTTGAAACCCACGTGTTCCGGCCGGGGAACATATCGGGCGCGAACAATCGTGCCATCGGTCTCAAACTCAAGCTTGAGTCCACTGGAATTGTCTTTGCCGCAAACAAAACAGGACCGAGTGCGGGGAAGTTTCTTCATACGGGCATAGACCTACCATGCACCCGCCGGAAAACTCAAGTGTCTCATATCGCGGCCGATCCGCTCTACATCGAACAGACCGTTACCTCGGCAATGGGAGGGTGCGGCTCCCGCCGCCCCCTGGAGGGCGCATCTC
>JAQBVM010000235.1 GCA_027623095.1 Verrucomicrobiota bacterium
AGGCGAGAGTCGGCGCGTCATCCCCGGCGGAAGAGCGGAGGGTGGGTCCGTCCTCATTTGGAGATGCGCTCCCTGGTTTGAGGATTGAAGAGCACTCCTTTTAACTATCGAAAAAACACATTTCGTTTTCCCGTCAACTTTCCGAGGGAATTCTCACCGGAGAACAAAGGCGCGATGCTTATCGAAAACCTCGCGCATAGCGCGAGACGTTGCATCCTGCAAATCCTGGAGTTCACGGTAAACGCGAACCCGTTGAGAATTGGGTCTGGTCGATTCGGAACGGTTGACACGGACATATTTGTCGGTGATGTCGGTGATCGAAATCTCTTCACCGCTGGCGCGTCTCCAACACCAAAGTGCTTGGAGAGCCGCTCCATACGCGGCGCCTTCGCTCACTTTAAGCGTAACTACCTCCGCGTTAAAGACGTCCGCCATAATCTGACGCCAAACACGCGACTGCGCGCCGCCTCCGGTGGCCCGGATTTGCGTGGGGCGGACGCCCAGCTCCGAAAGACGCCTCAAGCCATAATTCATCCCAAGAGTGACTCCTTCCATTGCGGAGCGCGCTAAATGGCCAGCCAAAAATGTTTTGGGTGTTACTCCAAGCCAAACTCCGGCTCCGGCGGGGACATTCGGAGTGCGTTCTCCTTCAAGATAAGGAAGCAGCATCAGGCCGTTCGCTCCAGGCGGCACTTTGGAGACTGCCGACTCGTATTGTGAATGACTCCACCTTAGATTCCTGCGCACCATTTCGGTTGCGACAGTGACGTTCATTGTGCAAAGGAGAGGCAGCCAGCGATTGGTCGAATCACAAAAGGCGGCTATTTCTCCCTTCGGGTCCACTATAGGTTTCTCTGCGCAGGCGTATATCGTTCCACTCGTTCCGAAACTGGCTGTAATGACACCGGCGCGGGTGTTTCCTGTTCCAATTGCGCCCATCATGTTATCGCCTCCACCCGCGCTCACTAAGACATCGGTGGACAGGCCGAGCTCTCGGGCAACATCGGCTTTCAAGCAACCCGCGGATTGATCACTGCCGATCAGGCGGGGCAGCTTGGTGATAAGATCCGGATCAATTGCCTGAATCGCTGACTGCGACCATTTGCGCTTCCGAACATCCAATAGGGCGGTCCCGCTGGCGTCTCCGAATTCCATCAAGCGTTCGCCCGTGAGCCAGAAATTTAGGTAATCATGAGGCAGCAATACGGTCGAAAGACGCCGGTAGTTTTTCGGTTCTTTCTTTTTCAGCCAGAGAATCTTTGACGCCGTAAATCCTGGCAGCATCGCGTTTCCAATTGCCCGGATGGTAGCTCTGGGTCCGCCCAACCGTTCGGTTATTTCGTCACATTCGCCTGAGGTCGAAGTGTCGCACCACAGTTTTGCGGGTCGAATGACTTCGCCATTCTTATCCAACGGCACAAAACCATGCTGCTGGCCGCTGACACCGATCGCTTTCACTTCTCCCGGTTTTGCGTTGGCCTGCCGGATCGCCAGCCGGATCGATTTGGCAGCCGCCTCCCTCCAGGTTAGCGGATGCTGTTCTTTCGCGCCCGGTGGCAGGTTCGGAATGAGACCGTGGGCATGTGCCGCGGACGAAAGCACATTGCCGTTTTTGGCGTCAACGACGAGCGCTTTGGTCGATTGTGTTCCACTGTCTATTCCAATAACAAGAGTGCGCATGTCTTTGAGGAGCGTTGAATTTATGAAAATGCCTTGGAATTAGGCTCCGACGTTGGGCTTGTTTCGTTGAGCAAACGAATCTCAGTCTTGATAGCGTCCGCGACCGCTTCGGGCGGTAGCAGGCGCTCAACCCGGGTCTTTAGGTTTTTACAAGCGGCGTGAACGGTACCGTCGGCGCCGCGGTCAAGCCTGACTGAGTGAGAAGCTTTCAATTCCAAAGCTCGCTTGAACTGCTTGTCCGCTTTGGCAGGAGTGAACGAATAGTCAACAGAGAGATTTGCTTCCCGTAAGAGCTGGATCAGATGCAGTGAATCCGCGCGCAACAACTCGTCTTCGATGATGCAAAAGGCATCCAACTCCGAGTCGAACGACGGCAGGAGCCCTCTTTCTCGAAGTAGTTCCAGAAGCACGACGTCTCCCATTCCAAAACCGATGGCGGCGAGATCCACTTTTCCCCCGGAGATGACCTTCACCAGATTGTCGTACCGGCCGCCTCCGGCAATCGCCCGAAACTCTCCTTTTATGTCAAACGCTTCGAAAACCACACCTGTGTAGTAAGCCAGCCCGCGAATCACTTTGTAATCGACTCGCGTGTAGCTGGCGAGACCGCGCGCGGCGAGGTTCTCGATCACTGTTTGGAGTTCCGAAGTTGGCGAACCCTTTTCCACAAATGCATTGACGTCTTCGAGGCTGAGACCGAGCGCGGTCAGTTTCTCTTCGCTTACCGAAGGATTCTCACGTTCGAGTTTGTCGATGATCTGATAGAATTCGTACTCGCGCGACGAATCCGGGCACCGCTCGGTGAAAAACCGCTGCCAAGCGTGGCGGCTGCTTAAACGCACCGTGAAATCATCGGCAGAGAGTCCAAGCGCGCGCAGTGTGTCGATCAACAACGCGATTAGTTCCGCGTCCGCAGCCGGACTCGATTCACCCACAATATCGGCGTTTAACTGAAAATGCTCACGCAACCGGCCTTTCTGCTGACGTTCGTACCGGAAGAGTTGGGGAACGGCATACCATTTGATCGGTTTTTTGTAGTTCCGCTCGTGAACGGCAACCATGCGGGCTAAGGTCGGGGTCATTTCCGGACGCAACGCCACGTTGCGTCCTCCCTTGTCCGTGAAGCTATAAAGCTGGCCGACAATCTCTTCGCCGCTCTTGGTAGTGTAAAGATCGAGCGGCTAGAGCGGCGGGCCGTCGTATTCGCGAAAACCGTACGCACGGGCGACTCCCCGCCATTTGTCAAAAACGTAACTGCGCGCCGCGGCACTCCATGAGTCGGGGTGGGGTAATGGATGCGGGTAAAAATCGCGGAACCCGGGTAAACGTTCCATTCAGCGGATCACGATAAGATCTGGTTTGCGGGAGGAGAGTTTCGTTAAGCGAATCAAGCTTCGGGAAGCTAGTCGTTCGAAGGCGTGAGCATAAGGACCGCTTCTCGCATCTCCTTGCCGGGTTTGAATTTTACGACAGCCCGTGGTGGAATCCGCACATCGGCTGCCGGCGAGTTCGGATTTCGGCCAACCCTTGCTTTCCGAATCTTCACTTCAAACACGCCGAAATTTCGCAATTCAACTTTGGCCCCCTTCGCCAAGGCTTCTGCAATGTAGTCAAGAGTCTTTTGGACGACATTGAGCACGTCTTGCTGAACCAGACTCGTTTCCTCACTGATGCGAACTACCAGGTCACGCTTTGTCATAGGGCTTGGTGGGCTAGAGATTGGGGTATAAACAGTTGGATTTAAACGGTTACCATAAACATATAATGCCCGGCAATCCCTCGGTCAAGCGTTGAATCTGTGTGTTTCCGCATCGCGCGAATCGCGAGAAACGGTTCGTCTCGGAAAAAGACTGCGAGGATTGCCGGCTTGATGTAATTAGGCCGTGTGAGAATGGAATTGCGAAAGGTCTTTCAATTTGAAGCCGCTCATTTGCTCCCGCATTTGCCGGATTCGCACAAGTGCCGCCGCCTTCACGGCCACAGTTTCATAGTCGAGATGGCAATCGAAGGTGACGTTGACCCGGCGCTAGGATGGGTGATGGATTACGCGGATATATCAGCGGCCTTCAAACCGGTGTGGGAACAGCTTGACCACCGGTATCTGAATGAGATTTCTGGTTTGGAGAATCCGACCAGCGAAAGCATCGCCGCCTGGATCTGGGAGAGGCTTAAACCGAGCGTGCCGCTGCTGAAAGAATTGATCGTGGCCGAAACCTGCACTGCGCGCTGTGTGTATCGAGGCGGCTAAACACTCCGGTTTCTTGCCTTAGACCGTTCGCGCCGCTAATGTACCCCGCGAATGCGTCTCTTGGATCGCTACCTCCTTCGCGAGTTTCTTGTGCCGCTGGGCTATTGTCTCGGAGGTTTCTTGATATTTTGGCTGTCTTTTGATCTGTTGTCGGAGCTTGGTGTTTATCAGGAAAAAGGATTGAAAGTTGCCGAGGTCGTTCGCCTGTATTTGAGCAAAACTCCTGAGCTGATGGTCGTTGCGGCACCGATCGCGCTGTTGCTTGCGCTTCTCTATTCACTCACAAATCACGGGCGTCATCAGGAGCTCACGGCGATGCGTGCGGCAGGAATTGGCGTTTGGCGGATTTGCGCGCCTTATTTGGCGCTGGGAATTCTCTTCAGCCTGGCGCTGCTGGCTCTCAACGAACTCTGGGTTCCCAAAAGCTCGGAGCGAGTTGAATCCATATTGAGGACGCATGACACCGAGCTGGAGCTTACGAATGGGGAACGATGGCAGTTGAATTTGAATTTTCGAAATGCCCGGCACGGAAGGATCTGGAATATCGAGGCGTTCAATCTGGATACGTCGGAGATGCGGAATCCTCATGTGTCATGGCAATCGCCGGATGGAAACCGGCACAGCTTGATTGCCAGTTCTGCGCGGCGAACAAATGGAATCTGGGTGTTCCATGATGTGCAGAAGTTTTTCTATGTTTCGAGAGGAGATTTTGACCCGGCCTCGACGTCCGCGAAGGTGTTATCTGTTCCGGAGTTTTCGGAGACTCCAGAGCAGATTCGAAGTGAAATTAAGATTGGCAGGGTGACGGGCGTCCAGGCTGCCAAGGAGCCTCAGCTTTCCATTGAAGAGATCTCGAATTACTTGCGGCTGCATCCCATTCTCTCGACCCGGGATCATGCGTTGCTATACACGCAATGGCACGCTCGGCTGGCATGGCCGTGGACCTGCCTGGTCGTCGTATTGATTGCAATTCCGTTTGGCGCGGCATCTGGGCGTCGAAACGTGTTTGTGGGAGTGGCGAGCAGCATCTTTCTTTGCTTTCTATTCTTCGTTCTTCTGCGTTTTGGTTTGGCCCTTGGCACGGGCGGCTGGCTGCCTCCGTGGGTCGCGGCATGGATGCCGAACATTTTGTTCGGGACCGCCGGCATTACAATGACCCAGCGCGTTCGCTAACATTGTGGCCTTCGCGTCGATTCTCGACCTTGCAGCCAAGTTTTGATTTATTGCCTCGCGTGGATTCGGAGCTGAGAGATTTAAAAGCGCGTTACGAACGGCTGGAGCTGCTGCATCAAGTCGGCAATGTAATCCATTCTTCAAATGTGCGCTCGGAGCTTGCAGTGCCGTTTGAGGTGAACGGGGAAGTCTGCGGCGTGTTGAACGTCGATTCGGACCGGGTCGGCGCGTTCGCCGAAAATGACGAGCGGTTGCTTCAGGAATTGGCAGTCCAGGCCGCGAAAGCAATTCACCAGGCATGGATGAAACGAATGAGACTTTTTCCATCCGTATTACCACCGCCAATGGAGCTGCTCTGCTGGGCACTCCCAGCGCAGCTGCTGTCTCTCACTCATCGTCTTAATCATCCGGATGATCCAGCCCGAGGGTCGAAACTAAGACAATGATGAAGACAAGGATTGCGGGGACGAGGAGACGGCCGGGTTCATGCCAACAAAGAAACGAGAGAGGATTGACGCGAGGTTTGTCTGCCACTACTGTCGGACAGTATGCAATCCATTTCGCTCCGCACCCTGGTCCGCGAACCGCTTAAGGTGAAGCGCATGACTCGCGCCGGCAGAGCAGTGCAGGTTACGGACAATGGCCGTCCGCTCTGGATTCTCCAACCGGCCAACGGCACCGACGCCGACGAGGAGGAACGCCGCCGGGCGATTGACGAAGTCCTGGACGAAGTGCTGCGCGAGAGACCATCGAAAATAAGCCTGTCGAAAATCGTGCTTGAATCGCGGCGATGAGAGCCTACGCCGACACCAGCTTCCTGGTGAAACTTCTGACCCAGGAGCCGGGAACAAGGGCGGCTGTGGCGGATTACCGCCGCCTCGGACGACCGCCTGTATTCTTCCTTCCGCTGCACGACCTCGAAGTTGCTAATGCCATTCGCCAGCGCGCTTTCCACCAGCGGAACACGACACCATCCGCCGTTCGTTCCGCCATCAATAGAGAACGCGACACTTCCCTCGCGCTGCTTCAGAAATACATTTCCCGACGCGCTTTCATCGAAATCTCGCAAGACATGGACACCTCCATCGAGTTGGCCCGCAAGCTGTCAGTGAAGCACACCGAGTGTCTCGGCTGCCGCGGCTTCGACCTGCTGCACGTGGCGTCGGCGGTCGATCTCGAATGTGAAGTCTTTCTGACGTCCGATCGGATTCAAGGCGCTTTGGCTCGGGCAGAAGGTCTGGAGGTCACCGCGAGCGCGGATGAATAATTCGTCGCATCCGGGTTCATGAATGGAACAGCGCGCGCGCTGCTCCTTCAGGCCGGAGCTCAGGAAGTGCGCGACGATTTCAACGACGGCAACAATTCGGGCTTCGTAATCGTGCAGCCAAAACGTGCCAGCGTATGAATGTGATCTTCGACTCCACCAACGAGGATGGGCGGACAATCGAGGCGTTTGGAAACCTCTCCAATTATCCAGGGTAGCTCGTCCCTCGCAACCCGTTGCTGGGCTTTGGTCCGGAATCCCTTTGGGATTCTGCAGAAGAATTCCCGATAGGCATTAGGCTGAAGCCGGTCCGGGCCGCCTAGAGGCGAGACTACAAACCATCCGCGACGTCTATCTTGCGGTCTTCTCAGGATGCGCGGCGGCAGAACCCCGCCCGGCATGAGGACCGGTTCCGGAAGCGGACACTCGATTCAGACTTCCCCGGCGGTATCCATCCAAATCCACGGTTACGTGGGTATATCCGATAACTTTCAATTCTTTCGCCACATGGCCGTATAGTTGATCCGCCCAAAAACGCGGCAGTTCCTCGGGACCTATTTCGATGCGAGCAAGGGATCCGAGTTTGAGTTCATGATGGCGGACCCGAACGTCGTGGAAACCCAGGTCGCGAATGGATTTCTCCGCCAGTTCGATCATTCCGAGTTTCTCGACGGTCACGGGCTCTCCATACGGAATTCGAGAGCTGAGACACGCCATTTGCGGTTTTTCCGAGGTTGGAAGTCCGAGGCTCGCGGATAGTTCACGGATCTCGGCTTTCGTAAATCCAGTCTCCTTAAGCGGAGCCCGGACCGAGAATTCGGTTGCCGCCTTCGCGCCCGGACGGAAGTCCCCGATGTCGCTTGCGTTTTCGCCGTATGCGATGACAGCGAAACCGCCCTCCTTCGCCAGCGGCGCGAGTTCGGTGAAAAGCTCGTGTTTACAGAAATAGCAACGGTTATTGGGATTCGCCAAATAATCGGCATTGCTGAATTCATTGGTTTTCAAAACGCGGACGGGAATTCCAAATGAATCCGCGATCGCAAGGGCTTCGTCCAATTCGCTTCGAGGCAGGCTCGGCGAATCGGCAATAGCGGCCAGAGATCGCTCTTTCAATACCCGCGCCGCAACGTAGGCGAGAAACACGGAATCCACTCCTCCCGAGTACGCGACCAAGCATGATCCGTAGGAACGGAGCAAAGCCTGCAAATTTTCATACTTAGTCTGCAACACGGCTGCACGGTGGCACGAGGAAGCGCCGATGTCGAGCTTCGGTGGAATGGGCTTCCCTCAGGAAATCGCCCTCGTGACGATGTTTCGTTCCACGACCCCGGTCAGTCGTTGATCAAGGCCCTGGTGAAAGTATGTCAGGCGCCTGTGATCAAGACCCATGAGATGCAGGATGGTAGCGTGAAGTTCCGACACGTGGCAAGGTTCATCGACGGCCTTGAAGCCGAGTTCGTCGGTTGCGCCGATTGCTTGCCCGCCCTTCACCCCGGCGCCCGCCAGCCACATTGAGAACCCGTGCCAATCGTGATCGCGACCCGGTTTGTCAACTCCTTCGCTGGTGGGTGTGCGGCCAAATTCGCCGCCCCAAACAATGAGCGTTTCGTCCCATAGACCGGTTCGTTTGAGATCGGCCATTAGCGCGGCGATCGGTCGATCGGTTTCACCCGCGTGCAGTTTGTGATTGGAAATGCAGTCGTTGTGACCGTCCCAAGTGTCTTCGATGTGCCCGCCGCCGGAGTAGAGCTGAACAAAACGAACGCCCTTTTCCAGGAGCCGCCGGGTGATGAGGCACTTTGTTCCAAAATCTGCGGTTAGCTTTTGATCCAGTCCATACATTTCACGGGTCCGCTGGCTTTCGCGGCTGAGATCCACGGCGGTTGCCGCGGACGTTTGCATGCGATATGCCAGTTCATACGATTGGATGCGCGCGGCAAGTTCAGATTCGCCGGGTTTGGAGGAGAGGTGCTCCTGGTTAAGTTGATTGAGCAGGTCCAGGCTGTTTCGCTGCGTGGTTTCGCTCGTGCCTGCGGGCGTTGCGAGATCGAGCAATGGCGTTCCAGTGCTCCGGAAAAGTGTGCCTTGGTGCGCCGCCGGCATGTATCCGGCAGTCCAGTTTGAAGCGCTGCCAATTGGACCGCCGCGGGGGTCTGTCATCACCACGAAATTCGGAAGGCTTTGATTCAGACTTCCCAGACCGTAGCTCAGCCAGGAACCGAGACTCGGTTTTCCGATGAACACGCTGCCGCTGTTCATCTGGAGACAGCCTGACGCGTGGGCTGCCGTGTCCGTGTGCATGGATCGAATGACGCACAGATCATCCGCGAACTGCGAGGTGTAAGGAAAAAGATCGCTTATCTCCAGTCCGCTTTGGCCGCATTTTCGAAATGCGAACGGAGATTGCATCAAATTGCCAATCGGGCGTCCATTGGAACCGACTTTCGATTCACCTTGATACGGTTTGCCGTGAAATCGTGTCAGTGCCGGTTTCGGATCGAATGTGTCCACCTGGCTCGGCCCGCCATTCATAAAGAGAAAAATGACGTGTTTGGCTTTGGTCGGGAAATGCGGTGGTTTGAGCGTCAGGGGATTCTTGGCGGGATCGAATTCGCGCGCCGACGCGCGGAAGAAACCGTCGCGGGACAACAGATCGATCAATGCCAGACTCGCAAACCCCCCACCCGCTTTTTGAAGGAACTCGCGCCGGCTGGCATTCGAGGTGGAACCGCACCCCTTGGCTCGGGCAGTGGAGGCTTTCATAATCTTAGTCCGGATAGACAAATTCGTTTAGGTTCAGAATCACGCGGCACATCTGTTCCAGTGCGCGGTTTTCAGAGGAATCGTCTTCGCGTAGATTGGGGCTCGTGACCGATTCCGCTTCGAAGCGTTTGGTTTCGTTGTCAACGAATTGAAACATGGTGCCTTTCTCGGTTGTTGTTGGCAACCGGCATAGCGCGAGGCGGTAGGCATGGTCGATCTGGCGCTCTGGTGAGCGGCCGACTTCTTTTATCAGACGCTTTGCAAAATGAGCAGCCTGGCGGTTTGCGAAATCACCATTAAAGAGAGTGAGCGCCTGCGGGGCGATCGTGGTCACCATTCGTTGCGCTGAACTCTGTGTGCTTTCACATAGATCCAGAACTTCCAGCATAGGAACGACCATCGATCTTTTGATAAACGCATAGACCGTTCGGCGGGAAGCTTCGCGTTCGTCAAACGGCTTCCAAATCTTGTCCGGATCGCTATGACCTTCCAGCGCTTGCCGGGGAACAAAGGGGTAAATGCTGTGGCCGTACATCGTTCGATCCAGACGATCACTCACGGCAAGCATGGAATCGCGAATCGCCTCGGCTTCCAATCGCCGGTAAGGGAGCCTCCAGAGAAACCGGTTTTCCGGATCGTCCGCCGAATGGTCGGTTTGCGTCGAACGGCTCATGCGGTATGTATTGCTGGATAGGATGAGCTTGTGGAGTTTCTTGAGAGACCAGCCCGCGTCGTGTGTAAACCAATGAGCCAGCCAGTCCAGTAACTCGGGGTGCGTGGGTTTATCGCCGAGAGTTCCGAAATCGTTGGGTGTGCGAACGAGTCCCATTCCAAAATGCTGCTGCCAGATTCGATTCACCCAAACCCGTGCCGTGAGAGGGTTCTCCTCGCTAACGATCCATTCGGCGAGAGCCATGCGCCTGCCGCTCGTTTGATTTGGAGAATTCTTAAACAGAGGTTGTTCGGAAGCCAAAACGGCAGGAACGGCGGGTTTGACTTCCGGTCCTCGGTTGCGTGGACTACCACGGAGCAGCACGTGGGTAATGGGAGCTTCTCGGGCCGGTTCGCGAAGGAAATAGCCGCGAGGGAGATCGGGAGTCTGCTCGCGCAATGACTGGATTCTCTGTTTGAGATCGGAGAGGCGTGAGTCTCTCGCACTGGAGAATTCTTTTGAAGGACTTATCGAGTTTTCACCGTTCTGTTCTTTGGTCAGAAGCGCGGCTTCTTTTTCGAGGGCGGAGATGCGGTCGTCCCGGCCGGTCAGTCTCTGAATCTCTTCTGGGGATCCAACTGGAAGCGCCAGCTCGGTTCGTCCATCGCGGGGTCGCTCGAGCGGATTAAAGATCGCAACCATCGAATAATAATCGCGCGCGGAGAAAGGATCAAATTTGTGGTCGTGACAGCGCGCGCAACCGAGTGTCACGCCTAGGAAGGCTGCGGATGTGGTGCTTACCAGATCGTCGAGCTGGTCGAAACGATCAGTCTCCGGGTCCGCTGGTTCATCGTCCCAATGGCCAAGTCGATTGAACCCGGAGGCTATCAGAGTCTCGGCGTTTGCGTCCGCCAGTTCGTCTCCCGCTAGCTGCTCCTTGAAGAAACGGTCAATCCGTTTGTCTTTGTTAAAAGCCTGAATGACATAATCGCGATAGCGCCAGACGAACGGTTTGGCGGCGTCTCGCTCGTAACCGTTGCTCTCCGCGTACCTCACGACATCCAGCCAATGCCGTGCCCAACGTTCCCCGTATTCAGGACGGCTCAACAGATAATCGATGATCCGGTCCAGCGCTTCATCCGATGGTGCGAGGAGGAGGGCTTCTTGTTTCTCCAGGCTTGGCGGCAAGCCGATGACATCCAGATAAACGCGGCGCAGCAATCGGTTCCAATCCGCGTGTGGAGCCGGTTTCCAGTTCCGAGATTCAAGTTTGGCCAGGACAAACGAATCGATTGGATTTCGAATCCAGCCGCCATCGTTTATCGTTGGCACCGCCGGACGGATTAGAGGCTGGAATGCCCAGTGCTCAATTGGCGAATCCGCCGCTAGGTTCGACGGGATGAACCAAAGTGATAGAAACGAAATTAAGATGGGGGAAAGAACTCCCGGCCGAAAACGGTTCGAAAGGTTCGGTTTCATTCCAGTCAGAAGCGGGTCACTCGGGAGTTTGTAACTCAATTCTCAATGCAGATCAAGCGCTCCTGGTATTCCCAAATCCTCGCCTAAGCGGCGGGGTGAAAAAAATTCCGAAGGAGGGTGCCTGGAGGGGGCATTTA
>JAQBVM010000236.1 GCA_027623095.1 Verrucomicrobiota bacterium
TGTCAGCACAATCCCCAAATCCCTTTCCAAGCCCTCGTCAAGCACCGCTCCAAATAAAAAGACCGTGCCAGCGTCGTTGCTCGGAACCAGCAGGGGCAAGACTATGGTTTGACCCCTACGTTGGGTTAACTTCCAGGCTTCCCGCCGAATTCAGCGCGAAGTTCCAACCGGCATTCACGTGATCCTCGACGCCGCCAATGAGGATGGGCGGACAATCGAGCCGTTTGAATACCTCTCCCTAATACGCGTGCAACGTCCCTCGAATCTTCTGGTCCCGTAGAAATGGACGGCGGTCTTTGGTGGAGAAAACTAGGTGAATGCAGATGATCGACAACGATGGAGGCATAGGCTCCTTTACATTTCAGGGCGCAACCCCGTTGGGGTTGTTGCGTTCGCCGTCAATTTACCCAGGGTAGCGCGTCTCTCGCAACCCCGGGCTTTGAGCCGGAATCCCTTTGAGATTCTCCTGAATAATTACCGAATGGCATTAGGCTTTAGCCGGCCGGAAAGGCCTTCCGCCGTCGTGCCGCTTAGGCGGAAAGGCGAGACTACGTGCAAACCGCTCTGGTTCCTCGTCCCAAAATGCGTCTAGTATTTGGAGGTCGAGGCTTCCTTTATGAACCGTTCAAGAATTGGTGGAGCGACACTCTGTGGAGCCCTGACTTGCCCTTGGATTGTCCGGCCTGCATAGAATGGGCTTCTGGAAACGCGGGGTTTCAGAATTCTCCGTTGTTTCCATTGCGTCTTCTTCTTCAGATTGATCCTTTCAAGGTTAGATTAGGGCTTCACAGAGTGTCGCCCCACCAACAATGGTCCGCGATCCTGCGGAGCGGCAACCGGGCGCATCCGGGAAGCATTTGCGGCTCACTAGTTGGCTGGGAACGTGCTAAAGTTTCGGCGTGATCATTTCGTTCAAACGCGGCTTTCTTGTAATAGTTTTGATAGCAGCAGCCGCGCAACTCACTCTCGGACGGGAGATAATACGCAAAAACTCTGATTCGCGTTTTCTCCAAGGTGCTCGCGAGGCGCCCGCACGCGTAGCCGAACTGGAAATCAGCGAGATTTTGGCAGCGAATGTGCGAAGCACCGGATTGGCGGACGAGGACGGCGAGCAGCAAGATTGGATAGAAATTCACAATCGCGGCGATACGCCTGTGGATCTGGCGAACTGGTCGCTCAGTGACGATCCAGATCTGCCGGGATTGTGGAGATTCCCCGCTCGCATCCTTGAACCGAATGAATACTTGGTGATATTTGCGTCCGGAAAGGATCGCGCCGCGGCCGAGAACCAGTCCGTGCTTCACACAAACTTCAAGCTCGCCAGCGCGGGCGAACATTTGGGGCTCTACACACCGGATTCCACCCGCGTTCTGGCGAGCGGATTTACTCCCTACCCAGAGCAACGCAATGACATCTCGTACGGAATCGATTCGGCGGGTTCTTCGCGGTACTTCGCGGTCCCGACGCCGGCGCGTCCCAACGGCTTCAGCACCATTGTGGGAGCATGTGCGCCCGTGCGCGCGAATGTGAACCGAGGACATTTCGCGACTCCGTTCGATCTGACTGTATCGAGCGAAACCCCGGGCGCCGTAATCCGCTACACAACGGACGGTTCGGAACCTGATGCGAACAGCCCGCCGTTTCCATTCTCACTGCGCATTTCGAAAACGACATTGTTCCGCGCCGCTGCTTTTAAGGAAAACTTCCTCCCTTCGAAAACAACGACGCAAAGCTATCTCTTCAATATTCCCGAGAATGTTCGTTCGCTTCCGGTTATTTCGATTGTGACGGCTACAAATAACTTGTACGGCCGCACCGGTATTCTTGGCATCAACGGAGGAAACTATAACAGCGGACCATGGGCGCCGAATCGTGGACAACAAGACCAATACCATAACCCATCCCAGCACGGTCTGGCTTGGGAACGCCCTGTGTCGGTGGAGTGGATTCGTCCCGACGACAACTCCGGTTTCCAGATCGACTGCGGAATTCGCGTGCATGGGAGCGACTACAACCGCCCGCGGATCACGCGGTCCAGCAAAGTTTCGTTCACTCTCTATTTTCGGGGCGACTATGGTCCGGGGCGATTGGAATATCCGCTCTTCCCACTCACGAGTGTCCGGCGCTTTGATCAGATCGTTTTGCGGGCCGGTTTCAACGAGCAGGGCAATCCTTTCATTCGGGACGAGATTCATCGCCGGCTTTCTAGCGACATGGGGCAAATTGCATCGCACGGCACTTTGGCCGTCCTCTTCGTCAACGGCGTGTACAACGCAAGCTCGCCGTGGTACAACCCATGCGAGCGGATTCACGAGGAATTCATGCAGGAGCATTTGGGAGGCGGAGACAAGTGGGATGTTGTCAGTCCTTCGTTCGCGGAAAGCGCCGGGGCGGACGGTGTGGTTGATGGCAATCGCGCGAATTTTCAGTCTGTCGCGAACTATGTTTCAAGGCAGCTCGTCACAAACCCATCGGTCTATGCGAACGTCTCGCGCCTTCTCGATCTCACGAATTTTGTCGATTACTGCCTGCTCAACGCCTATTCCGCGATGGGCGATTGGCCGCCGAACAACTGGCGCGCTGGAAAGGATCGAAGCAGCGACGGCCCCTGGCGGTTCATTGTCTGGGACGCGGAGTGGGGCATGGGAATCTATTCCCGCACGGTGAACATCAACAGCTTTACCGAAACGGGCGGCGGTCCGAACGATTCGGGCCTCGGAAGCGTCAACAATTCCGAAATCGCGCGCATGTACACCCGGCTACGCACGAGTCCCGAGTTCCGTCTTTTGTGGGCCGATCGGGTGCAAAAACACTTCTTTAACGGAGGGGCCCTCACCGGCGGGAATATCACGAATCGTTTCAACCAATTGCGCGATGAATTGCGGCCGCTCATTCGCACGATGGATACGGCGATCCTCCGATGGGCGCGGGATCGCGAGCCCATTTTCTTTCGGCAGATGCGTCCATACGATTTGCTCGCCCCCATCGAAGCGCCGGCATTCAGCCAGTTCGGTGGACGCGTTCCGGCGGGATTTCGTTTGTCGATTGCGAGCCCTCGAGGCACGGTTTACTACACTTTGGACGGCAGCGATCCGCGCATTCCGTTCACCGGGGATGCATCACCCTCCGCGCGGGCATACCTCAGTCCGGTGCCGCTTGGAGCGACAGTGCACGTCAAGGCGCGCGCGCTTGAAGGGACAACCTGGAGCGCCTTAACGGAGGCAACATTTACAGTCGGAGCGTTGGGTGTTCCGCTCCGAATCTCCGAGATACTGCATCGCCCGTCCGGCGGTTCGCCGTATGAGTTTATTGAACTGCAAAACACTTCCGAAGCGCGGATTGACATTGGAGGTTTCTATTTCAAAGGGATCGATTTCATCTTTAAGGATGGGGCGGCAATAGAGGCGGGCGGGCGAATCGTGCTGAACTCCGGCACGTCTCCCGTGGACTGGAAGGCCCGTTTTCCTGGCGTTTCGACAGCCGGGGCGTTTGGCGGCAGTCTCAAAAACAGCGGCGAACGAATCACGCTTTTTGATAAGAACCGTGCGGTCGTTACGGCAGTGGAATACCGAGACGCTGGTGGCTGGCCAGCCGTTCCGGACGTTGGCGGGCCTTCTTTGGAAATAATCGATTTGGCCGGCGACCCAAACGATCCGGCGAATTGGAAACTCAGTGCAGCGCCTTACGGGACACCCGGTCTCGCGAATTCATCCCGATCCACGTACCCGGTATTCTTAAACGAAATCATGGCGGAGAATCTGGCGGCGGTGGAACTGAACGGCGCATTTCCGGATTGGATCGAGATCCACAATTCGAGTGCGGCGGCAGTGAGTCTGACGGGCTGGAGTCTGAGCGACGATGGCAACCCGCGAAAGTTCGTGTTTCCGCAGGGCGTGACGATTGCTCCCTCGGGTTACCTGACTGTGTGGTGCGACGGCGGAGAAAGTGGGAAGCCCGGATTGCGCGCGGGATTCCGACTGAGTAAAAACGGCGAGAGCGTGTTTCTTTACGACGCAGCGACAAACCGCGTCGATGCCGTGACGTTCGGCTTTCAAATTGCCGATCATTCCGTCGGGCGGATTGACAGTGTTTGGCGATTAACCGAGCCCACTCCCAGCGCACCGAACGTTCCGGTTGCGGTTGCCCCCGCGGAAAGTCTTGTGATCAACGAGTGGTTGTCCAATCCGTTACCGGGAGGCGAGGACTGGATTGAGTTGTTCAACACCTCCGCGACTCAGCCGGCGGCACTTCAAGGCATTTACTTGGGAACAACTGCCGCGACCAATCAATTGAGGGCTCTGTCTTTCGTCGCTCCCTCGGGTCTTGTCCAATTGATCGCCGACGGACAATTCGGGCCAGGGCATCTCAACCTGAGACTCCCGGCAGCCGGTGGGCGAATCGCCCTTTACGATGCGACAGGCGCAGAGATTCAGAATGTGGTCTCTGGCGCGCATGCCGAAGGTGTTTCGGAAGGGCGGCTTCCGGACGGCAGCGCGCGTGGTGTTACCTTCCCGAAGAGTTCCAGTCCAGGCGCGGCAAACTATTTGCCTTCATACAATGGACCCGCGTTGAATGAAGTGCTTGCGCGCAATCGTTCGGTGGACGTCCGCGGGGGATTCTCCGACTTTATCGAACTTCACAACGCGAGCGTGACGCCGTTCAACCTCGCCGGAATGAGCCTGAGCGCCGATCAACGGAGTCCGGGGCGATGGGTTTTCAGCCCGAACACAATCCTGGGACCGGGCGCGTTTCTCCTTGTTGCTTGCGATGCATCAACACCGCCATCCACAAGTCCCGAGACGCTCAATCTTGGAGAAGGCCTCGACGGAAACAGTGGCGGAGTCTATCTGTTCAACACGGCCGGCCAACAAGTGGATTCAATTGAATACGGTTTTCAGATCGACAACGTATCGATTGGCCTGAGCGACGGAGAATGGCGGCTCCTGATTGCGCCAAGCCCGGGCGCAGCCAACCTTGCTCCGGCGCCACTTGCGGAGAGCGCCGGATTGCGCCTGAATGAATGGTTGGCAAACCCTGTTGATGGGAGCGACTGGTTCGAGGTTCACAATCCAGCCGATCAGCCCGTCGATTTGAGCACCTTTTCATTGACCGATGATCCATCGATCGCGGGCCAGGACAAGTTTCGTCCCGCCCCATTCAGCTTTATTGGCGCAGGCAGTTTCATTCAATGGATGGCGGATGGCAACCAAAGCGCCGGCCGCAATCATGCCAGCTTCAGTCTTGCTGCCGCGGGTGACTCGATTCTGGTTTACAGCGTCGATGGAGCGAGGGTTCGCTTAGTCGATTCGGTGGGATTGGGTGCGCAACAGGCGGGCGTATCGGAGGGCAGATTCCCGGACGGATCGGGCGTAACAGTCTCGTTCCCCAACTCTCCCACTCCCGGCGCTCCAAATGCATTGGACCAGCTTGACACGGACGGCGACGGCATTCCTGACGCGAAGGAAATTGAGTTTGGCCTGAACCCAAACGACGTCGCCGATGGCGCGCTTGATTTCGATGGTGACGGCGCTACCAACGCCGAAGAATACGCCGCGGGCACCGATCACAGGAATTCGCGAAGTTACTTCGGCATCGCTGAAATCAGGGTCGGAGTCGAAACGGTGATTTCGTTTGAGGCGCTTGCCAATCGGAGCTACTCCATGTTTTACACTGATTCATTGGCGGACCCGAAGTGGATCATTTTGGAGGACATTCCCGCCCGCGAAAGCAATCGAAGTGTATCCGTGTCAGATCGGGATCGCCGAGAAAACGGGCGGTATTATCGATTGGCGACACCGGCGCGGAATCCCTAGCTTAACTTCCTCCCAGCTAAAGCGAAATGCCCGGCAAAAGTGAGGTGTCCTCAAATTCGTCGGGCTACAGGCCTACTGTTTTGGCGGCGAAAGAAGAGCGGCGCCAGTCCCAGTTTGTGTAACTGTTCGTTCAAATTCTTTGGGATTCTGGTCATCACGGCATCCTCGTGTCTCCGATGGGAATCCGCCTTAGCGGACCAAGATTTAACGTTCCGGGAGTGCGCCAACATACGAATTAAATCCCACCCGAACATCCTCCGATGCCTTAGCCAAAGCTTCCGAGACTGGCTCGGAACGTAACGTTATCAAATCCAATCGGCACAGACTCGCAGCCTGTGCGGCGATCATGGAATCAAATCCACTGAGCGCCGGGATGACGTCGAGCAATCTCGATTCGCACCGCTCCACAATCACACGGGCGTATTCGCGTGCTGACGTGAAGTTGCCGTCGCCGTCAGCATCCGCCCAGACCGGGTTGGTCGCTCCCATCAAGCGAGGTTGCCACGCGGTCGAACTTGGCTGGTAAGGGCGCGGGATGGCCCAGTAAGGCTCGGAAACCGCCGGGCCGGACGCGATGGCCACAAGATGAACGTCATGTTTTGTTTTGGGAATGACCCACTCGATCCGCGCTTGGACCGGATTGCAGGCACCCGACGCGTCTGCCGGCTTCGGGTTCTCCGGCTCAATTTTTTCCTCGCGAATCAAGAGGCCATCTGCGAAAAGTTGCACTCGATCGGCACTAACCCACGAAGGCCCCATCACAATCACTTCGACGCGCATCGACTCGCCCTCAATGCGCGCCAAGTCTCCCACTCCGAATTCACCATTCACACGAATGTTCGTGATCAATCCCATGCTGACCAAAGCGCGTCCCTTTCGAATCGACTCGCAGGCGGCTTCGATATCGATCCCCGAGGGACGCTCATCCGCGCATTGGATATAAGTTCGGCCTTGGCCAACAATGTACCGGCTCACGTCGTGAACATCGCTCGATCCGACCGCCGTCACACGATAACCGTAGTTCAAGAGCGCAAACCAATCGCGAAATCCGATCATCAAATCCGATTGAAGAGCGGACGAGTTTAAAACCTCGATCGCATCGAAGTTGAAAGCTTTCCCTCGATAATTCTCGCCTGTAATCGCGTTGAAATTTGTCCGGGCAAAAGGCTGGAATCCATTATGAATGTTTCGGGGATGATTCAAAACGACGAGGCGAACCTCCGGAGTCGAACGAATCGATTCCATCAGGCGAGGCCAATCCGTCTCGCGAGGGTTCGGAACCGCACTCCCAACCAGGCGAGGAAACGAGTTGAAGTGCCCCTTTGCCGTTGTCGTCTCACAGCCGATGACTGGTGTGAAGAACGTATTGACTCCCATCGCCGCAGCCGCGCCGTTGAAATCGGTCAAATGCTCGTGATCCGTAGCAATCGGCAACTCGATGCCTTCGCCGGCCAGCGTCACCACACGCTCCTCAACCGTCGCGTCTCCGTGCCGGCTAAAAGTGAACGTATGAATATGCGTGTCGCTGCTCACGAATCCCGGCGTCGGCACCTCGCGGTTGATTGCAAGGATGATGGATCGAGACTCTCCCCGTTCGACGGAAACTTTGCGTTGCGCCAGGCCGTACTCGACACCCCGCGTGGCATAGACAGTGTAATTTCCTGCCCTCACTCCCAATCGAGCGGAGCCGTTCGGCGTATAGATAACTCCAGGCCGCACCGCAAGAGTCTGGCCCGTAAACGCGTTCAGAGCAGCCAGCGCGCCTTTCCGATCGACAACAGTGATACGGCACGGAATCCCTTGTCCGGTATCGGATTCTTTGACGAAGATTTCCAACGTCGCTTCCGACAAAACTTCGGACGGCGGGCGGCTATCTATTTCAAAAGGCCCCACAACGATATCATCGTTGCCCGGCGGCGGAATCAACGAGAGCCGATTCTCGCCATCGACCAGACGGCCTTCCGGTATTTCCAGAGCATTTACAAGCGGCGCTTCCATCAGGAACAAACTCCCCAGGCGTTGTCCGTTGAGCTCGATTCGCCAATCGAGTTTGACATCATCCTGATAAATGAAGAGCGATGATGGGCCGATGTTTCGCTCGCCTTGAAACCGAAGGTCAAATCGCGCTCCAGCGGGCGTTTGATTTGCGAACAGATCCCACTCCGGTTTGTCGCCACTCCGCAGATGAACAACGGGCTCTTGAAGCACTCGCGCCGGCTGGGCGGCGACAGTGACGGCCCCTACAAAAATCACAAAACCAATCCGCGCCAACCGGGAAGTAAACACATCAAAGTACATCGGATGAAACTATTCCATTTCGAGTGTGCGTTAATTATCCATCGAGTGAGACGATTTATGATCGTCTCGTGGCGGCGGTCCATTAATCTCAGCGATCGCTCGAAGCGCAATCACGCGCTCCGTTTCAGATCCTGTCCGCGATACTTCCAAGAGCAGAGGCATAGCCGGACGCGCAGCCGGCCCCATCGTACCGAGCGCGCCGATGGCCGACAGCTTCATGTTTGAATCCACTCCTGTTACGAACCGGCTCAACACTGGAATCGCATCGCTGGCATCCGCTCCGATTCTGCCCAATGCGTGACACGCGTTCTCGCGCACAAATGGATTGGGATCAAACAGCGCTGCGCTCAAAACGAGCGCGGTGTCCGGCGACGCCAGGCGATGCAAATTTCCGAGCGCAATGACGGCGGCCATCCGGATTGGCGCCTCGGAGTCGGTCGCCGCTTTGATCAATAACGGAATAGCCGGTTTCGCATCCTCGCCAAGTTTGCCAAGGACATCAATCGCCCTTGCCCGAATTGCGACTGCGTCCAAAGAGGGTTCCGGCAACAGCTCTTGGACCCGGAGAGGCATCTTTTCATACGAACCTGCATAAAAATCGCGGACGAACGAGGGTTCGGTATCAAGCAACTTTTCGAGAATCGGCAAAGCCTCCGGCCCCATGTCCTGGAACGTCTGAATCGCTCCGGAAAAGTCCCCGTGTTTTCTTTCGAGAGTGCCAGTCCACATGCGACCTCGCCCCCTGTCACCGACGATCAGAATGGTTGAGACGAGAGCCACTGTCACGCTGAGCGCGCACAGCGCAACCGGCGTTCGGATCCATCTCCTGGCGACCTTTCGTCTCATAGTCTTCCGTACTAAGCTCCGGCTCGTTCGATAGCGGCCACTAACGCTGGAGCCCGCTTACGACGCCGTTTCCCAGCGCATCGATCGCTCCAACGCTTTGCGCCAGCCTGCACAAAGCGTTTTTCGGAGAGCCGGTTTCATGGATGGCGTGTATCGCCTGTCTTCGTTCCATTTCGAGGTTATCTCATTCTGATTGCTCCAGTAACCCACAGCCAAACCCGCCAGATACGCGGCTCCCAATGCGGTTGTCTCGGCCACTTGCGATCGAACAACGGGAATTCGCAGCAGGTCGGCTTGGATTTGAAGCAGTAGGCCGTTTTGCGATGCGCCGCCATCCACGCGCAATTCTTTCAATCGAATTCCTGCGTCGGCCTGCATCGCAGCCAAGATATCCATGACTTGGAAAGCAATGCCTTCCAACGCGGCACGCGCGATGTGGCGCGCTTCGGTGCCCCGGGTCAAGCCAATTAAGGTTCCCCGCGCATACTGGTCCCAGTGAGGAGCGCCCAATCCCGCGAACGCCGGAACGAAGTACACTCCCTCCGAGCTGGGCGCTTTGGCGGCAAGCGCCTCAATCTCGGAGGAAGATTTAATGATTCCCAATCCGTCCCGCAGCCATTGAACAACGGCTCCCGCGATAAAAATGCTGCCTTCCAGGGCGTATTCGATTCGCCCGTCGATTTCCCAGGCAATGGTTGTGATCAATCGGTTCTTGGATGGGATTCGTTTCGTGCCCGTGTTCAGCAGCATGAAGCAACCGGTGCCGTAAGTGTTTTTCGCCATCCCCGGTTTTGTGCATGCCTGGCCAAACAACGCCGCCTGCTGATCTCCAGCGATTCCAGCAATCGGTATCGAACTGCCCAGCAGCGTTGTTTCCCCATAGATCTCGCTCGAAGACTTGACTGCTGGGAGCATCGAACGTGGAATTCCAAAAAGCTTTAGGAGCTCGGAATCCCAATCGCGTGTATTGATATTGAAGAGCATTGTTCGCGAAGCGTTCGTCACGTCGGTGACGTGAAGCCGGCCGCCGGTAAGATTCCAGATCAGCCAGGAATCGACCGTTCCAAACGCGAGTTGCCCAGCCTTGGCCTTTGCCCGAGCTCCCGGAACGTTCTTCAATATCCATTCAACCTTTGTGGCAGAGAAGTAAGCGTCCACAACGAGGCCGGTCTTCCGTTGAATCTCCGGTTCATGGCCATCGCGTTTCAAGCGGTCGCAGGCCGAAGCGGTTCGGCGGTCCTGCCACACGATCGCGTTGCAGAGAGGTTCACCGGTGGCGCGATCCCAGACTACCGCGGTTTCCCGCTGGTTCGTGATGCCGATTGCTTCGATTTCCTTTGAGGTGAGTCCGGCGCCAGCGAGCGCTTCAAGAGCCACGCCTGCCTGGCTGGACCAGATATCCCTCGGATTGTGCTCGACCCATCCTGGCTTCGGAAAGATCTGGGGAAACTCCTTTTGAGCAACGGATTTGATTCGGCCGCGGCGGTCGAAGATGATTGCGCGCGAACTCGTCGTTCCTTGGTCGAGAGCGAGGATATATTTCATGATCAGCGTTCGAACAATGGCCAAACCAGATTAAAAAACACAGCGCCGGCCACTCCTCCGAGAAGCGGCCCGACTATCGGCACCCAGGCGTAGCCCCAGTCTGAATTTCCCTTATTGTGGATCGGCAGAAGGGCGTGCGCGAGCCGCGGCCCGAGGTCGCGCGCGGGATTGATCGCATAGCCCGTCGGGCCACCGAGAGACAGGCCGATCGACCAGACAATTACTCCTACCAGGACGGGCGCGAACCCGGTTTCGAAACCTGAATTGGGAACGAGGTTTTTGGGTGAGAGAACCGCCAGCACACCCAGGACGAGCACAAACGTGCCGATGATTTCAGGAATCAGATTTTGGGAAGGGCGACGAATCGCGGGTCCTGTGCAGAAAACGGCGAGTTTGGCGCCAGGATCGGTCGTCTCCTTCCAGTGCGGCAAATACGCGAGCCAAACGATCGCCGCGCCAATGAATGCACCGGCAAGCTGTGCAAGAATATATGTGGGAACCTGTGCCCAGGGAAACTTGCCGATTGCCGCGAGTCCAACTGTGACTGCAGGATTGAGATGAGCACCACTGATCGGATTGACCAGATAAACCGCGATCGTGACCGCGAGAGCCCAACCGGTTGCAATCACGATCCAGCCCGAATTCTGGCCCTTGGTTTTAGCCAGCACCACGTTCGCCACAACACCGTCACCCAGGACGATGAGAATCATCGTTCCGATCAATTCTGCGATAAATACAGTCATGGTTTCATGTGGGAATTCGCGGCAGAAACTAGCAGGAGACGCCCCCCGGTGTCCAACCATTTTTGAAAATGCGGGATTGGCCGGGCGCATCTCCGAATGAGGGCAGACCACCCTCCGCACTTCCGCCAAGAAGGACGCCGACGACTCTCG
>JAQBVM010000237.1 GCA_027623095.1 Verrucomicrobiota bacterium
GCTTTGACGACCCACACAGAGGGAGCGGACCTTCCTGAGAATCGGTTAGTACCGAATGAATCGCGCCGAGTGGATAACTTGAGTTGTATTCGGGCACCTTTCGGAACGCTAGTCCGGCAATGCTTAGAGAACTGGGAGATTAACGAATGCGGGCGACTATTATTCCTTGTGGGCCAGCAGCGAATGAGAGTGAGCTGAAATGCTTCGAGTACCTAAAAACTCATCTGCCGTCTGAACCCATCGACGAAGATTGGATTCTACTCACGAACTTGGCGTTTTCGGTTAATAACCAATTTCAGTCTGATGAGATCGACATCATCGCTATTGGGCCAGCCGGTGTTCGAGTGATTGAAGTAAAACACTGGACGGCCAAGTGGGTTGATTCAAATAGTACCAACGTCGAGCATGAAGCTGATCGACTAACCATGAAAGCCCGAAAAATCGGTACTTCCCTTCGGAAAGTAGTCCCAGATCTTCCCCGGGTGGATGGTGCGATTCTGCTCAGCCAAGATCCTTCAAAGGTGAAGAGAATCTCTGCCAAATTGGTACACGGCGTCGGGTTCCACACGCTGAGTGATTGGAAAACAACGATTGGGTTTGATGGTCGGCGCGTGCTATCACCTCAGCAGGTGTTGTTGTTGGCCAATGCCTTACAACCGCTGACATCAGTTGCGATCGACGGTTCGATCCGACGCTTGGCCGGGTACGTAAATCTAGAGCTTCAAACTTCCAAAGACGAACGGTTCCATCGTGTCTATAAGGGAGCCCATCCCGCAAGGCGTGATCGGGTTATTTTGCACCTTTATGATTTGTCCGCAAATGACGAAAGAAACTCGTCCATAAAGGCGAGTAGGGAATTTGATTCGCTACATCGCCTTCAACTTCATGCTTGGGCGCCACGAATTTTGGATTCCTACCAAGACGTTCCTGGATACGAAGGGGATATGTTCTTCTTCACGGTTGTTGACCCAGCGGCGCCCAGCATCGAAAAACGAGCCAAAGACGCGACATGGGCGACGTTAAGTCGGCTCACATTGGCACGTGGCGCAGTTCGGGCTCTGGGTGAATTACACCAATCAGGGGCGCAGGAAGAGCCGATGATTCATCGAAACCTCTCTCCAAAAACAATCTTGGTCAAGCACGACGATTCGCCGATTCTCACTGGCTTTGAACACGCCAGATTACCTGCGGAGATAAGTATCGGGTCTAGCGACGTCTCTTCCGGATCAAACATCGATACAGTCGCACCTGAGGTCCAATCACAAGGATTGGCTGCCGCCGATTCTAGATCCGATCTCTATTCTCTTTGTTCGAGCCTGCGTCAACTCTTTCATGATCGAGACGATCTGTTGAGCCAACGGGCAACGAAGGTATTCGACCGCCCTATAGTCAAAGAGCCAAATCAGCGAGGGAATCTTAAGGATGTAGACGACCTACTTACGGAATTGCTAGGGGAATCTGTCCCACCGCCGAGCGCGCCGCCGGTACGGTTCTGGACTGAAGATCAGGTCATCCGATTCCGCGACCGAGACTATCGCTTCCTCACACGCCTTGGTTCAGGAGGTGTCGGAACAACTTTTAAGGTAGTTGAGATAGATCGCGATACAAAAGATGAACTTGGAACCTATGTAGCGAAAGTCGCTCACGAACGAGAATCGGGGCAACGCGTTTTGAGAGCTTATAATCTCGTCCGATCTCATTTACGTCACACAGCATTGTCCACAATCTTCGAAGTGGCTAGCGAATGGCAAGAGAACGAGTTTGTCGCGTTAATGACTTGGATTTCTGGCGCACCATTCTCTGACTACACCGAAGTATTTCCTTTGCTCGCGGAAGACCAGCAGGAAGCTTCGAGCGAAGAATTAGCGTTGCGGTGGCTGAGATTCATCTGCGAAGCTCTGGACATTCTCCATCGAAACGGCCTGATACACGGCGATGTTAGTCCCCGCAATTTGATCGTGTCGGGGACTGACCTAGTGCTGACCGATTATGACTTCGTGGTGAAGATAGGCGATCCCTTATCAGGTCCAGCCACGGTGCAGTATTGCTCACCAACCTACCAAGAGTCGAAATTAGCTTCTCCATCGGATGATTTCTACGCATTAGCCGCCAGTTTCTATCATGTAGTGTTCGGGAAAATTCCGTTTCGCCACGGTGGTGAACTAGACAAAAAACTCGGTCTGAACTGGGAAGGTGTGAATCGGGAAGATTTTTCGACTCTGGCAGCATTCCTTGACACTGCAACTCACCATGATCCGCAGTTTCGTTTCACTAGGGCAGTGGATGCGCTCGCCGCCCTGACCGTCCAAGAATCTAGGACACCTTTTGCATCAAGCGAAGCGACGCAGAATCAATCGCAAGTTACCAATAGCGACAGCACGGTCGGGGAGGAAGACTCCCAACCCGAAATGGGAGAGCAGCAGATCAATTGGCTGCAGACTGTCTTGGAGTCTTATCCGGGCTCACGCTGGGGCAACAGCGAAACTCGCGGGTTAGATACGGTGTTTGCTGCAAAAACATATGTGGAAACTAAGCTGGAGGAAACACTTGTTCGGGACATCCGCGAACACCGCGTGCAACTCGTAATTCTCTGCGGAAATGCCGGCGATGGGAAGACTTCACTCCTCCAGCGTCTTGCAACCGAACTTGGTCTGGGGAATCATCAGTCGTCGGAGCGAATTCTTGAAGGTCTCATCCCAAATGGTCCGATGGTTCGCATGAATCTAGATGGATCAGCGTCTTGGCGGGATCGATCTGCTGACGAGATTTTGGACGAATTCCTGGACCCGTTCCAGGACGGGCAGACGGATCAAAATATTGTGCACTTGTTAGCCATAAATGACGGTCGGCTGTTGGAATGGATAAATCTTGTCGAAGAACGCTCAGGAGGGATAGAAACGAAGCTAACTGAGGCGCTTTCGACGTTGCTTTATCAGGAAGCCGATTCAAAGGAATCCCACATACGCTTCATAAATCTCAATCAGAGGTCGCTCGTTGGCGGTATCACTGAGGATGGAAAGGATATAAATACCGATTTTTTGGAGCGATTGACGGATCAGCTGTACGGTGGAGATCAAGGAACGGAAATTTGGTCACCGTGCAATTCATGTTCGGCGAAAGACCGTTGCGAGGTATTCCGCGCGGCACGCCTTTTTGCTCCAGACACCCACCCGGCGATGGAAGACCCAACTCTTCGAGCGCGGGCTAGGCAACGGTTATTCGAATCACTTCAAGCTGTTCACCTCGGAGGAGAAACGCACATCACCATGCGCGAATTACGGGCCGCTCTGGTGTATATCCTGTTTGGTGTTCACTATTGTACCGACTATCATTCGGATTCCTTGAGCGATGTACTTCCATATTGGGATCGCGTGTTTTCAGCGGATTCGCCTGCACGCCAAGGTGAAGTTCTTACGGATCTCACCCGCTTCGACCCGGCGTTGGAGGCCAATCCGCAGATCGACCGACATCTCCAAAGCACGCCTGCCGCGGACAGTATCAATTCTGCTCCGCACTACCCCGAACTCACTTTGGAATCCGCCCGTCGACGGGCATTTTTCGAATGGTCCGCCGAAGATATCGAACAAGTTGCACGGGGTCATGACAATCTAGACCTCGCAAGAGGCCGGCATCTAACCCAGTTTCGTAACCTTCCGTTGTTGGACGAGAGAGACGTGGCAGACACTTGCCAGCGGTTGTGCAATGGCATATCGCGACTTGAGGACCTGCCAACTCAGGCTCTCGACCGGGCCGGAGCGGTTCCGTTGCGTATTACGCCTAACACACCTACTGAGACCGCTTTTTGGGTGGAGAAGCCTCTAAGTGCATTCCGACTAGAAACTGATCTTCCTGTCGATGTGATGGGCGTAGAGAGACTTCATCGACAGGCCGTTTTGGTTTATCGCTATCGCGACGGCAAGGAGGAGCGCCTTCGGATGGGTGCGGAACTTTTTCACCTCTTGTTGGAATTGGCAGATGGATACCAATTGGGGGATGTGTCGACAGACGATGCTTTTGCTCATCTGTCTATTTTCATCCAACGATTGCTTCGCGAAGATGATACGGAACTGCTCGCCTGGAGCCCAATGAAAGATGAAACGATATACCGCGTTTCAACCGACTTACACCAGATGGAAGGCAACTCGCAACAGCGGATGGTGATTAGTCCGCTTACGTCAGGAGACAAGACATGACTACTACCAGGAAAGTCAACACTGCGAGAGCCATTGTCGACGATGTGCTCGGTCGTGGAATGACTCGTGAAATGTGGACAGCGAACTACGATAAAGCTCTGCCAATATCCGTTCAGAACTTTGACCTTACTGCAGTCCTCCCGGCGGTATTTTTCATGTTCCGATTCGGGCGTCGCCGTGGGCAGGGGAAGTTCATGGAAGCCTTCGGTCCTACTACAGGTACTCCCAGAGAACGTAGAAGATCCGCCACAATTGACCACATAGCCGCCGAGCTAGCAAAGACTGACCGGTTCAAAGGGTTTCGAGACGAAACTGGTCAAGCTATCCTCGGAGACTTGCTGCTTTCTTTTTGTCTGGAAAATTCCGGTAGGGCCCTGGGTAGACAAGAGCAGGTTCAGCGAGTGGCGCCTGCCCATTACATGTCGAGTTGGGTCGATCTACCAGAAACGGTGGCCCATCTTCGGTTCGTCCCGGAGATGATTGTGGCCATGTTAGCCAATCAAAAGGGCCGAAGTGTTGAGCAGACAAAGGAGGATGACCGTACTTGGTTCGCTGTCGGTAAAGGCTTCGAAGACAATGTGCTTCTGAAGGCATTCTACCAAGGGGTAGTTCGCGAAGGGTTTTTAGCCGGTCGTACTGCCGATCGTTTTAATGAAAAAACTCCCGTTGGGCTTGATCAGCTCTTGATGATTCGACTTGCGCTCCAATTGGGGTCAGCGCCTGGCAAACTGCGCGGCAGCGAGGGTGAGCTAATCTCGAACCAGAGGCCGATTTCTGAGCTGGCGTCTGAAAATTTTGCTGAAGACATCCGCAAATTCGTTCGTACCTACGCCGAAGTCGTTCCTCGCCACGCCTTCGTGGACTTGTTGGAATCTAGTATGGCCGTCGGCCTGACGACCATTGTCACGAGCGCTATCGAGATTCTATTCGAATGGGCAAAGACAGGGCAAATCCCTAAAAAGCACGAACAGACGCCGACTCATCTGTTTGTGGACTGTTCGAATGGGACCGACCCCGAACTTCGGGCGCTGGCCGAGCAAACGATGGACGATTTCATGCGGAGGATTGAGAGCTTCCCAATGATTTTGATGTCACTGAGATTGCTAGACTACACCGCTCGGTATGACCCCAATCTTAAAAAGCTAGACATCGAAACCAGACCCTATGCTACAGACTGGCTGAACATGCTGGGCGACCTACTTTATAAGCGGAGAGCAGAAGCGGCTCCAATCTTTTACGAACTGGAAAGGAAGGCTGCAGAGCTGATAGACCGGTTGCAAGAAGATTATCCAGAAGCTGCCGGAGTGTTGTCGAACGAAAGCGCTCAGCCGAATCCCGTCTTGCGATTTGCAGAAACGCTCACGTTGTTGCAGGGACGAGGCAACACTCAATCTCAAACGATCAAATTAGTAGATTCTGTTCTCCTAGTAGATCGGCCCAACGGTCTGTCAATGAAAAGGAGTGTTACACGAAGAAATGTCGGGCAGACCGGGTCAAAACGGCGTGATGTCCGCACGATAGTATTCACTGACTCGGTATTGGATTATTTGGTGCACCTCCAGGTCTTGGGGACTGGCTATAAAAGAGATCATCGTCCTCTGTCGTTCAAACAATTCATTAAAAATATCCATAAGAGATATGGGTTCTGCGTAGACCAGGCACCGTCAGGGATAACCATATCCAACGAACTTTTGCGGCGAAACCGTTTTGTATTAGAGAGGCGGCTGCGGGATCTTGGGTTGCTTGTGGGCGTCAACGACGCCGAGTCGATGAAACGCCTTATGCCTCGCTTCCAACCCTCGGAGGACAATGACAATGACCTTGACTGAACTACATTCGCAACTTCTCTCCAGTTCATTTGAAGAGGTGTTGGGTAGAGCCAATAAAGGATCCATGGCCTTTGTGCGCTGCCTCACACCGGATGTGGTTGAAGCGCTCGCCAATGATTCGACCTTCTCCCCCGAGGGTTGGCGGGTTTGGCGCGTTGCGGATACAGAGGACACGGTGTCACGTACCCTCAAAGCAGATCATGCCGTTGAAATTCGTGAGTCAAAAGGTGAGCCTGTTTTGCTGTTGGTGGATACGATGTTGGCCGGTGCCGGCATGGATGGAATTTACAGCGCAGCGCAGGAGGTGGAAGAAACCAAACTGTTCGGTCAAGGACAACGCCTGGCGTTAAGCGAACTGACCAAACGCCGATCGCGTGCGACTCGGTCGAACGCGGACCTGGCAATCAAAAAGGCGAGGGGATATGGTCAGCGGTTCAGTAACTCGCCATGGGCGGTGTTCGATTTTTTTGTGCGTATTGCGGAAGAACAACGCAACCCTGGCGACCTGCTATACCTGCTTGGATTATGGCCTATCCAACAAGACACGGAAATTGATTTTGATGGCGGCGCACTCGACGCCTCGCGTCGAGTAGTGGATCGCCTTTTTGGAATGTCGGTCGCTGGCCTTTCTCCTACTCAGCGAATCAACGGTCTCAATTTGGCCTCGAAAGAGCAAATAACCCAATTGGAAGGTTTCCTACAGAGGGCGGCTACCAAGCCTCTTCTTCCGGCATTGGCTGACCTTGCTGACAAGAACCATTTGTGGATCAATGAGCTGCAGTTTGAGGAGTCGGGGGATATTCACGGCATCGAAATTGTACCGTGGAGAACCAAATTAGGACGAATCGCAAGATGGTCCGGGTTAATTGAAGAAACGGATCCAGAAGACCCGCCTGTATTTGTTTTGAATTCTGAAGCCGCAATCAACGGCGATTACTCCAAGCTCGAAATCCATTGGAATGCCCGTCCGGATAATCTGGCAGGGGGAGCAGTCGATTACCGAGTAGTTATCTTGACCGACATGGAGGAGGAACTTGCCTCGCGAGAAGTTACACACGCGGGTAAGAGAGAGGAAAAGTGCTGGTTCACGAATGAAGATTTTACGATGTTGCCAGATGACGCATTGATTGGTGCAAAAATCTTCGTCTCGGTAATTGGCAATGACCAGGTGGAAATTCAAGAAAGCGAAGAATTCACCATTAGGTTCGGTAATCCGTCGATTAATCCTCCGGTCGGAATGGGGAAGAAACTGCGGACGTTTAGTGAAGGGTTAATTGAGTTGGCTGACCGGGACAGGGTATCGGAAATTGCGTCGTCCGTAACGAAGTTGCCTATCGATGCCAAAGATTTTGTGCTGCTTCGGACTCCCGATCATCGCAGTTTTAAGGTGTTTCGCCCACCATTGATTCGAGATGTTGAAGCGCAATGGGTAGGGCAGTCAGACTCCATCGGGCGCTGGCGTGTAAAAGTGAGGGTTTCGGGATCCCGTGTTGGCCAACCGGAGTTCGTTCCTTTCCCGGCGCCTAAGTATTCTGAGTCGATGTGGACTAGGACTAACGCTGCTAGCAAACGAATGGCCGCAAGATTCGCAATTTTCAGTGGCGTTGGCCAGATTTACGACGAGAACTCTAAAGATTTTGATTCCGTGACCAAAGAATATTTGTTGGCTTGGGCTGCGCTATTAGAGGAAGGAAATCCCGGGTTGGCTTTGGCGAATACGGTTGAAATCCAATCCCTTTCGGGCCGGACGATTGGCCTCATCGTCCTTCCCAGTCATCCGTTGCGGGTGGCATGGCATGCTGCCTATGACAATCTCGTATTACATGCTGCTTTCGAAGAGGGAGCCGCACCGAAGGAGATTCGAGACGAGTTCTCAGTTCTAGACGGATCGATGTTCCCCACTTTCCTGCCCGGGCTGGATGATGGGAGTCCATTCGTCTTCTCAGACACGCTTGGTTTCCACGCGGTGGCTATGGTACTCGATCACGACAAAGAACCTAAGGCTGCTGTAGCGATTATGTCACGAGCGTTGGGCGAAAGTGAAACTGCAGATGCGACACCGACCTTGGGAAGGCAAAGCGGTCAGGTACTGGGAAATGAGATCACCAAGTACATAGACTCCCACGATGATTCAAAAATCCTTCATATTCACGCTCTGCGTCCCGGTGATGGTCTAACAGTAGCAAGGTCTCTTGGCCACGTCGTTCATCAGTCAAATAGGCGAATCGGCTTTGACGAAGATCCATTCGAGACGGACGGCAATGCCGCTCCGGCTTTCGTCCTTGAGCTTTATCCATCAATGGAACAACGCGGAATAGCAGGGCGTTTCATCGCAGAGGCAAGGGAAAAACGCCGCAGCGGGGCAGGTGTGCTGGCTGTTGAAGACCGCTGGATGTTGGAGTCGATTCGCATGCCAGGCGGGATAAACTTGCCGAGGCTTCGTTGGGCTCGTAAGAGTGAACAAGCCCCACAGACAGCGGCTCATATCGCCGTGGCATTCGATACTTTCGAGTCGCAGGTTGTATGTACCCCAGACATTCCAAATACGCGACCGGTATTTGTATATGGCCTGATGTCTTTCCTAGAGAGGCATTACACAAACGCTCCGTCGCCGTTGTGGATTAGTACACCACTCGCGCCATCAGACGGCGAAAAACATCCCTCAGACCGGGCTCACACCGATCGGTTGATTCGGCTGCAGCAGATTATTGGTCGATGCGTCGCTCGGAGTATGGGAACCGACATTTCTTCACCAAGATTGAGAACCGAGATAACGGCAGAAAAGGCCGACGGACTGCGGGAGTTGCATGGGTTGTGCGACTGGGTAATGACGGTTGACCGAAACTCAGGCATTGATTATTTTGATTCACCCCGCGACAACAAAGATGTCTATGATGCTTACGTGATCGATTGTGTGCCAGAACGCGAAGACATGGGGAGTCTGCAATTAATCACTTCGACGAGCAATTTCGAAGAAGTCCGAAAGCTGCTCGATGCCGCCCTCGACCAAATGGGACTCAGCCGCAGTCGCCGAAACGGGGAGTTTCTTTTAGAGCGCCTCAAGGCTCTGAGCGGACGTCTGGCCATGCGGCTTACTAATCAGAAACCCACGTCGGAATTGATTGCGTTAGCGTTAAGCCAAGCCAACTGTCGACTGGCACCCGAGCAAGATAATTGCTGGACGTCACTCGATGCAGGCTTTCTGATTCCTGTAGACGACATCCTTGATCTGATTCCGCCGCTGAACCGCGGAGAGACCGATGGTGATGAACCATTGTCGGATTCGCCGATAGGCAAAGTACGGCCGGATTTAATCCATGTATCAGTTGTCCCACGCCGAGGGTTATCGTTTCGCTTTGTCGAAGTCAAGCATCGTCGTCACCTACGCGCGGCGCGATCCATTGATGTCTTAGAACACATACAGAATCAAACTCGGTCATTGCGAAAAAGGTGGAATGACTGGTACTGGAAGGAAAGCAATCCCGCTTCCTTGCGGGCTGTGAGAAGAGCAAAATTGGCTCGCGTGCTCCGTTTTTACGCCGACAAAGCGCATCGACATTACCTCGCTGAAGACCGGTACGAAGTAATCGTCGCGGAGATTGATCGCATGGTTGAAAGAGGTGGGAATTATTCGTTCGCGGATGGCGCAGAAGCAGATAGAGGGTGGGTGTTTTGTCCTGAATACGAAGGATTTACGCCAGAAGAGATTTCCCCTCCTGGTTGGGATACACGAATATTTCTATTTGGTCCCGGGCTATTACCCAACTCTGAATTTAGGCAGGAGACCATTATTGTGCCGTTCGACGACGTAGGAGACGACTTGACAGTCTCAACTGAGACGGTTGCTGACTCCCATTCGAACGAGCGTTTCGAGGGTTCCCAGTCTAGGAGCCAAACGGAGATTGAAAACGGAATATCGCTCGCAAATCACATCGGACTATCCCCATCCGGAATCGATATTGACGATGACGAGAGACACGTCAGTCTGGGAACTGATTCGTTCACGGGTTCGGAAATTAGATGGCCGTTGACTGTCAAAGGCAACCCTCACCTTCTTGTTGCGGGTCTCCCGGGAATGGGGAAGACAACTCTTCTTTTAAATCTATGTAAGCAAATGCTAGAAGTTGATGTTCGCCCGATAGTATTTTCGTACCATCAGGACATCGACGAGCGACTCCAAGATTTAGTTCCATCTGTGCGATTCGTTGATTTTAACGGGTTGGGGTTCAATCCGTTACGGGTTATTGATCGTCAATCGCGACTTGCCTATCTCGATGTGGCCGGAGCGTTGCGAGATATCTTCGTGTCTATCTATCCTGAGCTTGGCGACATCCAAGGCGAACGAATTCGCAAGGCCATCAAAGATAGTTTCATCGAAAACGGATGGGACGACGACAATCAGGATTTGTCAAAGTTGACAGAGCCTCATTTTGGAAGGTTCGTGGAGATTCTCCGCTCTGACCCGAAACCAGACCGTGGCCTGCGTACTCTCCTCGGGAGGATCGACGAACTACAAGACTACGGATTCTTTGATGTAGCCGGGCCCGAGGAGAGCATGTGGGAAAGTGACGAGCCAATCGTCATTCGTATCCACGCCACTCAGAATGACCACCTGCAACGGGCGTTCGCATCGATGGTGTTCTATGGTCTTTACAAAGATATGTTCCGCCGGGGCATCCAGCATCGTATTACGCACGCTGTAATATTCGATGAAGCGCACCGCGCAGCGCGGTTAAAACTGATTCCGACCATGGCGAAAGAGTGCCGAAAATATGGCATTTCGCTCGTGCTGGCCTCGCAAGAGGCAAAGGATTTCAACGTTTCTTTGTTTTCTGCGATCGCGAACTATTTGGTACTTAAATTGAACGAAGTGGACGCAAAGGCGTTCGTGCGTAACGTCGCGAGTTCTAATCAGGAACGGGCACTCGTTGACAAATTAAAGCAATTGAACCGATTCAAAGCGTTATATTTCTGCGAGGGCCAGAAAAATCCCTCAGCGGTTTCTTTGTCGCCGTGAACTGAAACATGTTAACTCTGACTTTCTAAATTGCACCAATTGATAGGAGCAATCGCGTCGGCCAACTCTTTTTAATATGCGAAGACATGCACTCAATTCAAGCACGATGGAATGCGGCCTACTCTGCTTCACTTGCACTTGGCAGCACGCGGTAGCTTGCCTCTAACGCTGGTGTGTCTTGCGCGGGTTTTCCCTGGCCACGGTTGAGGACCACAGTAATCCTGTTGATCCGAACGTCTGCCTGGCGTTCGACTGAGGTGGACCCAATACTGTGGACAACCGAGAGGCCGCGTTAAGAGAGAGTCGGCTGTGTCTCAGAC
>JAQBVM010000238.1 GCA_027623095.1 Verrucomicrobiota bacterium
CCCAATAACGACGGGCATTTCGAGCTTTCTTTTATTATTTCGCACTTATATCACGCTTGAATCAGGACAAGTTGAACAAAAGCTGGACCTCTCAAGCGGAACTTCAATTCCGTATCTGCTCTATCTTCCCGCCGACTACGAGACGACGAGCGAGAAATGGCCACTCATGCTTTTTCTCCATGGCCGCGGCGAAAGCTATGGTCCGCTAAGTTTGGTAAAAAAGTGGGGTCCCCCGCGAATGGTCGAACGTGGCGACGACCTGCCGTACATCATCGTCTCGCCGCAGTGCCCCGGAAATGAAAGCTGGTCGCAAGAAAAGCAGCAGTCTGGACTTGTAGGCCTGCTGGATCACATTTCGAAGACCTATCGTGTGGATTCAGAGCGCGTGTATTTAACGGGATTGAGCATGGGCGGATACGGCTCATGGCGGCTTGCGGCGGATCATCCGGAAAAGTTCGCCGCCGTGATTCCAGTATGCGGCGCCGGAAAAACGGAGGATGCCTCCAAGCTGAAATCACTCCCGATTTGGGTGTTTCACGGGCGCGAGGATACGGCAGTCGTGTTCAAACGTTCCGAGGAGATGGTCGAGGCGATTACGGCCGCTGGGAGCACGAGCATACGCTTTACTTCCCTGGAACATGTGGGGCACAACTCCTGGTCGGCGGCCTACGCGACTCCTGGGATTTACGAGTGGCTGAAGGAGCAAACCGTTTCGAAAAACCTCGCGCGCCAGAAGCAGTAGATTTCAGCTCCCGATTCGTTCGCAATTGCAGCGGTTGCATCCCACGAATTCTCACGATTTCAACTTACCCGCGGCACAGGCAAAATCGCACCATGAAAAAAACCTTCCTCGCTAATGCGATCGCGCTTTTTTTCAGCGTTGTCGTCGGTTCCACCGGAGCCTGGCAATCGATATCAACACTTCCTCGCAGCGCACCGGGGGCACAGGGCGTTTCCTCGAGAGCGCTCCTGGATTTTGTCGAAGCCGCCGATCGCGAGTTTGACGCGATGAACAGCATGATGCTGATCCGGCACGGACGCGTCATCCCCGAGGGTTGGTGGACGCCCTACAACGCGCAAAGCAATCACGAACTCTATTCGCTGAGCAAGAGCTTTACTTCGACAGCGGTCGGAATTGCGGTGGCAGAGGGCCTTCTAAGCGTTGACGATCCCGTGCTGAAGTGTTTCCCAAATGACGCCCCGGACGATCCGAGCGGAAACTTGAAGGCGATGCGCGTGCGCGACTTATTATGCATGTCCACGGGCCATCAGGACGAACCCTCCGCTGCCGCCGCAACGGTTTCCGCAAAAACGTTCCTCGATCAGCCGGTGCCGCATAAACCGGGAACGCATTTCAAGTACAACACCGCCGCGACATTTATGCTCTCCGCAATCGTGCAGAAACAGTCCGGCAGCAGTGTGCTGGACTTCTTGCGTCCGCGTTTGTTCGAACCGCTCGGAATCGATCACCCTGTCTGGGACAGCAATTGGCAAGGGATTTCTCTGGGAGGATACGGCCTGCGTGTTCGAACGGAAGACACCGCTCGCTTGGGACAGCTTTAGCTGCGGGAAGGCCAATGGAATCAGCGCCAATTGATACCGGCCGAATGGGTCGAGGCTGCCACGGCGCGCCAGACCTCGAACGGCAGCAACCCGAATAGCGACTGGGATCAAGGATACGGATTTCAGTTTTGGCGATGCCGGCACGGCGCGTACCGCGGCGATGGCGCTTTCGGTCAATACTGCCTCGTGCGTCCCGAACAGGACGCCGTAGTGGCAATTACGAGCGGCGTGCGCAACATGCAGGCTGTTATGGATCTTGTTTGGGCTAAATTGCTCCCGGCATTTCAGCCGCATAGCCTGCCCGCAGACGCGGAAGGCGAGCATCGACTCGCCCGCAAGCTTGCGAGTTGGCAGTTACCCACGGCGAAGGGCGAAGAACTGTCGCCGCTCGCTTCGAAGTTTCTCGGGAAGCGATTTGTGTTCGAACCGAATGACGAGAAACTCGAGTCGGCCTCCCTGGTGGCAAGCCCAACTGGAAAGATCGTCCAGGTGATGAACCTGGAAGCGTCCACAACGGCCAATAAGTAATATTGATCGAGGATCAATGCGCCGTGAAACCGGAGTTGTTAGCCTTATCGAACATCCAATGGCAGTTGTTTTGTACATTGACGTTTAAACGAGAAAGGATGGGAGAGGGCCTCCGCCGAAGCATGTTGTTTGCGTGGTTGCGGAAACTGGCTGGCAACTTCGGGATTCACTTTGGAAAAGTAATTTGGTGTTTGCGGGTCGATCCGACGGCCTTGGAGGATGAAATCGCTCGGATGAGCCTATCCATTCAGGAAGAAAACCGTGGAGTCCAGCCCTGAATGAGGAAAAAAATGCGCCTGAATCAACCGTCGGGAATCGGCGAACGATCGACGGAAAATCAACGCTTTACACGTTCAATATGTCCAAACTCCAGAGCCCGCGCTCCGGAGCGCGCCTCTGTGAGGCGCAGCACATCCAATCAATGCGAATGCCAACAAATCGGTTAGGCTTGGAGGCAACGCCCGGAATTGACTTCGTGCGATCGCGTCCGTACAGATTTTACCCGGTGCTGCATTTCAAATCAAAAACCTGTTCCGTACTGCTGGCCGCCGCGTTCGCCCTCCAGTTGATTGGCGATGAAAGCGCGCCCGTTGCGCTGGGAGACCGGTTTGGCAAGGAAGTCCGCCCGTTTTTGGAAACCTATTGCTTCGAGTGTCACGGATTGGGAAAGCAAAAAGGAAAACTCGATTTGGGAAAATACGCGAGTGCGGCGGATGTGGCGGCGGATTCCGCGAAATGGAAAACCGTGCTCGACATGCTGGCGTCGTCCGAGATGCCGCCCGATGATGCGAAGCTCCAACCGACCTCAGGCGAGCGAAACGCGATAGCGACCTGGGCAAACGCGATGCTGCGCAAGGAGGCTGAGCGAACAGCCGGTGATCCGGGAGATGTTCTGGCGCGGCGCCTGAGCAGTTCCGAATATGATTACACGATCCGCGATCTAACCGGCTTCGATATTCGTCCCGCGCGCGAGTTTCCGGTGGATCCCGCCAATGAGGCTGGCTTCGACAACTCCGGGGAATCGCTTTCCATGTCACCGGGACTGCTGCAAAAGTATTTGGCGGCTGCGCGGGAGGTGGCGGAGCATGTCGTGCTGAAACCAAACGGTTTTGTGTTTGCGCCGCACCCGATGGTGACGGAGCCGGATCGCGACAAATATTGCGTGAAACGGATCGTCGAATTCTACAAGGAACAGCCGACGGATCTGGCGGACTATTTTAGGGTGGCTTGGCTCTTTCAAAACCGAGCCGCGTTCAACAGGCCGAATGCAACCCTGACTGAGTTCGCGCGGGAGAACTCTGTCAGCGCAAAGTATCTTCTAACGTTGTGGCGCGTCCTTTCCCAGGAGGGGGACGCCGTTGGCCCCATTGCCGCGCTGCAAGCAATGTGGCATGCGCTGCCATCGCCAAACGAAGAGGGGGCGGGCGCTATCCGATCCGGTTGTGAGCAAATGCGCGACCTCGCGATTCGAATCAGAACTCGTTTGAGGCCCGAGATTAGTAACTTGGGTATTCCGGGAATCTCAAACGGTTCCCAGCCGCTCGTGTTGTGGAAAGACCGGCAATACGCGACGAATCGTATGCGTTATCCCGGAGGCGGTTTGAAAGTGCAATGGGTCGCACCTTCACCACCAGAGGGCGCATCTTCATCAGACGGCGGCAATTCGAATCCCCCTGTATTCCCTTCGATTCCGCCTGCGGCCAGTCAAGCGCTCAATATTCCCGAGACGGAAACAGCGCGAACAGACTATGAGCGTGGTTTCGAGCTGTTCTGCCGGATTTTTCCCGATGCCTTTTATGTTTCGGAGCGAGGACGGATTTTCCTGAAAGAGGAAGAGCAGAATCGAGGCAGGCTGCTGAGCGCGGGGTTTCATCTGATGGCAGGTTATTTTCGCGACGACGAGCCGCTCCGCGAGTTGATTTTGGACGAACACGGCAGGCGGGAGCTGGAGCAACTCTGGCAGGAGCTTGATTTCATTACTTGGGCTCCGATGCGCCAGTATAAGGACTTTATCTTCTTCGAACGCGCGGAGCCGCCGAGATTCATGCAAGGCGCTGAATTCGACTTTGCCCGTTCCGAGGACAAGGATTCTACATCGGAGGCCAAGATCAATCGTTTGGCTGAAGCCTATCTATCGAAAGCGCGTCAGCGTCCCGGCGACAGTTTAGCCATCGGTGCGATCGAATATTTTTTTCGAACCATTTCGCCGCAAATTCGGTGGGTGGAAGAATCGCGACGGGCGGCGGAACCAAGCCATTTGGAGTCTCTACTTGCGTTTGCGGCGCGCGCCTACCGGCGTCCCTTGAGATCCGATGAACAAGACGATTTGGTGGCATATTATCGATCGCTCCGCGAGCATGATCATCTGGGGCACGAAGACGCCATTCGGGAAGTGATCGTCAGCGTGTTGATGTCGCCATACTTCTGCTATCGGATGGATTTGTCGGGATCGTGATCCGTTCGCTCTTTTAGGCTCGATAATCAAGCTTCGTCGCAACATTCTACGGCAACGCTGAACACTAGAAAACCCATGCCCGAGCCAACCATCATTTGCCCAAAGTGCAAAAACGAAATCAAGCTGACCGAATCGTTGGCGGCGCCGCTTATCGAATCCACAAGGCAGGACTTCGAGCAGCGTTTGGCGCAGAAAGATCTCGATGTTGCCGGGCGCGAAAAATCCATTCGTGAGCGTGAGGAAGCCCTCTCCAAGGCAAAAGACACACTCGAATCCCAGGTAACGGAACGAGTGCGGGAGGAGCGCGGAAAAATCGCCGCCGATGAAGCCAGGAAAGCCAGACTCGCCCTCGCCAACGACCTCAGCCAAAAGACCAAAGAGGTTGCCGAGCTTCAGGACATCCTGACTCAAAAGGACGTAAAGCTCGCCGAGGCTCAAACGGTGCAGGCCGAGTTGCTCAAAAAGCAGCGCGAGCTTGACGACGCAAGACGCGAGCTTGACCTGACGGTTGAAAAGCGAGTTTCCGAAGGGCTTGCCGCCACCCGCCAGCAGGCGAAAAAGGAGGCGGAAGACGAATTGAAGCTCAAAGTTTCCGAGAAGGAACAAACGATCGCCTCCATGCAGAAGCAAATCGAGGATTTGAGACGGCGGGCCGAGCAAGGTTCGCAACAGCTTCAAGGTGAAGTTCAGGAACTTGAACTTGAAACGCTTCTGAAAGCAAAATTTCCGCATGACACAATCGAACCGGTCCCGAAAGGTGAACATGGCGGGGACATTCTGCAGCGTGTAATCAGCCCCCTTGGTCTGTCGGGCGGAACAATCCTTTGGGAATCCAAACGAACCAAGAATTGGAGCGACGGCTGGCTGGCAAAACTTCGCGACGACCAGCGGACGGCGAAAGCGGAAATCGCCGTTATCATCAGCCAGGTTCTTCCCAAAGACGTTGAAACCTTTGGCTTGGTCGAAGGCGTGTGGGTTGCGACGCCGCAGGCGGCTCTGCCGGTCGCGGTGACAATGCGTCACACTCTCATGGAAATCGCAACCGCGCGCCAGGCATCCGAAGGGCAGCAGACGAAAATGGAGCTGGTCTATCAATACCTCACCGGCCCGCGATTCCGGCATCGAGTTCAAGCCATCGTCGAAGCCTTCAGTTCGATGAAGGAAGACCTGGACAAGGAAAAGAAGGCCATCTCGAAACAATGGGCAAAGCGGGAGGCACAGATTGAACGCGTCATGCAGTCCACCGTCGGCATGTACGGCGACCTTCAGGGAATCGCGGGCACGACAATCCAGGAAATTGAAGGGTTGGAAATGAAAGCCTTGGAGGAAGGAGAAGCGGAATGAAACTCACAGAAGTTAGCCTACAGAAATTTCGGGGATACAAGAGCGAGGTCATCATCCCATTTGAAAATCTGACCGTTCTGATTGGGCGCAACGACGCGGGAAAATCGTCAATCCTTGACGCGTTAAACATTAAGGAAATGAGTCCTGAGTTGGCGAAAACCCTCAGTCCCCAGATGAAGAACAAGAATTGGGACTCTCTGTTTTCGGTGACTCTTTCCGGCGACGATGGAATCTCGATAAACAAACGCGGCAGCGGGACGCGCAGGTTGGTTCTCTCGAACTTTTTCCGCGCAAAAGCAGAGGATGCCGCCCACACACGCGGCACAGGAACCATCTACGCGATAGAAGAACCAGAAACCAGTCAGCACCCAAACCACCAGTTGACGTTGCTGAACCCATTCCAAGAACTGACAGAGGAGACATCCGTGCCTGCTTGGAGTACGCGGCAGATCGAGAGCGGCGGCTTGTCACGGTGACTTCATGAAGCTGCTGTCCTATCAAAACCTCAGCTTCAAGTTGGCGAGAAGGCTGGATGACTTGTTTTCGGGGGGTACGAGCGAATCGCGCTATGCACCGGAAAATGCGAGTTCGTAGCCTTTGCGATACTCCCTTCGGAGCAGGTTGTTCGCTTCCGCATGATTCGTGACACGACGGCTTTCGGGATCATACCGCAACTTCAAACCACCAAGCCGCGTACCGATGTTTCCCAAGTGACATAGATTCGCAGAAACGGCCCCTTTCTCAATTGGCGCATTGAGCATCGATCGATCGTTGGCGCGGACCGCTGCTATGAAATTGTCCGTTATATTATCACTTGATCCCGTGATCGTCTTGATCTCTCCATCGTTGAGAGTCGCGATCACTCCGCGGCGTCCAAAGTCCATTTTGCCGTCGGTTCCATAAAACACCGTCCCGTTATCGTGCCCCTCGAGACCGTATGGAGTCCAGAGCCGCATCTCGTAAATAATCTGCCCGCGCGAATACTCAAACACGATCGTTTGCGTGTCCGGCGTTTCATGGTCATCGTCGTAAAAATACTGTCCGCCAGTGGCGACAACCCAGTCGGGATAGCCGCCTCCAAATCCCCAGACAGCGACATCCAATTGATGGATTCCATCATTGGCCAGGTCACCGCAACCGTAATCCCAAAACCAATGCCAATTGTAGTGCCATCGGTTCTTCGTGAAAGCATGCTTTGGAGCCGGTCCGAGCCACAGGTCATAATTCACGCCTGGAGGCGGATCTGAAACAGGGGCGCGCCCGATGGGTTTGCGCAATTGATGATCAATCGCTTTTGCCGCCAGCACCTTACCAATCACGCCATCGTTTAAGGCCTGAATTCCCGCAATGTCGTCTCCTGAACTCCGACGCTGCGTGCCGTGCTGCACACATTTGTTATGCTTTCGCGCTGCGTCAACAAGCAGGTTCGCCTCATGAACATTATGACTGCACGGTTTCTCCACATACACATGTTTGCCCGCCAGAATTGCCGCGAGCGCGACCGGCGTGTGCCAATGATCGCACGTGGCGATGGTGATTGAATCGATTGATTGATCCTCCAGCAACTTCCGATAGTCGGTGTATTTCTTAATTCTCGCTTCATTCGGAAATCCCTTAACCGATTTGTCCAACCGCTCTGGATCTAAATCGCAGACCGCGGTGAGTTGGCAGTTCTTCGCGCTGTTGAATCGTCGGCAATGCCCGGAGCCTTGGCCACCGGTGCCCACGACCGCATGATTCACAGTTTCGTTTGGAGATGATTGGCCTCGAACTCTTGAGGAAATAAACGGTGCGGCAGCAACAAGCCCTCCGGCACCCATGGTCTTGACAAATCTCCGGCGTGTAATTTGAGGCATATGAGATCCTTTTGGTTGATTTGCTTCATTTAGTACGCATCAGACGAATCGCGTAAAGACCTTTCAGACCTGCGAACCCCGCCTTGACACCGGCCAAATGTTTTGGCGAGATCAAGGCTAGATTCCAGTTTAGCTAACCGGTAACCTGTATTTCAACAATGCAAGCCCAGTCCTCTACAACGACTATGAACACAAAAAGTCCGCAGAACGGATCACCAAATCACGACAACCGGCGTAGCTTTATCAAGAAAGCAACCGCCGCCGCGGCGACTGTTTCCGCCGCGAATATTTTCAAAACACCCGTCTATGGCCAAAACCAGGCACCATCTTCCGGTCGTGTAATCGGCGCAAACGACCGGATTGTAGTCGCTCATATCGGTGTTGGCAGCCAGGGAATGGCACACGTCCGATCCCAAAAAACCTACGCAAAAGAAAATAATATTGTCCAGGCCGCTGTTTCCGATCTTTTCCAAAAACGCCTGCGTGCCGCGCAAGAATACATCGGCCTGAAAGACAGCGACGCCTTCCCAGACCATCGAAAACTACTGGAGCGGAAGGATATCGATGCTGTCACCGTCGCGACGAACGATGTCTGGCACGCTCAGGTCGCAATCGATGCGATGGAAGCCGGCAAGCATGTCTATGGGGAAAAACCGCTGGCTCGTTATCTCCACGAGGGATTTGAAATCCACGATACGGTAAGACGAACGGGCAAGACATTCCAGGTCGGCTCGCAATTCTGCGCGGATCCGATGTTTCACAAAGCTGCGGAATGGATTCGCGATGGAAAACTCGGCCCGCTGGTTTGGGCTCAGGGATCCTACACGCGCAACAACTATCCGAAAAGCGAATGGACCTATCCGGTCGATACGGACGCAAACGAGGGCAATCTAAACTGGAATCGATGGCTCGGGAAAGTGCCGAGGATTCCGTTCACACCGGAGCATTTCTTCAGTTGGCACAAATATTACGCTTACAACTCGGGAATTCTAGGCAACCTTCTCCCGCACAAGTTTCTTCCGCTTATGCTCGCAACCGGAAATCCACAATTCCCACGACGCGTCACGTGTACGGGAACAAGAAAAGTTTCCATCGACCGCGAAATTACCGACACAACACATCTTCTATCCGAGTTCCCAAACGGGCTGACGTTCCTTGTCGCGGGAAGCATTGTAAACGAGCAAGGGATGCCCGACATGATTCGTGGTCTTCACGGCACCATCTACCTGGCCTCAGGTCAAAACAAGGTGCAGTTAAAGCCCGAACGCGCGTTCGCCGAGGAACTGGACGCCGAAGAATTCTCCAGCGAGCTTCCGGTGGCCAGCCTTGGCCGGCTTGAAAAGAACTTCTTCGACTGCATTCGCAGTGGTGAAAAGCCTCTTGCGGATATCGACCTTGCGATCAAGTCCCACGTCGTTCTCTGCCTGGCGGAGATGTCCGAGCGCCTCAATCTCACTCTAATGTACGATGAAAAGACGCGGAAGATTACGACGGGCGACGGAAAGCCCGTCGAGCCAATTTCGTATAACACGATGATACCGGCGGCAGTCTGATGATTCGGAATTCATGACGGAGGGGCGTCGCGCATGGCGTCCCTCCGGCGGTTTGAGAATTTTCACCCGCACTTTGAATTAGCGCCGGTGGTGGTGCCCAAGGCCCTGACGCAGGCAAGATACGGCTCGCGCGCGAATCGATTCTCAAGGACGCAGGAGAGATACAATCGTCCGGAATTTCTTAGTGTTATCACCCGGATTCTGAGCGCTTCGGTGATCGTCGCCCGCATCCCAAAGGCTTGGATCAAACGCCTTCTTCGACGTGCTGAAGGAAACATGCATGTCGCCCCACAACGAATTCAAGCCGGTTGGGTTTTGGCTCGTCGTGTGCGGACGGGTCCTAAAAGTATAAATCAGGTCCGTGACGATGGATCGATCGGAAACTAATTGAGTGGATTTCTCCGCGACAAGGGACCAGAACTCTTCACCGGGAATGGGATTCTCTTTTGCCAGCTTGTTGGTCTGCGGATAATACATGTAGTTTCCTCGCACATCGTTTCGAATGTCGTCGGCTTTGGGCCATGGATACTTGGCGCTTTCGTAATGTTTCAACTCGAAACGAATATCGAGCAGATCCGGATGGCGCAGACCGGGATCATAGAATGTCTTGGCGGTAGTGATGAGGTTTGCCAGATAGAGATACGCCAGGTTGTGCGGCCGATTCAAATCCGCCGGTTGGCCAGCCGCGCCATTGAAAAGAAAATAGCCGATATAGGGGGTAATCGTGAACTTCTCCGGATTGAAACTCGCGGGAGGCAATCGATCGTCGGCGTCGTTGGCATACATGGCCAATCCAAGACCTAGTTGTCGCATGTTGTTTGTGCAGCTCACCCTCAACGCGCGGTTCTTGGCATTGGACAAGGCCGGCAGAAGCATTCCCGCCAGAATGGCAATAATTGCAATCACCACAAGCAATTCGATAAGCGTAAAACCTCTGTGGCCGGCAGGTGAAGACGCGGGACGGACAAACAGCTTGTGCGGGCGATCTAGGTTCATCGTGATGATTTTCAAAAGGTGAGTGTGTTCTTTGGGAGCGGCGCTTGAACGTAGCTGTTCAGGGGCCTTCGAACAAGAAGAATTACCCCGCCAAAATACAGAGAGGACGTCCTTTGAAGGGGGCGAGAGAACCACGAAAAACACGAAAGCGAAGTCTGATGAGCGTACCTGATCACTCCTCCGGCCCCGGAAGGGCTCTCGGATATTAGCCGGGATTTAGTCACCGGGCTCATTTCCATCGCGCCTCCGATGCGGGGAGTCGTACTTCGGAATGCTCGGATAACCCAGATATCCATCTCAAGAAGCAAGAGGACCGCGGTTTGTCTCAAACCGCAGCGCGCCAAATTCACCCGTCCCTCCAACTTCGCCACACGCTTTCCTCACATGCAGCCCGCTGCTGCGGATTGGGACAATCCGCAGTCTGGAGTTTGGACATTTTCCCGAAAAAATCCCAAAGGGATTTCGTCCCGAAGCCCAGGGTTGCGACTTCGCCCACCGTAGCGCAGCGAAGGCGGGGGAACGAGCTACCCTGGGTATGTGGAGGCCCGACCTCACAACCCCAACGGGGTTGCGGACAATCGGGAAAGGAGACTTATGCCACAATCGGTATCGGTTGGTTATCTTCAACTGCCGCATTTAAGATGAACGATATGTGCGTGTGGGATTCAGACGCAACCCCGAAGGGGTTGGACCCTGTGTTGGTCCGCATACCCTGGGTAGCCCCGAAGGCTTTCGGGACAACCCAGGGCTTTGGGTCGGAATCCCGTTGGGATTCTCGGCCACATCCCTTCCCTCATGCCTTCGTCATGTCTGAAAAATGTCCGAACTCTAGAACCCGGCAGTGAACTGCCGGGCTATTCTCATGTCTCCCTCCGGGAGGCGAAGTCTGTAAAAACGTCCAAATTCCAGGCTGCAGATTGGGACAGCCCGCGGTCGTGCGCCTGTGAATGCGTACCACACAGTGGGGTGGAAGTCCCCGTCAGGCAGCCGTTCACTTGCCTGAAAACCGAAGGCTACTGCGTCGTGGTAACA
>JAQBVM010000239.1 GCA_027623095.1 Verrucomicrobiota bacterium
GCGACGGTGCATCTGGAACATTTCGGCCCTCTCTCGTTTCACGGAAGAAGGACGACACGAATTCCGACTTATTGCAACTTGGTCCTTTTCCGTGTATTCGGTGTCTTCCGTGGTCCACTTCCCAAGAATCTTCGCACAAAACAAAGACTTCTTTTTATAGTGTTATGGGTAGCCTCCATCCGAAAATCCGCACGTTTTGTGGCCATGAACACCGAACATTCAACGTTCAACGCCGAAGATCGAAAGACGAATCGTTGGACGTTCAACGTTGGATGTTCAGTGTTCGAAGTTCGAATCCGGTTCATTGAGAGGACTCAGGAGAGGGTGGCTCTAAATGGCTTGTAAGAGTCGATTGAATGGCGCTAAAGATAGCCAGTGACCGCCCCGTTTCCAATTAATCTCTGCAATCCACGGTGGACCATCTTCCGGACCATCTGCCTCACGGCTTTCCTGTTCGCTGGAATCGGCATTCCTGCGGCTCCGACCGACAAAGAACACTCGGAACTGAGTTGGTCTCTGAAACCGGTATCGCGCCCTGGATTTCCAGGCGGCGACCCCAAGGGTTCAAACCCGATCGACCTTTTTCTCGACTCGATTCTTCGGGCAAAAAATCTCAAGGCGGTTGGGCCCGCGGACAAACTCACTTTGTTGCGCCGTGTGTACCTCGATCTGATCGGAATCCCGCCCTCACCCGCTGAGCAGGAGGCGTTCGTCGCCGATGCGTCGGTGGATGCCTATGAAAAGGTTGTGGATCAGCTTTTGGAAAACGAACAGCACGGGGTGCGTTACGCCAGGCATTGGCTCGACGTCTTGCGATACGCGGATTTGGATGAGCGAATGCCGGCCGCGCAGGGAATTTATTTGTGGCGGGACTGGGTGATCAACGCGCTGAACGACGACCTGCCCTACGACCAGTTCGTGCGGACCCAATTGACGGGATATCGCTCAACGGAACGAACTCAGATGTCCGCAACGGGATACCGTTCCCGCAAGGAACCGCGCCCGGACGATCTGTTCGCCCTCGGATTTCTGGCGCGGGGAGCTGGAGGAGATCCGCAGGATTTGGCGCTGGCCGCGGTGGAAACGATCTCCACGGGGTTCATGGGAATGACCGTGGGTTGCGCGAAATGCCACGATCACCGGTATGACCCAATCTCACAGCGGGATTTTTACGCAATGAAAGCGCTGTTTGATCCGCTAGTACTGCGAAAGGTCACTCTCGCCAGCGCGGCTGATCTTGTGGCAGCCGGAAAAGCCCAGGCGGAAGCGGAAGAGAATCGGGCGGCCATAGAACGCCCAATGAATGAACTGATAGGCCCATACAAAGAGCGCCTGTACGAAGACCGCGTTCGCATGCTTCCACCGGATGTGCAAACGATTATCCGCAAACCGGAAAAAGAGCGCAGCGTGGAAGAGCAGAAAATTGCCGATGATTACTTTCCGATTCTGCGAATTGATTCCGACAAGATCGCCGAAGTAATGCCAGAGGCGGACCGGAAGAGGTATCAAGAATTACAGAAACAACTCAGCGCCCTCGGCAGCAATCGATCCGGGCGGCGGGGAGCAGAAATCTCTGTTTTCTACACGGTGGAGGCAGACCGAGTCCGCGAGCGGGAAAAGAGCTATATCCTGACAAGTGGCGATCCCGCCCGCCCCGAGAAAGATAACGAGGTCCAGCCCGGCTGGCCTTTCGCCACTTCAGGATTTGATTTTCGGGAGGGCAGAATAGAAGCGTTTTCGGATTGGTTGACCGCTCCGGACAATCCGCTGTTCGCCCGGGTGGCTGTGAATCGTTTGTGGCAATGGCATTTTGGCGAAGGCTTGTTAAAAACACCGAGCGATTTCGGAGCGTTGGGAGGGATTCCCTCAAATCCCGAGTTGCTCGACTGGCTTGCTTCCGAGTTTGTGTGCCAGAATTTCAGCATGAAACAAATGCACCGGCTGATCGTGACATCGCAGGCTTATCAGCGAGAATCCGAAGTCGGAGCGGAATTTTCGGCCAACCTCAAGATCGACCCGAACAATACCGACTTGTGGCATTTCCGTTTGCAACGACTGGAAGCCGAACCAATCTGGGATTCGATCCATGCGGCTGCGGGCAAATTGAAATTGACGGTGGGCGGCCCGTCGTTCGACATCCGCGATGCCGGCCAGAATCGCCGAGGAGGCCCGGCGCGGGGCTCTTCCGAAAGCACTGGCAGCATGATCCAACGCGCGGCTTATCTGATTCGGGGGTTTTCCCCGAGTCGCGACGTGGTGCCGAATTTCCTGCAAGCCTTTGACGTCGATGATGGCCGTGAGCCTTGTCCAATGCGAACGCAAACCGTGACCGCGCCCCAAGCCTTGTTCCTGATGAACAGCGAGGAAATTGAAACCGCATCGACGGAATTGGCGGCTCGACTGAAAAAGGAGTCGCATGGGAATCTGGACCAGGCGGTTGAATTGGTTTATCGATTCACTGTTGCCCGGCCTCCGTCACCGTTTGAGAAGGATCAGGCTTTGTCTTTTCTCGAATACGACGCGAGCCGGCTCAAAAAGCTTTCGTGGCTTCTCTTTAACCTGGATGAGTTCATTTATGTTCGCTGACGCAGATTTCTTTCCATGCGGACGCATCTCCCGCCGGCGTTTTCTCCACCAGGCCGGTGGTGGGTTTCTTGGCTTGGCGCTGGGCGGGCTCTGGGCTGAGGCGGGAGAAATGCAGGCTGCTATCGACGGCCCCCACTTTGCACCGAAAGCAAAATCCGTCATTTTCCTCTTCATGTGCGGTGGGGTTAGTCACATCGACACGTTCGATCCGAAGGACAACAAGTGGGTGGGCAAGTTCGTGGATGCGGTCGGATTCGGAGATAACCTCGCGCCGATGAAACGGCCGGTCATCCCTTGCCTCCGGACCTTCACCCGCTACGGAAAATCGGGAATTCCAGTATCGGATTGGTTTCCGCATGTCGGGAGCGTAATCGATGAAATCGCGGTGGTACGTTCGATGTGGTGCCATGAAGGAAACCATTTTCCGGCCGTGATCGAGACTTGCACCGGGCATCGAGGCCGGCAATTCGATCATCCCACGTTGGGCGGTTGGGTGTCGTACGCGTTGGGTACGGCCAACCGGAACCTGCCGACCTTTGTGAATATCGGGCGGCCCTCTTCGCCCGTGCAGCTCACCGGAGGTTACCTCGGAGCCACCGTGGCGGCCACTCCGTTTCAATCCGGCGAAACGCCGATTCCAAACTTGTACCCTCCTCTGGGTGGAACGCGAGTGGAACGTGAGCGGCACATGCAAATGCTTCAAGTGATGAACCGGGAATTCCGCGAACGGTACGCGATCAACTCGGACATCCAAGCCCGCGCGAAGGCATACGAACTGGCCGCCCGCATGCAGTTGTCCACTCCGGAAGTCGTGGACTTTTCCCAGGAACCCGATCACGTCAAAACGCTGTACGGCATCGGGGAAAATGAAACCGAGGAATTCGGCAAGCAACTTTTGCTCGCACGCCGCCTGGCCGAAAAGGGTGTCCGCTTCATCCAGATTTGCCATGCCGGTGGAGGGAACGGCGCCTGGGATTCTCACGGTGACATGAAAAGTCACGCGCCGCTCTGCCGCGCCACGGACAAACCGATCGCCGGCCTGATTCGGGATTTGAAACAGCGCGGGATGCTCGATGAAACACTGGTTGTGTGGACCAGCGAGTTTGGCAGGACGCCCTGGTCACAAAACACGACCGGGCGGGATCACAATCCGAAAGGCTACTCATCATGGCTTGTCGGCGGCGGCATCAAAGGAGGCACCGTCCATGGCGCAACCGATGAAGTTGGATACAAAGCTGTGGAGAATCCCCATTATTACAGCGACCTGCACGCCACGATTCTCCGTCAATTGGGGCTCGACCATACCAAGATGGAGATTCAACTTCTCGGGCGCGCCCTCCGGTTGATCGAAGAGGGCGCCCCGATTCAAGAGATCATTGGTTAACTCGCGCGTTTTCGCGATTTGGATAATTGCTTAGATCGGACCCGGTTACCCCGAAAATGGGAGGGTGAGGCTCCCACCGAACCCTGGAATTCTTCCAAGATGGGGTTCGACGGGGAGTCTCACCCTCCCACTCAAAACGATGAACGCAGTTGAATCGATGTTTTCATCCGAAGCGGTGTCCTTTTCGGACGGGGGACTCATAGGAACACGACTTCTGCGAGACTTCATGAATCGCCGACCATCTGTTGGTTTGGTTTGCCGATTGCCGAACAAATAGAAATAATCCGGCCATGGAACCGAAAGATCGCCGCTTTGTTCGGATTGCCGATGCGATCCGCGAAACCAATCCGTGGACCAACAACGAGTGGCTCTGCCGGCCGGAGCTGGTTGGAGCTGAAAAACTCTTGCTTGTCCGCGCAAACATGGCACCCAGATGGTGCCATCCGTTCCATTATCATCCTCATCGCGAAGAGATCATTCACGTGGTGTATGGGCGCGCGGAGCAGTGGGTGGGTGAGGAATACAGGATTCTCAGTCCCGGCGAGATTGCGCACATTCCGGCTGGCACGATTCATGGCACATTCAATCCCCACGCCGAACCGCTGGTGTTCCTCGCCATTCTATCACCGGCTGTTCTGCCCGATGCATTGGCCAAGGATACGGATCCTTTCGATGTCGGCGCGCAAGAGCCGTGGACCTCGCTGCGAAAGTCCCGAGGCCTCGATCCGTGCGTCTGGGGCGACAGACAGACTGCATGAGTCGCAATCTTCCTCGATAAATCAATTCCAAGAAACCAGCTATTGCCTTAGTCTTTATGAAATCTCTGCCAACAAACCTATGAAAGCTACGCATCTCCTTGCCTCCTTAATACTCGCCGCTTCAATCTGTCTTGCGAACGCTGCTGAGCCCTTGCGGGTGTTCATTCGCGGCGGTGTAAAAACTCATGGTCCCAACCAGCACGATCACCCCCGGCTCCTCAAGGATTGGACAACGTTGCTGAATGAGCGTGGCATGAAGGCGGACGGCGCTATGAATTTCCCGTCCGCTATTCAACTTGGCGAGACGGATGTCGTTATCATCTACGCGGCAGACGGAATGAAAATCGAGGGCGAGCAGCGGATCAACTTCGAGAAGTTTCTTCAACGGGGCGGCGGTGTGGTGGTGATTCATGACGGCGTGGTCAGCGGGCAGGGTTCGGACAATCCGAACTGGACGAAGGACGTCATTGGCGGCGCTTGGCGCTGGGATCTCCCGGAGGGACGCAGGACCAAATGGTATGAGGGCGAAGTCGGCCTCTATTTTGTGGCGCCTGAAAACCCATTGGTCTCTGGGATCTCAAATTTCGATTGGACCGACGAAATCTATTACGACCTGGATATGGCGCCCGATGTGAACGTGCTCGCGACGTCGTTCCACAGCGTCTTCATCATCGCGCCGCAAATTTGGACGTATGAAAAGACACGACCTGGAGGCAGTCAAGCGTACCGGGCGTTTGTTAGCCTTCCGGGCCACCAGTACGACGTGTTCAACACGCCGCACTATCGCGCGATTCTAATGCGCGGAATTGCCTGGGCTGGCAGACGCGCAAGCGTCGATGAATTTTGCCTGCCGGTCGAGTTGGCTTCGCTCAAGTACCCAAAGGGCGGCCCGACAGCACCTGAAAACGCGATGGAAACCCTGAAGGTGCATCCCGAGTTTGAAATCAGTTTAGTCGCCTCCGAACCGCTTGTGGAAAAGGTGATCTCGCTCGACTGGGATCCGGCTGGCCGGTTGTGGGTCGCGGAAACGCCCGAATATCCAGGCGGCCGCACGATCCGGGATGTGGACCGCGCTATCGCCCGGCAGAACCACAACTCCCTATCATCGTACGGCATGCGGCAACTGGAGGACCGTGCAGCGCTCGATCGCGTCTCATGGCTGGAAGACACGAACGGCGATGGGCGCATGGACAAAAAGCGTATCTTTGCCGACAAGGATCACGGAGTTTCGGGTGGCATCGAGCGTGTGACCTCGCTCGTGCCTTACAAAGACGGAGTTATCATTGGTCACGCGCCCGACATTACCTGGCTGCGGGACACAGATGGCGATGGTGTTTGTGACAAAATCGAAACGATCTACACCGGCTTCGGCAACCGCGACACGCACGCGGTCATCAATAATTTCCGCTGGGGCCTGGATGGCTGGATTTACTCCGCCATCGGGTACAGCGCCGGCCAGCCGGTATCCGTCGCGACAGGCAAAGACTTTGGCCGGGTGACCGCCGGAATCATCCGCTTCAAACCCGACGGCTCGGCCGTCGAACAGGTTGTGTCCGGTTCCTGCAACACGTGGGGTTTCGATTTCGCGCCAGATGGTGAACTGTTCTACACCACCGCAACTTGCGGCGAGCATTTCCTGCATATCGTGATGCCCGACCCCGTGCTCGCTCGTGGCAATGTTGGACGGATCCGTGGTTCGCACGTAGCGCCCGATCACCAAGGCATTGCTCCACTGGTGAAGCACACACGACCGGCGTATGTGCAGATTGACTGGGTGGGACAATTCACCGCCTCGGCCGGGTGCGCGATTTACAACGGCGGCGCATGGCCGGAAAAGTGGAACGGCTCCGCCTTTAGTTCCGAGACGACCATGAGCCTGGTGCATCACGAGTTTCTCAAGCAGACCGGCGTCACCTACGCCGCTTCCAAAGAGCCAAGTCGCAAGGACACTGAGTTCATCGCGGGATCGGACCTTTGGTTCCGTCCGATCCACGCCCGCATCGGACCCGATGGGGCGCTTTACGTCGTGGACTTCTACAATCAGGCCGCGATTCACAACGACACACGCGGCCCTTCGCATGGGGCGCACAACGCCGCAACCCGTCCCGATCGCGATCATCATTTCGCCCGTATATGGCGCGTCCAGCATAAAGAGGCAAAGACGATCTCTCGACCCGCCTTGGAAAAGCACGATCCCGCACTTTGGGTAAAAGCCCTCAAGAGTGAGAACGGTTGGACTCGCGATACGGCCGCCCGGCTCCTGCGCGAGAATGGCGCCGCTGGCGAATCAGGCGCCCTGCGCACTCTGGCGCTGGACACAAACATCAAGGGACCCAGCCGCATTGCCGCACTCTACACCCTCGCCGCTCTCGATTCGCTCGAATCCAGTGATCTGCGCAGGGCGATTGCCGACCCTGACTCGGTTGTGAGGAAGAACGCCCTGCGGATCGTGGCTGAACGCGACAACGCGAACTCTGTGCCCGACGCGGACCGGGTCCGCAATGCCTTGAACGATTCGGATGACCGCGCGCGGTTGTGGGCATTGATCGCGTTGCAGAGCACTGGCCACTCGCCGGAAACGGCGGGCGTGCTGGTGGACACGTGGCCGAAGCTGAACAGTCCTTACTTGCAATCAGCGGCGGTGGGTATTGCGGCGAAGTATCCGCTCCTGTTCATTAGCGCCGCCTTCAAGGCGATCGACACTGTTCCAGTGGCGGACTTTGTCAATCACGCGGTGCGAATGCTGGCCGCGCAAGGTGATGCCAATGACGCGGCTGAGCTCGTTGGGCTTCTTGTTCGTCAACACGGCTCAACCGACGGGCTCAAACAGATAGCGTTGGAGTCCTTGGCCGCCAACTTGAAATCAGACAGCGCGCCGGACTGGAACGACGATCTCGCCAGTGCGCTAAAGTCCTTGCTGGGTTCATCGCGGCCAGGGCTTCCCGGCGCGACCTTGCCAATCATCGCGCGATGGGACAAAGCCGGCGCGCTCGCGGAGGATCTCCGGCCGGCGATCACCCAGCTTGAAACGACGTTGAGCGACGCATCCTTGCCTGACTCGCAACGCGGACAAGTTGCCGTCAATCTGCTTGGTGTCCGCAAGCTGGATGCGACCATTGTTCCGGCTGTAGGCAAGCTACTCGGCTCCGGTTCCGTGGAATTGCAGAAACTCCTGATTGAGGGGCTTGCAGGCACCGGGGACGACGCTGCCGGCGTCGAACTGGTCGCTGCGTACAATCGCGTCCCGTTCGAATTGCGCGAGCAAGTTTTTGGCAGTGTGATTCGTCGCGCCGACTGGGCGCAGCGAATTCTCGAAGCGCTAGCCAGCCGAAAGATTGATTTGTTAACGCTCGGACCGGCGAACCAGTATCGTTTGCGCAATCATTCAGACGAGGCGGTGGCAGCGAAGTCTGCCGGAGTGTTCGAAGCACTCAAGGGTCCGGAGCAGAAGGAAAAGGAGGCGCTGATTGCACAGTTCCGTTCCGAGGTGATGACGATCGGCAATATCGCGAGGGGACGGGAATCGTTCATGGCCAATTGCTCATTGTGCCATCGCTACAAAAACGAGGGAGCGGACTTCGCGCCGGACCTCACCGGCATGGGCGCGCACGGACCCGAGGACATGCTCGTGCATATTGTCGATCCCAACCGTGTTGTGGAGCCGAATTTCATCTCGGTCAGCATCGAAACGAAGGACGCTAATGTCTATGACGGCATTGTGCTTCGGGAGAACAGCGCCGCGGTGATCTTGCGCAATCAAACCGCCGAGTATGAGATTGCCAAGGACAACATTCTGAGCCGCACTTCAACTGGCCGTTCGCTGATGCCGGAAGGATTCGAAGCCCTGGCCGCCGAAGGCTTGCGCGACTTGATCTCTTACCTTTGCGACGACGAACGGCGGTTCCGCATTTTGGACCTCACCCCGGTGTTCAACGGAAATTCCAGCCAGGGCGCCTACGGCAGCCGCGAGGCGCGAGGCGATACGGTGCGGCTCCGAAAATTTGGCACCATCAAGGTGGGAGATGTGCCGTTTGACATCATCAGTCCACAAAAGAGTCCGACCGGACAGAATCTGCTAACGCTCAAGGGACGCCTCGGAATTGCGCCAGAATATCCAAAGAAAGTCGATGTCAACGTTGGTTTTGTCGCGAACCGGTTGCATGTTTTGGGAGGCATCGGCGGTTGGGCGTTTCCTTGGGAAGCAGAACGCCACAAAGACAAACCGGTCGTGAAAGCGACAATTCGCTATGCCGGCGGCGACAGCGAAGAATTGATCTTTAAGAATGGTGTTGAGATCGCGGATTACATCGGCAGCGGAAACAACTTCGATGTGCCGGGTTCCAAAGCGGTGCCGGGCCTCGTTCGCAGCGGACAAGTTCGCTACTTCAGCAAGAACCTGAAGAAATCCGCGATGATTGACAGAATCGAGCTGGAGAGTTTCAACAACGAGATTGCGCCAACATTTGTTGGATTGACGGTTGAGCAAGCCGAGGGACCGGCAAAGAAGATTGTCCAGGCGACAGCCGCCGGCCCCAAACGCACTGTGGCATGGGGCAGCGGCGTGAAAGCATTGCTCATCGGCGGCGGGGCTTCGCACGATTACGAGAAGTGGTTTAACGAAGTGGACAGCAAGTTTCTCGATGAGTCCGGACGATACACGGCGCGTTACTTCGAACCGCAGGAACTTACAGTCGATCTCGTAAGATCGTCCGATGTTCTAATGATCAGCGCCAACAAGGCGTTTCCAGATCGAGCTGTGCGCGAGGCCATCTTTGCCCACGTCAATGACGGGAAAGGGTTGGTATTGCTCCATCCAGGGCTCTGGTACAATTGGAGTGACTGGCCGGAGTTTAACCGGCAGTTGGCGGGCGGCGGTTCGCGCGGGCATGATCGTTTCGGTGAATTCGAGGTCAAAGTTACAAAGCCCGGCCATGCATTGATGGAAGCCGTGCCGGCGAGTTTCCGAATCAGCGACGAACTGTATTATTTCGAGCCTGATGCCGCCGGCACACCGATCGAATCTCTGGCCGAAGCGCACTCAATTCCCAAAAACAAAACGTATCCGCAAGTATTCGTGGTAAACCACCCGAAAGCCCGGGTCGTCGGAATCACACTCGGCCACGATGGCAAGGCGCACGAGCTCCCCTCATTTCAGCGTTTGATCTTGAACGCCCTCGACTGGGTGCAAAGCGGCGGCAGATAAAGGCGATTGGGAAAAGGACTCACGAACCAACAAATTAACGAGGATCTGGAGGGCACACGACAGAAGATTGCGAACGCTTTGACGCAAGGGCGCATCTGAATGAGGACACGCCTGAACGGCTGCTTTTTTTCATCGGATTGAGGAGAGGAGCACGAAGGCAGGTGATCCCTGGGGAGCTATTAACAGGAGTTCTCATTTTGACCCGGAGCGCGGACTGTGTCGTCCCGACCAGCCGCAGCACGTCCGAACAACACCAAGCGGTTATGCATATCCACGCGCTGCGGCTGATGCTTCGCACACAGCCGCGCTCCGCAAAATGAGAATTGCTGAGCTGTTAAGGATCATTGCTGCAACTGGTTAGAATCGAGTATAAAATGATCGAAAGCGAACCATGCTATGGGTTGACCCCTCTTACGCTAAGAATCCGCTTTGCGACCCAGTGCCGTTGCTCGCCGGACGCCCCGATTCCCACGTAATGCTTCTCGATGAATTCATCGACGCTCGGATTACGGACTTTCGATCCGATCAAAACGATTTGTTCGGGGCGGTATTCCTTCAATTTCGCGACGATTTCCTCCGGTGTGATCTGTCCGGACCAGATGCGCTTGGCCGGTATGACGGCCAATTCGGGCGGCACCGGCAGCCCGCCGTGGAACGCGTAAATCACCCGGTCCGTGAAAACCCATTTCGTTTGCCAGCGGTATTCCCGCAGTTGCCGGACAATTGGATTCTGCCGCGCGTCATCCGCGTATGAAATCTGCGCAATCCCCCGGCTAAAGCGTTCCGGCAAGCCGGCCACGATCAGCGAAAGAGCGGCGGACCACAAGAGCGATACCCACACCGGCTTGAATGGCGGTCTCTTAAAGTCCGCAAATTCAAATCGCCACAGAATCGAAAACAATTCCCGCGCGCCGATTGCCGCGAGCCATGCCATCGGAATGGAGAAGTGCAAGTAATAATAATACCAATACGGACGGTGAAACAGGTGGATGAAATAGACGGTGGCGAACAGCGCCGCTGGAAACAGGAGGTCCCACCGCCTTCGCAGCAGCAGGATTAAAACTCCCAGCATCGCGGGAATCAACGCGTCGAAATCCCGCAATAGCAGCGCGTTGTCAAACGCGTACCGATCCGGGCTGTCGGTGTCGAGCTTGGCTTCGGCCAGACTGTGCGAACGCCACAACAGATCGACACCCTCGCCGGGAAACAGCAGGGTGATGAATCCGAATGTTGCGGCAATCGTTGTGAGCCAGATCAGCAGCGGCTTGGCAAAGCTCCAATGACGGCGGGTCCCGGGCGCGTCCGATTCCGTTTGCCGCGTTCTCCTGAGTGCCGTGTTGCTTCTGTGAGCGTGTGTAAGGCGAAAATTGCGAAAA
>JAQBVM010000240.1 GCA_027623095.1 Verrucomicrobiota bacterium
CACCAACTCCACCTCCTAATTCGAGAACGCTTCAGAACCGCTTCCACGACTCAGTTCGTAGCGGTACACACTTCTCTGCCGATCGTAACCACCTGCGGACCACGGCGCGCTCAATGTGAATCAGACCAATAGCGTGGAGTCCACCGGCCCACCTAAAGCTCCGAGCCTTGTCAGCCGGCCAATTCATTTGCTTTCCCATGACCTCGCACAAAGCCATAGTTCTTTCCGCGGAATTCCCCAAATTCGGATGAAATGCCGCAAGCATTCGAGTAAAGACTTTTACGAGGGCGTCTCCCCCTCTTCAGATGTGATCGTTCCTTGGCTTCCTTCTGGAGCGTTCTCCGCCGCCGATTCAACTGATGGCGCGCCTGTTTCTTCAAATCCTTCGTCCGTCTCAGCCGGTTTGGCAAATTGAAGCGCGGCGGTGTTTCTTAGAATTGTCAAAAGCTCCTCACGAAGCCATGGTTTCACGATGAACCGATCGGCGGCGCCTGACTTCACCGCTTCACACAGTTCAATGAGACTCAAACTGCTCGAGCTCAAAATGCGAACCGCGGACGCATGCCTCTCCTTGACCTTGGCCAGCAGTTCAATACCCGTCATTCCCTCCAATTCTTGTGCGGCTAAGACGACCGAAAACGCGCCTTCTTGGAGTGACTGCAAACCCTCGGCTGAGGTGCTCGCTGTCGAAACTTGAAACCCTTCTGATTGGAGTTGCTCGTTGAGGACCGACAGCACAATCGGATCGCTATCGACAATCAGTAAATGGACGGATGGAGTGGTAATTGCAGTCATAGAAAATCAAAAAGCGCATAAAACACCAGCGCCGAGATTTCCTTCAAGAGGTTGGACTGTCAAGTCACAGTGCCGAACATTCTCGGGGCCTATCGCACGGGATGTATAGTTTCAGCGGGATCAATAAGTTTGAGAAGCTTGTCGATCACGCTCTCCACGGTGACTCCCTCGGCTTCTGCGCGGTAGTTAATCAGGATACGGTGTCTCAGCGCCGCAAACGCCAGCGCCTGGATGTCTTCAAGTCTCGCGTGCGACCTGCCCTGCAGCAGTGCTCTCGCTTTTGCCCCGAGCACCAAGAACTGCGCTGCGCGCAGTCCGGCGCCCCAACTGACCCATTCATTTACAAAGTCTGGTGTTCCTTTTTGCCGGGGACGCGATGCGGCGGTGACGCGGACCGCATAGCGAATAATCTCCTCCGCGATAGGCACTTTTCGCACGACCTCGTGAAATCTCAAAACATCCTGGTCGTTGTAGAAGGGCTGGATCGATACAGAACGATTGATCGTAGTTTGCCTAACGACGGCGACTTCATCGTCCTCGGGCAGATAATCGATCACCACGTTGAACATGAATCGGTCCAACTGGGCCTCGGGAAGGGGGTAAGTTCCCTCCATCTCGATCGGATTTTGTGTCGCAAGGACGAAGAACGGCTCTGGCAGCACGTGGCGCACTCCTGCCGCGGTCACTTGATGCTCTTGCATCGCTTCGAGGAGGGCAGCCTGCGTCTTGGGGGGAGTCCGATTGATCTCATCCGCTAGAATCATGTTGGCGAAGATCGGGCCTTTGACGAAGACCATCTTGCGGCCGTCTTCGGATTCCTGGAGGATCTCGGTGCCGGTGATGTCGGCAGGCATGAGATCTGGCGTAAACTGAATGCGCTGGAATTTCAGGTGGAATATTTGCGCAATCGATTTAACAAGGAGCGTTTTTGCCAAGCCCGGAGCGCCTGTGATCAGGCAGTGACCTCCCGAAAAAAGAGCGATGAGCAGGTTCTCGATAACTTCTTTTTGGCCGACAATGACTTTTGAAAGCTCGGCTTCGATCTTGGAGCGGCTGGCTATGAGTTGCTCGACCGTCTGTTTTTCAATTTTGTATGAGTCAATAACTGGTTCCACAAATATCCTTTTTCAATCCAATGTTTCCAAATTTCACATTCGCGTCACGGAGGAGCCACCTGCCACGGTGCATTCTGTTTCGAGAAGCGAGAATCTTCGAGCCTCGGGTCAATGGGTCATTGCATAGAAGACGATGTTGATGCCGAGAGGATACGCTTTCTTTTCCGAGAATTCCCGAAAGTAATAGGGGTCGGTGCCCTCTTCCTCCCATCCGTCGCCATTGTCCGTGTTATGGCAGATAATTGCCATCATTCGTCCGTTGTCGTCGAAGATCCCGCGGAGATGAACGTCTCTTCCATCTCCTTCCCAGGTTTGTCCCGTGTATTGACTGTAGGTGCCGGTACGAACATTTGGAATCTGCAGCTCCTGCTTTGTAAGTTTCAGCGGAAACACCGTGTGAAAGATTGGATGTTCCATCGGAAGCTCGACCGGCTCTCGATCTGGAAACACTCGCTTGATTTCATGATAAAAAACGTTCCATTCGTATTCTCCCCAAAAATCGTCCACCATCAGAAAACCCCCATTTAGCAGGTATCGGCGCAGTCCATCGACCTCCTCCTCCGTGAGCGACATGTCACCCGGCTCGACGATGTAGATGAACGGAAAGTCGAACAGCTCTGGGTCGGTCAGCTTCACGATCTTCCCGTTGGGATCTACCTTTAGCGAGGTCACCTGCTGAAGCCGATAGGAAAAGTTCAAATCGCTATCCGGGTAATCGGTTGTCCATTTCGAGCGCCATCCGTACCCTCCGCTAGAAGTGTATTCGACTCGGGCAAATGTAAAGACGTCGGTCTTGAATTTCGGATCGATCTTCCACTCGGGCACCGCCCCGCGGGCGGAAAAGGATTCTTGGCTTCGCCGGCCGCCTCTGCGTCCCGACCGAGACTGCGCCCAAAGGAGGCTGCTGCCAACAAGAGCAAGCAGCGTGAAAATGATCAACGCGCGTCTGGATCTCATGGTGTTGATTCGGGCGAAGCTTCCACCTTCTTATCTTTCCCTTGGGTTACGTCATGATTTGATTGGCTCCGAATCTCAAGCAGGAGCCGATGAGCATCCCGAAATCGCGGCGCCTCCTCCAACGCGAGCAATACATGCCGGTGAGCTTGGGGGTCTCCCTCACCGCGCAGCAGTTTTGCCAGCCGGAAGTGGACTTCGGCGGGGTCCGGCGGATTCAGCTTTAACAGCGTTTGGTAAGAGTGAATGGCCTTCCCAGTTTCATTGAGCGCTTCGCTGGCTTTCCCGAGGAAACGATGCGGCTGGGGAAGCAACGGGTTGACAGCGAGAAAACGCTCCGCGTTCTTCGCGACCGGTTGCCAATCACCGATCCCGCTATCCAACTCCATTAACCGTAGAAAGGCATCCGTTGCGTCGGCGTCCAGAAGAGCCAGTTTCGCGAGCATTCGCCGTTCGTCCTCCGTTTCGTTCAATCCCCTGTGCGCGGCAGCGAGAAGGAGATAGGCGCTATCCGAGCCGGTTTGGTCGGGGTAGTTTTCAATCAGCGTTTTGAGCGGCACTTTCGCCTCCTCCCATTTCTTTTCAGAAAGCATCATTTTTGCTTTCCGCAAAAGCACCCAGTAGTTCTTGGGATATTTCTCCATCCACCCGGCATCTTCCCGCGCCAAGTCCGTTTCATCAGGGTGTTTCCATTCCAGCCCGGGGCCGAGATCCCCGGCTCGCTTCTGGACAAATGCTTGGAATCCTTTTTCAATGGTCTCGAGGGGAGCGGTGGACGCCTCGATCGCTTGATTGATCGATTTGCCTTCGCCGAGGTCGCGCAGAATTCGGCGGAGCGAGTCGATGCCGTATTCCTGAACCAGATACTCCACAACAAGCGACGATTCGTAATAGGCGAACTGCAGATGAAGCCCGCTCTTTGGCGTGAGAAAAGCGGCGCTCAATTCGCCCACCGAGGTCAATTCCCCCTCCATGATCATCTCGCGGTAACGGGGTGTCATCGCTTGCCCCCATGCTGGATTCGCCAGCCGTTCTTCATATACGGAAATCCCTTCGCTCAACCAGCGCGGCATCTTGTTCCGCGTGAGACTCAGGGTGACTACGTGACAGAATTCATGCCACAGCACAGCTTGCCAGTTTGAGGGGTTCCCTGTTTGAGATGCAGGACTGTTGGCGGTGATCACGCGCCCGAAACAAACACCGAGATATCCTTCGCCTCCCGGCATTCCAAATGTCCGCACGGCAAAGTCCTTTTGCTCGGGAAAGATCTCCACAATCGTCGTTTGCGTTTGCGTAAAACCGTATTTCTCGCATAGAGCGATCCTCGCCCGTTCCAAAAGATCTAATACAGCGGCTCCGTAAATCTCCACTTCGCGCTCGTGCATGCGAACCGAAAAATGCTCGTTGGTTAGAATCTGGAAACGAGCCAGGTTTTCGTGGAGCGTCACCAAATTAAAGGCGCCCACATCGTAGCCGTCCTTTTGATGCACTTCGTCGGCAAGTTGCCATCCCTCGTCTTCATACCCTAATCGCAACAAATCTTGGGCGAGTTGAATCTTTGCAGGCAGATAGGTTGGATCCCACTCCACGGCTTTCCGTTGGTAAGCGGCCCCCTCCTCGAAGCGATACTTTTGGGAGAGTTTTCGCCCGATTAGGTGTGCGACGCGTGGATTGGTTTTCCAATGCAGCAGCGCGGTGTTCAGAGCCTTTTGTTCAAGGTCCGAATCGCTCATCAAATGAGCCAGTACCGCCCGATAGCCCCACGCCTCCGGATGAACCTTGTTGACGGCGAAAACTTTCTCCAAATATTTCTCCGCTTCCGCGTATTCCTCCGCGTCGATCATGTGATCGTCCAGCAGCAGCAAACTTGGAGCGTGTTTCTCGTTTTTCTCCAGGGCTGTTTCCAACTGCTCGATCATCTTGGGCCGATTCGAGCCCGCATAGGAGCGAGCGAGTCCGCAACGCAGATCCGGATCATCCGGGAACAGCTTGACTCCTTCAGTAAAATTTCTCTCCGCCATCTGCATGTCATTTTTATCGAGTGTCAGCTCGCCGATCGCCAAGTAAGTTTCGCGATACTTTGGCTCATCTTTCTTCACAGGATTGTAGAAATTCTCCAAAACCAGCTTCGCATCCGCTCCGAGCAATAAGGCCGCCTGCCCGAGCGCGACCTGATTGGCGGCGTCGGAGTAGGCCCATCGCCTTGAGCCGACGAGCCGGTTGATCTCGTCGAGCATTAGCTTTCCTTCCGGCGCGCGACCATTCATTCGGTACACATCTCGAGCCGTCAGACGGACACGAATGCTCTGGTAATATCGCGTGAGCGCGTTGGATACAACGTTCTGCGCCTCCGGGTACTGACCCTGGATCATGCGCACGCGGGCCAATTGGATCGCCCATTCCTCATCGGCAAAACGTTCCTTGAGCGCTTCCTCGCAGAGGCGGACGCACGAGGCATAGTCCCCTTTGAAAAGCTTCGTTTGATACTCTTCGAGCGTCGCGGATTGGATTCCTGTACCGGTCTGCAACAGACAGAGAACCCATCCAAAAAGAAAAAGGCGAACCAGGGTTCGCCCATCGGGGAGAGATAGGAAGGGAACATAGCTGCGAATTCGCGCGCGAAAAGGCATGAGGACATTTAGCCTAACTATTCCAGCCACGCAACCTTTCTGGAGTGCGGAGCAACGTTTTTTGACATTTCAAAGAGAGATTACTTTGGCTGAGTTCTCGTGGTTGTGATCCTTTTGCGGTTATTATTGCCGATCCTGCGCAACCTGCGACAGGCGGAAAATCGGTTAGAAACTGCCCGATTGAGCCACATCGCAAGAGCCACCTCGGAGTAAACCTGGGGCTTGTTATCCGAAACTTCGCCGCTAGACTCGCCGCCGTGAAAACAAGTTTCCCAATTCAATTCTTAAGTGTCATGTCGAATTCAATTCCCAGGTCCGCTGAGCGGTTCCGTTGCGGCACATTCGCCCTTGTTGCGTTCGTAGCTTTTGTTTTGTGTGACTCGGGCCAGTGCTTTGCCGCCGAATCGGCCAAGATTGCGCTCAAAGTTTTTTCAGAAGGGTATGTTTCGCCCACAGATTTGGCGCCGATCGAAGACGGTTCCGGTCGTTTGCTCGTCGCCGATCAGATTGGCGTTATCTATACTGTGGGCAAAGATGGGCAACGATCCGAAGCCCCGTTTCTGGATATTCGGGATCGGCTTGCGAGGATTAATTCCGGCGCTTTTGACGAGCGCGGTTTGTTGGGCTTGGCCCTCCACCCTAAGTTCAATGAGAACCGCAAGTTCTTTGTCTTTTACAGCGCGCCGCTTCGAAGCGGCGGCCCCGAGGGATGGGACCACACGGCTCATCTGTCCGAGTTCAGTGTTTTCGAGGGAAACTCGAACCGCGCGAATCCGGCCTCTGAGCGGGTCTTGCTTCAGATCGATCAACCTCAGTTTAATCACAATTGCGGGCGGATGTCGTTTGGTCCGGACGGATACCTCTATGTTGGAGTTGGTGACGGAGGGCAGGCGAACGACGCCGGTCTCGGGCATGGCGAGAGAGGCAATGGACAAGACGTGACGACATTGCTCGGGAAGATTCTCCGGATCGATGTGGACAAGGGTGATCCGTATGGAATTCCGTCCGACAATCCGTTCGTGGGAGGCAAGGGACGTCCTGAGATCTTTTCCTACGGCCACCGCAATCCCTGGGGCATCTCCTTTGACCGGGGCGGGAATCACGAATTGTTCGCAGCCGAAGTTGGCCAGGATCGGTTCGAGGAGGTCAACATCATCGTCAAAGGCGGCAATTACGGCTGGCGATTACGTGAGGGATTCGAAGGATTCAATCCGGAAGATTCGATTCATCCGCGCAGCGAAGCGCCGAAGACCGGAGCGAATGGAGAACCGCTCCTCGATCCGATTATTATGTATAAGAATTTCAAGGGCCACCGTCGCGATCCGGAAGCATCTGGAACGAGCGTGACGGGAGGGTATGTCTATCGTGGCAAGGCGATCCCGTCGCTTGCCGGAAGCTATATCTTTGGCGATTGGTCTCGAAACTTCGTCGTGGCCCAGGGAGTTCTGTTTGTTGCCATCCGCTCGGGCCAGCAATCTCCAGCATGGACAATGAAACCTCTGGATCTCGCGACGCATGCGAATGGTAATCTTCGCGAGTTTGTTGTCGCATTCGGTCAAGACGCGGATGGCGAAGTCTATGTCATGACGAACGCGAGTAATAGCCTCCGTGGAACCACGGGCAAGATCTACAAGATTGTTCCGCAATAACGGCGGACAGCGGACCGCAGCAACATCCAGCAGGCGCCTTCCCCTGGGATATCTCGATGAAGATCCGCGAGATCCGGTCTGCCGGGTTGCGAGGCGCCACGCCGGAAGGTGGGTGGAGCAACGAGATTAAACCGGAGGACTGCGTTCATACGCTCGTCGCCGTTCATACAGATTCCGGCGCGGTTGGTCTGGGGAGTGTTTTCAGTAATGACGCGCTGGTTTCTGCCGCGCTCAAGATCTTGGATCCTTTAGTGATCGGGGAGAACGCTCTCGAGCCGGAGCGCGTTTCCGAGAAACTGCACCAGAACACATTCTGGTTGGGGCGTGGAGGCGCAATCACTCATGCGATCAGTGGGATCGATATCGCGCTCTGGGATTTGGCGGGGAAAGCGGCTGGACAGCCGGTGGGCCGGCTTCTCGGCGGGAGGTGCCGGGATCGCGTCCGACCGTATGCTTCCGTCCTAATGGATCAACCGCAGGTTCTCGCGGAACACCTGCAGCGGATCCAGGCTCAGGGATTTCGAGCGTTCAAGATTGGCTGGGGACCGTTTGGGAAAAATGGGCCAGCTTTGGACGAAGCGATCGTTCGGGCCGCTCGAGAAGCGATTGGGCGCGACACGTGGTTGATGGTGGATGCGGGCGCCAGCGATGCGTTTTGGCCGAACGGTTTCAAATGGGCGCTTCGCACAGCTGAAATGCTCGCCGATTACGGTGTCGCATGGTTCGAGGAACCCGTTCCCCCAGATGCCATGTCCGACTATGTGGAATTGCGCCGACGTGCCACGGTTCCGATTGCGGGCGGCGAGGTGTTCACTCGGAGACAATCGTTCCAGCCTTGGATCGAGGCGGGCGCATTCGACATTGTGCAGCCGGATGTGACAAAAGTCGGTGGAATCTCCGAGGAACGGCAGATTGCATGGATGGCTCGGAATCACGGAATCCGATTCATACCGCACGGATGGAATACTGCGGTGGGGTTGGCGGCGGATCTTCAGTTGGCTTCGGTTTTTCCAGACACTGACTTCGTCGAGTATTTGACGGGGTCGCCGTTCATCGATGAACTCGTCGAAGAACCTTGGTGTTTGGACAGCGACGGAATGCTCCGAATACCGGATGCCCCCGGACTTGGGCTAAAGCTCAATCGGGACGCGATCGAGAAATATACCGGTTGCCGGGATTTTGTCTGATGTATGCGTATCCGGTTTGTTGACATTTCGAAGATGCTGCGGGTCACAGACCCGCGCTCCGGAGCGCGCCTCTGTGAGGCGCAGCAGCTCAAATCACTGCGATTGTCAACAAAGCGCATAAGCACGGTCTGATGGGTGTGTGCGGGGCGCACTCAAAACCTGGCGGCGCTTCCACGGATACCCCGAAAATGGGAAGGTGAGGCTTCCGCCGAACCCTGGAATTCTGCCAAGATGGGGTTCGACAGGAGTCTTACCCTCCCGCACAAAACGAGGAACGCGGTTGAATCGATGGTTTCATCCGAAGCGATGTCCTTTTTGGGCGGGGGATTCATGGGCCAGCCGGAACGGTGGCGCGTCCCAGCTTGAGGAAGTTCTTCATGATGAGACGCCCGTTCTCAGTGAGAATACTTTCCGGATGAAATTGCACACCCCAGATTGGCAGATCTTTATGGCGGAGTCCCATAATCTCTCCCTCCTCTGTTTCAGCGGTAATCTCGAGGCAATCCGGCATTGTTTCTCGCTTGATAATAAGAGAATGGTAGCGGGTCGCTAAAAATGGATTCGGCAATCCTTCGAAAAGATCCCGTCCGTTGTGCTGTATCGGTGATGTCTTTCCGTGCATCATCCGGTAATTCACGATGACCTCCGCGCCAAAAACGTGTCCGATGCACTGATGCCCCAAGCAGACGCCCAATATCGGTATCTCCGGCCCAAAGGTTCGGATGATTTCGTTTGATAATCCGGATTCCCTGGGCGAGCACGGGCCGGGAGAGATTAGAATCCGATCGGGCTTCAGTTCCCGAATACGATCCGGAAGAATCTGATCATTGCGATGGACCTCCATCTCGACCTCAAGTTCACCCAAATACTGCACCAGGTTGTAGGTGAACGAATCGTAATTATCGATGACAAGAATCATAGGTTTCTGCAGCGGGCATCGGGGCTCGATGCTTTACGCGCTCCGGGGGAAATTATCCCGCCGTTGCCAAGGAGCCAATTGAATTCTAAACCTTGAAAAAGCGAACAAAACGCACACTGACCAAGACCCGAGCTATTTCCAATTCCCGAAGAAACTGATGGTTCCTCCCAAACGATAGTTCTGGTTGCGGAGCACATCTTATCGAGAACGGGAATGGCGGGATTCTGACAAACTATCCAGCACGCTGTGAATGTGTTCAGTTGGCACGTTCAATCCGAAATGAACCCGGCCGATCCTGTCAGCAAGCACGAACCTCACGTCGCCGTCGCGAGCCTTTTTGTCCATTCGCATCGCCTCAGTAAGTTTTGATCGCTCCCGCTTGCCGAGCACGACTCGTGTTGGGAGTCCGGCCCGGACGAACAGATTTTCAATCCGTGTTTCGTCCGATTGCGAGAGTCCCTGAATTCGACGCGACAATCTCGCTGCGGCGATCTGCCCGATAGAAATGGCTTCTCCGTGCAAATATTTTCCGTAGGACGAGATTGCCTCCAGCGCGTGGCCGATCGTGTGGCCGAAGTTCAGAATGGCGCGGAGTCCTCCCTCCTTTTCGTCCTGAGCGACGACCTCCGCCTTGATCGCGCAGCAGCGGGCCACAACCTTCGCAAGCGGCGCTTTTTCGCGCTTAAGGAGTGCGTCTAGTCCGCGCTCCAGTTGCCGAAAGAGAGCCGCGTCGTAAATGATTCCGTACTTGATGACCTCCGCCAAACCCGCTCGAAACTCCCGCTCTGAAAGCGTATCCAGTGTGTCCAAGTCACAGAGAACGATGCTCGGTTGATGGAACGCGCCCACTAAATTCTTCCCTGCTTTTAGATTCACTCCCACTTTGCCACCGACAGAACTGTCCACATGCGCCAGGAGCGTGGTTGGAACTTGCACAAAATTGATTCCCCGCAAATAGGTTGCCGCGAGAAACCCAGCCAAGTCACCGACCACGCCGCCACCCAAGGCAACAATAAAGGAACCACGTTCGAGTCGCTGCGCCGCAAGCTGGTCGTAACAAGCGTTCACGGACTTCAGGTTTTTCGCGGTTTCACCGGGTTCAATCGTGATAAATGACGGTTCAATTCCAGCGGATTCGAGCGAGTGGGTTGCTGCCTTGCGATAGAGGCCATCGACGTGTTTGTCGGTGACCACGGCGCAGCGATTCCCGAGTCCACGGCTCCGGCATTCAAGACCTAAGCGGGAAAGGAGATTCGTGCCGACCAGAATTGAATAACTTCGGTCCCCCAAAGAGACCTTCACTTTACGCATGGGCCGAAGCATACGGGCCTGGAAATACGTGTCAAAGGTTTGCGGGGAAACGCAGCCGGCATCAAGCGCGATCAACGCAGATTCCGCAATTGGCGCCGCGCAATAAATGGATCAAGACGCGTAAGAAGAAGGAACGACCATCGTTCCAGGAGTTTGCCCCAGAACGAACGTGACTTTTTCCACGTGTCGATCTCAATTTTGCGCGAGCGCGAAAGGTCTGTTGTGAAGAATGATCGCGCCTCGTTCGCAAGTTCGCGATCGGAAATCCGGAGCATAAGCTCGTAGTTAATGTAGATACTCCGGCGGTCCAGATTCGCCGAACCGGTATAAATTGTATCGTCGATGATGAGAAGTTTCGCGTGCAGGATTTGCGGCAGATATTCGTATATCTCGATTCCGGCCTGAAGTAGCGATTGGTAAAGATGCCTGGTGGCCATTTGGGACAGGGGCACGTCTGATTGTCCCGCCAAGATGATTTGGATTCTGCACCCTTGGCCAGCGCGGCGGGTAAGCGTCCTGCGAATGGCGGGGGAAGGAAGGAAGTAAGCGGCAACGATCTTCGCGGATTGAGCAGTCGTCAAGTCCTTCCGGATTGCCCAAATCCTCGCCTAAGCGGCGGGGTGAAAAAAATTCCGAAGGAGGGTGCCTGGAGGGGGCATTTAGAAAAGTGCGTCCCTCCATTTTCCTCGGTTAAGCTCTATAAAATCGTTATAAGTG
>JAQBVM010000241.1 GCA_027623095.1 Verrucomicrobiota bacterium
CCGCCAGAGGGGCGTGCTGGTTTGAGTGCCTTGACCGGCGATCAGCGCCCGGTCGCTGGAGTCGTCCACCATCATCGACGCGGTGGCAGTCCCTGTCCAGAAATCCGCCAGGATAAAGAGAGCACTTCCCAGAATGAATGATCTTTTCGTCATCTTTAGTCGTTGAAGGTTGTTGGTTCCGTTAAGGGATGTTGGTTCCGTTCCGTGGACGGCTGATCTTCAGCGTTAGATTCGGCGCCGTAGGATCGTTTTCGGTTCGGTACTCCTGGAGGTTATTAACCCCGTCACCGTCGTAATCTCCGTAACCGGCCTGGTTGAGAGTTCCGAAATAGAGTGTCTCCCAAGCATCGGGCATGAGGTCGCTGTCCGAATCAACCGGACTAGGCTGAATTTCTCCGACGGCTTGCAGTTTCCAATCAACGTTGTCGGGAGTGGACGGATTGAAGGATGGAAAACTGATTATGAGATAATTGTTCATGAGCCAAGCGGATATCATTCCGTACAAATCGTGCTGCCACGCGATGTCGATATGTCCGTCCTGATTAAAATCTCCAAGCCCCGCCGCCTTCCAATTGATGTCGCTCACATAGGAGTAAGGACTGGTGTATGCCATGCCGGTATAGAGGGCGTCGTTCATGTACCAGATCGCGACGTTTCCCCACGTGGGGTGTTCCCAAAGAAAATCCGGATACCCGTCGGAGTTGAAGTCACCGGCTCCCATCAGTTTCCAATTCTGTGGACTGGGAGTGCTGGGGGTGGTCAACGTGGCGCTTGCCAGATTTACCCCATCCATATGCCAAATCGCAACTTGGCCGGAAGTATCGTGCTGCCACAAGAGGTCCGGATGGCCGTCGATGTTGAAATCGGCTACTCCCACGATGCGCCACCCCAAATCGCTTGCCTGGCTCGGATTTGCCAGAGCGGTACTGCTCATAGCCCGGCCGTCCATGAACCAAATGCCGATGAATCCGAGGGTTCTGTGTTGCCAGACCAGATCGGATTGGCCGTCGCTGTTAAAGTCTCCGGCACCCACAATTTCCCAGTCCAAGTCCGCGACGATGTCGGGCAGGATGGGCTGGGATTCAGTCCGGTTCACACCATTCATGAACCAAACCGCGTTGAGGCCGGCGTTCCTGTGCCGCCAGATCAGGTCGGACATGGTTGATGGGGGAGGAGGAGGAGCGGCGGACGGAGTGAACTGCACGTTATCGACCCATCCGGCGTTGGAGCCGGTCAGGATGCTCCCATCCGTGCTGTAGGTCCAGCGCAGGGAGTGCGAACCAGAGGCAAGATTATAGGACTGATAGGTCCACCCAGTTTCTCCGGAGATCTGATTCTGCTGCATCCCATCAATGTAAAAGCGCACCGGATCGCAGCAGCTTTCGGACGAGACCCGCCAATAAAAGCTCAGCGCTCCCGGTCCTGTCACCGTTGTCTCGAGTGTTGTGTACTGGTTATGGTTGAGCCACGGGGATTGGGCCGCGTCGCCGCCGGAATAATAGGTTCCGGTCTGTCCGTACCATGATCCATTGCCGGAGGTGGACCATGACAGACCTGTGTTATCGAGCGATTCGTTTAGCGAGGCCGGTCCGCCCCCACCGCCACCGCCGCTGCCGCTGAACGAAGTTGAAAGTGTATAGGCACCGGTACCCGTGGAGTAGTGTCTTACCTTCACGTAGTAGGTTCCCGGGTTTAACGAAATAGTGAATGCAAAATTGGGGAATGGATTGTCGTCGTTGTAGATTAGGGTGGAGCCTCCAGAGTCCCAAAGGTAGCCGTATGTGTCCGTATATCCACTTGTGGAGACCGAAAGGGTTCCCGAGGAACTCAATTGCAATTGAAAAAAATCAATGTCGCCGTTGTAATCGATCGTGCCGCTGACACTGCTGTTTGCACTGACCACGGAGGCCGTGCCCGTTGTGTTACCGTGATCGTCTCCACTTCCTCCTCCCCCGCTTCCGCCGCCGCCACTCGACGTAAACTCTGTGTACAGAGTGTAATTGCCTGTGCCGCCTGTTGAATAATGCCTCACGCGGACATAGTAGGTTCCGGCGCTGACCAAGGCGCTAATTCGAAAATTTGGATACGGATCGTCGTCGTTGTAGGCGACCGTGCTCCCGCCTGAGTTAAAGAGGTCTCCGAATGTGTCTGTGCTTCCAGTGGTGTAAGCTGTGAATGTTCCAGAGGAACTTATCTGGACCGAGAAGTAATCCAGATTGCCTCCAAAGTCGATCGCGCCTGAAACGCTGCTTCCAATGCTGATTGGTGTTGCCGTTGCCAGCGAATCACCTTGGCCATACGCCGACACTATTGTGCCGAGCATAAGGAAGAGTCCAACTGTAAGGAGGCGAAGCGTGAGATCGGGGATGTTAGTAGAGAACTGAGCGGTTTTCATCGGCCACCTCCTTGGGTCGCACCTTTATCCGGCCCTTTCGCGCGTTCCGGCGGCGGGTTTAGGGGTGGATTTTCCGCCTCCTCCACTTTAGTTTGCTGCTTGGAACCCGTCTTTTTTTCACGCAGTCGCTGGTTCCAAAATTCCCTTGGCTGGCTGAACGCAAGAATCGCGTCCGCTTCCTTCTGTTTCAGACCGGCATTTTTATGCTTCTCCACGCGGTCGTTGAATTCGCGCGGCGACAAAATTGCATGCGCGGCGACAACTTCCCGGCGCTTCTGTTTGGGTGTCTTCTTCGTCTCGAGCTCAAGGGCGCTTTTTAGGGGATCCTGCATTGCGAGCGAGACGGCTTCGCGTTCTTTCGAGGCGCGCCGGTCCGAATCTTCCTCTTCCGGAGTTTTGGGTCTCTTGCCGCGCTCTGTTTTCTCTTTCGCCGTTCGATAAGCGTCGGGATCAGAAATCGCGAGCATTGCAAGTTCCTCGGCAGCCTTTTGTTCGGGTGTCTTCCGTCCATCGCGGAGAAGTTTTGCGGTGGTGGGATCATGAATGGCAAACCGGCCCCATTTTAGCGAGGCGACATCCGTCTCATCCGCGTATCGCCCAATTTGACCGGGAGGGAGCTTGACGGGGCTGAACTCGATTATTTCTTCGTCCGAGAACGGCGCTTCCGCTGCCGGAACAAGTGGCGGCCAGCAAAGAAATACCGCCGCGAGGATTCCAGCAGACGATATTGGAAACCAATGGCTCAAGGTTCCTCCGAGTGATTTGCGCCGATCGTTCTTGATCGAGTGATGGAATATCGGATCCGTGAGCGTAGCCGACGGCTGAAGTCTCGATCGTGATCTACGGACGCCATCTTCGTATGGGTTCATTAAAAGTCCTTTCTCCTCTTGTTTCACTTCTCCTCCTTTTTTCCCGGCCAGTCTCCGCCGGAGCATCCGTCCGGCACAACCCGTGCGACGCTTGGAATGCCGACCATGGCGGGCCTAGGAATTACAAACCACAAAGAGGGAAGCCGCGCAACGGGGGAAACTACGAAATCTGCGTCGTAAAACTACGGCATAGTATTTCGATACCTCGTCGGGAAACTAGCTGGCGGGAGCGCTGTTCTGCTGCGCGCCGTCCGGGATTTAATGCACCGCAACTATGAAGATAATCGGCCTCCAAATCGATTCCAAGCGTTCTTCACGACTCGGAACGCGCGTGGACTCAGAAGCTGCTGGAGTATCACTCGCAATTTGCTGGCCATCCAATCCGGTTTGCGGACCAACCAACCGCACCGCCAAGCGAAAAGTCGAGTTCGATCCCAGAATCCGCCGAAGGGACGCACTTCCGAGCCGGTGATTTCAGTCAACGGCCGGTTTGACCAAATATCGACAGTGCCTTTGGATAGCACAGGAATTGTTTGGGGGCGGACTCGCTTGCGGCACGGGAAATACTGAGCCAGGATCGGTTTGCAGTCCAGGAGGCCGAGCCAGCGTCCGTCATGATTCTGCTCAAAGAAAAGGCCGGACTGGCCGAGCATGTCGCTAACGTTTTCCGCGTAGTAGCGAATCTGTGGTTCGGTCATTTCGGCAAGAGAGAGAGTGTTGATTGCCAGATCGGATTTTAGTTCGACGGCGGCAACTTTGTCGAACATGTAATTCGGAACGTATGCAACCTGGCAGGCGGCTTCGGTATCGAATGAAAAATCATTCTCGCCGTCGTAGATAAAATGGCGCGCTTCGGGAACTGCCGTTTGGAGATAGATTGCGGCAAATAGGAGCGATTCGGGGATATCGCAGATTATGTATTTTGCGCGGCCTGGAATCGATTTCAGCAATCCGTACGCAAGGCCACCGTAGCCGCCGCCAATTTCCAGCATCGTGATTCCTTCGCCTGATTGCGCTTTCCGGGTCAGCCAGGTTATCAGACCCGACTCAAACATGAGGTTCATCCGTTCCTGGTAGGAATAGACATCATGGTTGACCGGCCGGCCGTTCAGGTTCCATCCGACTTCGCCAAACATTTTCGGGAACGCCGGAACAATGGCGGCAGGCACTTTCCCCGTGATGAGGTGATATCGAAATACCCAGTGGTCGGGGACGGGCGCGAGCCGCGCCAGGCAATCGTCGAAATCAGGCGGGATAACCGGAATCGCGCTTTCGCCGGAGACCATCGACATGGAAGCCAATTGAAAACCGGTGAACGGCTGAGTGTAGAGCCGCAGCCGATTCAGCACGTCGTATTCGCCGCGAGCCACGAAATTGTAAAGCTTGTGAATGGCGTTGTCGGCGGTTTCCGCCCAATTGGCGCCCGGTGTGGCGATGGATGGGGCCAAATTGTGGCGGGCGGCATAGTCCCTCCTCCCATTGACGAGACCTTGAATCTGCGCACAGATCTTAAGCGCCGCCGCGTGTTCTTCCGGGGAGAGGGGACGCATGTCCGCCATTCGAATCCGACTCGCGCCAATCATTTCGTAAGACGATTTGATGTGATGAAAAGAAAACCCAATTAAGGAGAAGTTGCCCGATAAAACCGGAATGGCTGAATCAGGCCCTCGGGGTCCTTGAACACAACGGGTTCTTCCCCGGCAACTAATTTGGCCAGGTCGATCCAATTAACTGGCAGCCGCGCGAAACGGATGCGCCGCAGCAATTGATTTCCGGAATCCACGACAATCAGGCTTCCGTCCGCTTCAATGGCAAGTCCGACCGGGCTGAAGAACTTTGCTTCGCGTCCGGAACCATCCCCGTATCCGGCTTGGCCGGTGCCCGCCACTGTCGTCACTACACCATCGGAAGTCACTCTTCGAACCGCGTGATTGCCGTGTTCGACCACGAAGAGGTTTCCTTCGGCATCGATCGTCAGGTCGTCAGGTTCGTTGAACAAGGCGGCCGCGCCAGCCCCATCCAGAAACCCCTTTTTCCCGGCGCCCGCCAAGGTGCTCACCTCTCCGTTCGGAGCAATTCTCCGAATTCGTTCATTGCCCCATTCCGAAACATACAGGTTTCCAGTTTGGCTGACCGCCAGGCCCGCCGGCCGATTGAACCTGGCGTTTTTCGCGAGACCGTCGGCGTATCCAGCCAGACCCGTTCCCGCAAATGTTGAAACAGTTCCGTTCGGAGTCACCTTGCGTATGGTGTGATTATTAAACTCCGAGACATAAATACCGCCGAAGGAATCCAAAGCCACATCGTTTGGAAAATTGAAATTGGCTGTTTCCTTCGAGCCGTCCGTGTAACCCGGCTGTCCGTTGCCGGCGACCGTGGTGACGGTTCGGGAAGCGCTGGGACTGACTTTCCGAATCCGATTGTTCTCGGTGTCCGCGACGAATACATCGCCACCGACATCGACGAAAATCCCTAGGGGAGTATTGAATTGGGCGCTGCTGGATGGCCCGTCGAGATATCCGGAGATTCCGGAACCGGAGAAGGTCGAGACAACTCCGTCCGGAGTCACCTGGCGTATCCGATGATTGAAAGCATCCGCAACGTAGATCAAGCCGTTGCGCGCAACAGAGGCGTCGTTTGGGGAATTGAATTGCGCGGCTAATCCCGCGCCGTCGGCATATCCGGCTACCCCGGAACCGGCCAAGGTTGTGACTGTTACGGATTCGGCGAGAGGATTGAGCACGGACAGTTTTGCCGTGGTGCTGATTGTTGACCCGGCTGAATTCGTGATCACAACAGAATAGTTTCCGACGTCGCCGGTCGTGATATTCACAAGCTTGAGGACTTCAGCCGCAGCCGCACTAATAGGCTTGCTATCCCGCAACCATTGATACGCCAGCGGCGGTGTGCCTGCGGCCAGAACCTGAAAGGAGACCGTTTTTCCGATCAGACCGATCTGGTTTTGGGGCTGCAAAACGATACTCGGAGGTTTGTCTGGTTCGCGGATCGATACGTTGAAATTTGTGGTTGTTGAGTCGTTCGATTCGTCGGTCACTGTAACTGAAATTGTCGCCGTTCCGGTCCGTTCAAATACGGGTTGAATGAAGATTGTGCGATTCGCGCCGATTCCAGCGATGAAAACGCTGGAATTGGGCACAAGCTCTGGATTGGTAGTACGGGCTGACACGCGAAGCGCATCTGCGGGCGTCTCCGCATCGGACACAAAAAACTCTGCCATCGGGGTGTTTTGATCCCATGTCGTCGCCAGATCGGAAATTTTCGAAATCCGCGGGGGCGATCTGCCTTTTCCGGTTGTAAGATTGATTCGAAATCTGAGGACCGAGAATTCGCCTGCCGTGGCCGTGCGCGCAACTTCAAGCTTGATCACGTCTCCCATAGACACCGGGATACTCCTTAGGGAATCCGGTCCGGCATCCCCAGCAGCGAAATCGTAAGGGCGATCTCGAGTAAATAAGTCGGTTGAACTAAGAATTCCACCAGTTATGCGATTATCGCGAACGTACAGTTCCCAGGTATTTCCTCGCCCGACATCCCGCCCGAGCCAGGCCGCACCTGAGATTTCTACCGTGCCGTCCAATGGGCTGGTCCACGTGACGTTTGCGATCCCTTGCCCGGGCCCGTTCGTGACGTCGGTCGAATGCACGACCACATCTCCGGCCTGCCAGTCGGCGGCGATCGATACGGACGCCGCACTCTTAAACCAGGCGGGAATGTGACCGGTTCCGTTCGCTGATCGAGCCCAAGCTGGTTGGGGAGCAGCGAAAGTCCTCGTGCCGCCCAACCAGCTCGCTGCGAATGGCAGCGGATTGATCCCTTCGTTATAGGACCAAACTCCGTTTGGATTTGCCGTATCACTCCAGTTTGAACCTAAGTCATAAATGAGCATCCGTTGACCGGAATCATTCGTGCATTTCCCTGCGGCTCCAGCCGCAAAAATGGAACTTAATTCACCACCCGTGAGCGCTCTGTCATAGAATGCCAGTTCGTCGATGAGACCGTCCAGATGGTCTGCGCTGGTCGAACCAGAAGGCATCCAGGCCCCGATCGCGACTTTCGAGGTTCCGTTCAAAATCCTAATTGGCTCATCGACACGCTCGGCTGCTTTCAGTCCGTTCACGTAAATTCGGCGCGCGCCCAACGGTTGATCGTAAACCGCCGCCACATGGTTCCAGGCATTGAAGCGGACCAAATTGGGGGGCGATTGGAAAACGTGGAATGGATTGTCCAATTGCCGAGCCGCGTTTGCGATCGAAAACTCGACCGCGCCGCTTGGCTGGATATCGACAATGTAGCTTCGTTGATTGGGGGTATCGCCCGTGAAACCCCATTTCCCCATGATGACCTGCACTTTCTCCCTCCGCGGAAAAACCCAGCATTCAATGGTGAAGCTTTCCGCCGGATTCAGGTTGGGACTGTTGGGGACTTCCACGTATTGGTTCAAGCCGTTGAAATTGAAAGCGGAACCAACTTTACCAGTCAGGAAGCTTGCTCCGTTGCGCAGCGTGCCTGGATTTGTTCCTTGCGCATCCTCGACGCTGGCCTCAGCCCGCCACCAACTCACCAAACCTTCAAGGCCCATCATGCAATCCGTTTCGGCGGAGTGGGCCTTTCGCGGGGACGACGCCAGTGTGAGAATCGAAGCGAAAACAAGAAAGACTCTGTTGCTTTGATTCACCTAAAAGGATTGTCCGGATCATTCGCGTCGTCAACCGGGGAATTCCGACCAGCGAGTTTAGCATTGAATCGCGCGTTCGCTTCTCAATACAGTCCGCGGCACAAAATGAGTTGCAACGCAAAGAATGAGGAGCGTGTTTTCGAGACTAAGTGGTTCTCGGTTGCCGCAAAGACTGTCGCCGGAAGCATGGACCCGCATTATGTCATTCAAACGAACGATTTTGTATCGATCGTTGCCACAAACCGTGAGGGCGAGCTGCTTCTCGTAAGGCAGTTTCGCACCGCAGCGGAACGGGTCACGCTGGAGATTCCTTCCGGACATGTGGAAAAGGGTGAGACGCCCGAAGAAGCCGCGCGGAAGGAACTGCTTGAAGAAACGGGGCATGTGGCGGAATCGTTCGAGCTGATCGGAACACTTTCGCCATGCATTGGCAGGTATCAGAACCGGCTTTGGTGTTATTTCGCCAAAGATGCGCGACCGACCGAGGATTCGGACTACCGTCCGGAAGAAAGAATCGAACCTGTGTTATACGCGGGTTCGCTTCCGGATTTGGTGCGTGACGAGAGTTTTTTCAGTTCCCTGAGCGTGTCTTCTCTGATGTTGGCTGTCATCGAAAGGCGCTTGTCGCTTTGACTTTGGTCGAACTCATTCTTCGGTGGATTCGAGGGTTCGGCGGGAGCCTCACCCTCCCGTTTTCGGGGTGACCTGATTCGCAGATTTTCAGTGGATAGGGAAATCAAGTCATGTCCAGTCATCGTATAACCATTATTGGTGGCGGAATCGTTGGTCTTGCGACTGCGTTCAAGCTGATTCGAAGTTCTCCTTCGACTGTGGTGACCGTGTTGGAAAAAGAACCCGGTGTTGGCAGGCATCAAAGCGGCAACAACAGCGGCGTGTTGCACGCGGGGTTGTATTACAAGCCAGGCTCGATCAAGGCGAAACTTGCGGTATCGGGAATTCAAGAAATGATCGCGTTTTGCCTGGAGAATAACATTCCACACGACGTTTGCGGCAAATTGGTAGTTGCGACAGATGAAGCGGAGCTCGTCCGGCTGCGCGCTCTGCACGAGCGTGGCGTGCAGAATGGCCTTCAAGGACTGCAGTTCCTGAATCGCGAACAGATGATCGAGATCGAGCCGCATGTGGGCGGCATTGCGGCGTTGAGAGTGCCTCAGGAGGGGATTGTAGATTACCCCAAGGTCTGCGCCGCGCTTCAAAAAAGGATTGAAAACGAAGGTGGAAAGATCATCACGGGGGCAAAAGTGACCGGCATTCGGACGGCGCCCAATGGATGGCTTCTTCATACGAGCGCGGGAGACGTCGAATCCGAGTTTCTGGTGAATTGCGCCGGTCTTCACAGTGATCGGATAAGCGAGCTCGCAGGAGAAACTCGGGTTGTCCGCATCCTTCCATTTCGAGGAGAGTATTACCGCATCAAAGCCGAGCGCCAGCACTTGGTGCGGCACCTGATTTATCCGGTGCCCGATCCGGAGTTTCCTTTCTTGGGAGTTCATTTTACTCGGCTGATCGGCGGAGGAATCGAGGCCGGGCCGAACGCAGTGTTGGCGTTTGCGCGGGAGGGATACACAAAATTGGATGTCAATTTGGCCGATCTTTGGGATGCGGTCACGTTTCCAGGTCTCTGGAATTTTTTAAAGAAACATCAACGCATGAGCTGGAATGAGCTTCGGCGTTCGTTCAGCAAGCGGCTCTTCTGTGAGTCTCTGCAGAAACTTGTGCCCGATATCCGCCCCGACGATTTGGAATCCGGAGGCGCCGGCGTGCGAGCGCAAGCGATGACCCCTCAGGGTGATCTGGTGCATGATTTTCATTTTGTCGCCCGGCCTCGCGCGCTTCACGTTCTGAACGCTCCTAGTCCAGCGGCTACTGCGTCGTTGGCCATTGGAGAGGAAGTGGCGCGGAAAGTGTCGGAGATGATTTTGGCTTGATCGAGACGCTTCGAGATAACAGTTGTGTTCGCGAACCGTGTGCATTCGAATGTTTGGGAATGAGCCTTCCTTTAAACCAGGTTGGAGCCGTGATTTTAGCCGGTGGATTCGGGACCCGGTTGCGCTCTGTATTGAGTGATCTTCCGAAGCCGATGGCGCCGGTCCTGGGCAAACCGTTTTTGGAGTGGGTGGTCCGGTATCTGGCGATCCAGGGGATCCTCCGAATTAGGATATCGACCGGATATCTTGCGGAAAGTGTGGCGGCACACTTTGACAAACAACCGGTCGCCGATGTGGCGGTGACCTGTGTGGTGGAGCCGGAACCATTGGGAACCGCCGGTGGTTTTCTCAATGCGGCAAGGACAGTTTCTCCAAAGCCGAAAGCGTGGTTGGTGTTGAATGGCGATTCGCTCGCATTTGCCTCGATAGAGACGATGGTTTCACTTCTCGGTCGAACTGGCGTTTCGGGGGTGCTGATGGGTGTGAGAATGGAAGACGCCGCCCGGTATGGCACGATTCTGACGACCGCGAAGGGGGATTTGTTGCGGTTTGAGGAGAAACGGCCCGGTTCGGGTCTCATTAACGCGGGTGTTTACCTGTTTCGCGAGCCGGTGCTTGAAAAGTTTCCCTCGCACAGGCCGTTGAGTTTCGAAACGTCCGTTTTTCCGGAATTGCTTGGATCGAATGTGCGCCTGCGTGTGCTTGAATCCGACGGAGCGTTCCTGGATATTGGGATCCCGGAGTCACTCGCCGCAGCCGAAGGATTTATTTCTAAGAACCTGCACCAGTTTGAAAGGCGCTAAATGAATCCAATTGCGGATAGGATGTTTGCATGCCGTTCCGCGGACGAACACACACGGATCCGTTTGGGTGTGGGCGTGTTCCTCCTGAATGCGGAGCGCAAGGTTCTGTTGGAGAAACGAAGTGACTGTGGTCTGTGGGGCCTCCCGGGCGGTGGCGTTGAACCCGGCGAATCCGTTCACGCCGCTGCCGCTCGCGAAGTTCGTGAAGAAACCGGTTTTGAAATCCAAATTACACGAATGATCGGTGTTTATTCCGAGCCGAAGGATCGCATTGTGACGTTCCAGGACAATGGGGATGTTGTCCATCGGATCGATGTCATCGTGGAGGCGGAGATTGTCTCGGGCAAACTTGTGCTGAGTCACGAAAGTGAGGAATTGAGGTTTTTCGAACGTGGAAAGTTTCCATCTGAAGTTTGCCCGCCAGCGGTCATACCGCTACAAGATTACTTAAACGGGGTGAGCGGAGTTCTACGCTAATATCGTGAACCATGGAGGGCTTCCTCATCAAAGGATTTGATGCGCATTGGGACCATGAAGATTTTTCCTGGTGGGGGGACA